>NZ_CP128540.1:127500-427500 GCF_021283545.2 Pseudomonas alloputida | reverse complement strand
GGGCGCACCCAAGCCACTGGATGTGCCCGGCAACCTGCAACGGCTGCGCCACCAGGCGCAGTTGGCAGCCGACCGCGGCGCACAGTTGCTGGTGTGCCCGGAGATGTTCCTGTCCGGCTACAACATCGGCCTGGCCCAGGTCGAGCGCCTGGCCGAGGCCGCCGATGGCCCGGCAGCCATGACGGTGGTGGAGATTGCCCAGGCGCACCGTATCGCCATTGTCTATGGCTACCCGGAGCGCGGCGATGACGGGGCGATCTACAACAGCGTGCAGCTGATCGATGCGCATGGCCGCAGCCTGAGCAATTACCGCAAGACCCACCTGTTCGGTGAACTGGACCGCTCGATGTTCAGCCCTGGTGCGGACCACTTCCCGGTGGTGGAACTGGAAGGCTGGAAGGTTGGCCTGCTGATCTGCTACGACATCGAGTTCCCGGAGAACGCCCGACGCCTGGCGCTGGACGGCGCCGAGCTGATCCTGGTGCCGACGGCGAACATGACGCCGTACGACTTTACCTGCCAGGTGACCGTGAGGGCACGGGCGCAGGAAAACCAGTGCTACCTGGTATATGCCAACTACTGCGGCGCGGAAGACGAGATCGAGTATTGCGGGCAGAGCAGCATCATCGGCCCGGATGGCAGCTTGCTGGCCATGGCCGGGCGGGATGAGTGCCAGTTGTTGGCAGAGCTCGAGCATGAGCGGGTGGTGCAGGGGCGCAGAACGTTTCCCTACCTGACCGATTTGCGCCAGGAGCTGCACCTGCGTAAAGGCTGACAGGGGCCGCTATGCGGCCCATTCGCGGGCACGCCCGCTCCCACGGGATTTGCGCTGCCTTTCATACCGGCGCCATACCCGCGAAAAGGCCGGGCCTGCAAACAAATCGGTTAGCATGGAGAGCAGCCACCGGAGCCCCCATGCCTGACGCCATCCGCCAACTCACCCTCGCCAACGGCTTGCAACTGACCCTGCGCCACGCCCCGCGCCTCAAGCGCTCGGCCGCCGCACTGCGGGTGCACGCGGGCAGCCACGACGCACCTGCCAAATGGCCCGGTCTGGCGCACTTCCTCGAACACCTGTTCTTCCTCGGTACCCCGCGCTTCCCGCTGGAAGACGGCCTGATGCGCTACGTGCAAGCCCTGGGCGGCCAGGTCAACGCCAGCACCCGCGAACGCGCCACCGACTTTTTCTTCGAGGTGCCACCCAACGCGCTCGGTGGCGGTCTCGAGCGCCTGTGCCAAATGCTGGCAGAACCGGATCTGGGCATCGAACGCCAACGCCGTGAACGCGAAGTGATCCATGCCGAATTCATCGCCTGGTCGCGCAATCCAACGGCCCAACAGCAGTTCGCCTTGCTGCAGTCAGTGTCAGCCAGGCATCCACTGGGCGCTTTTCATGCTGGCAATCGATACACCCTGGCCTTGCACGATGCGGCCTTCCAGCAAGCGCTTGCGGGCTTTCATCAACGCTTCTACCAAGGCGGCCAGATCTGCCTGAGCCTTTGCGGTCCGCAGCCGCTGGATGAACTTGAACGCCTTGCCCGGCAGCAGGCCGAACTGTTCGCTGCAGGTGAGCGCGTGCCGCAAATACTGCCGCCGCCACTGCCAGCAATGGCTAGCGCTTTGACCTTCACGCACCAAAGCCTCCCCAGCGGTGCCGAGCACGCCCTGGAACTGCTGATCGCTTACCTGGAGGACAGCCGCCCAGGTACCTGGCTGGGCGCGCTTCGCGAGCGTGGCTGGCTACGACGTTTCACAGCCGAAAGGCTGTATGCGTTCGCCGGTCAGCTGCTGTGGCACCTTGACCTGAAGCTCAGTGCCGACGCTTGCCCGGACGAAGCCAGCGCCCTGCTGCAAGGTTGGTTCAGGTTCATCCGTCAGGCCGACCGCGAACAGTTGAACCATCAATTCGGCTTACTGCAGCACAGCCGAGCGCACAGTGCCAGCGCGCTCGAGTTGGCCCGCCGGGACAGCACTGGCCAGCCGTTCGCCAAGCTGGATACCCAAGGGTTGCAGGCGCTTGGCGCCCTGCTGGAAAGCCTGCCAGGTGCCGACCATGGCGATTGGCAGCTGCTGCCAGTCGACCCATTGCTGAAGGCTGACCTGCCCCATGCCAAGGCGCAACCGCTGCCGGCAGCGCTGAAGATCAGTGACCAGCTTCCGCCCGCGCGCCAATTCGCAGCGCTGTACCTGCGCTGGCATGTACCTTCACCTATGCGCCAGCCGTTACAGCGTGTGCTGGAACAGGCCCTGGCGCCACTGCAGGAACGTTGTGACCGCGCCTCCGTGCAACTGCAGTACAGCAGTGCCGGGGAATACTGGCAGTTGCACTGCGCCGGCCTGCCAGCAGCAGTGCTGCGGGCAGTGGAACAAGCCTTGGCCTTGATGCTCAAGCCACCTGCCAGTTGCTGGCTGCCCTGCACGGCGCTGCCCCCGGCCCTGATCCCCATCAGGGCCCTGCTCAAGCAACTGCCAGACGCGGTACGGGGTAGCCTGCCCCCAGCGGTGCCTGCCTGCACGCTGACCCAGCAGCAACTCGACAGCCTGTGGCTGCACACCGAGTGGCATGGCATGGCCGCAGGCTTCGAGGATACCGCGCTAAAGGCCTTGGGCGCTGCGCTGGAACAGTGCCCTGGGCAAGGCTCGCGACCTAGCCCCCTGCCAACCTGGGCAAACCACCGCTGGCAGCATGCCCAAGTGCCAGGCAGCGAACATGCCCTGCTGCTGTTCTGCCCGTTGCCGGCGGCAAAAGAGGCCGCGGGCCGCCTGTTAGCCCAATTGCTGCAAGGGCCGGTTTACCAGCGCCTGCGGGTAGACTTGCAACTCGGCTACGCGGTGTTCAGCGCCTTTCGTCAGGTCGAGGGGGTCGGTGGGCTGCTGTTCGGCGTGCAATCCCCCCACACCGATCAGGCACAGGTGCTCGACCACCTGCTCAACCTGCTGCGCCATGGCGTCACCCTTGACCCGGCCGCTCGCCAGGCATTGGCTGGGCAATTCGACGAGCCCGCCATGGCCAATGCCGATGTCGCCGAATGGGCGTGGCAGACACACTTGGCCACACAAGCCGATCGGCTGGATGTGCTGCGCAGGTCTATCCTGACTACGCGGCAGACGGATCTGGACCACCTGCTGAGCGCCCTGCTCGACCCAGGTTCCGCTTGGCTATGTTTGGCCAACGCTGCCGCGCCAGACACTTCCTGGCAGGGCGAAAATCGATGATTATTACGCGAACTGCAACGGCGCTTCTCGAATAATTAACCTTCCGGTTCAAATTTTTCTTGTAAGATAGCGCAATCCCGTTTTCACGGAACTGCCAACGCATGGCGGTACCCAAGTAGTAGCTGAACAACCCAACCCTCATTCGGAAGGAGTAATTCCATGTGGACCAAACCTGCATACACTGACCTGCGTATCGGCTTCGAAGTCACCATGTACTTCGCTAACCGCTAAGCCAGGCTTAGGGTTTCACGCCTCGGCCTGCCGGGGCGTTTTCGTTTTTTCGATCCGGTTTCTGCATAGAGAGTGGCCATGTACATCCAGGTTCTCGGCTCCGCCGCCGGTGGCGGGTTCCCGCAGTGGAACTGCAACTGCGTCAACTGCAAGGGCTACCGTGATGGCACCCTGAAAGCCACGGCGCGCACCCAGTCATCCATCGCCCTGTCCGACGACGGTGTGCACTGGATATTGTGCAATGCCTCGCCCGACATCCGCGCCCAACTGCAGGCCTTTGCGCCGATGCAGCCGGCCCGGGCACTGCGCGACACCGGTATCAACGCCATCGTCCTGCTGGACAGCCAGATCGACCACACCACCGGCCTGCTCAGCCTGCGCGAAGGCTGCCCGCATCAGGTGTGGTGCACGGACATGGTCCACCAGGACCTGACCACCGGTTTCCCGCTGTTCAACATGCTCAGCCACTGGAACGGTGGCCTGCAGTGGAACCGTATCGAGCTGGAAGGCAGCTTCGTGATCGACGCCTGCCCCAACCTCAAGTTCACTCCCTTCCCCCTGCGCAGCGCCGCGCCGCCTTATTCGCCACACCGCTTCGACCCGCACCCGGGCGATAACCTTGGTTTGATGGTCGAAGACACCCGCACCGGCGGCAAGCTGTTCTACGCCCCGGGCCTGGGCCAGGTAGACGAAAAGCTGCTGGCGATGATGCACGGTGCCGACTGCCTGCTGGTCGACGGCACCCTGTGGGAAGACGACGAAATGCAGCGCCGTGGCGTGGGCACCCGCACCGGCCGCGAGATGGGTCACCTGGCCCAGAACGGCCCTGGCGGCATGCTGGAAGTGCTCGACGGCTTCCCGCGCCAGCGCAAGGTACTTATCCACATCAACAACACCAACCCGATTCTCGATGAAAACTCCCCCGAGCGCGCCGAAGTCCTGCGCCGGGGCGTCGAAGTTGCCTTCGATGGCATGAGCATCGAGTTGTAAATACAGTCTGTGAGGCGACACCAGACCCTGTGGGAGCGGGCATGCCCGCGAAAAAGCCAACACGGTCTATGGCACCGGCTTCGCCGGTGTTCGCGGGCACGTCCGCTCCCACAAGGGAGAGAGATGTGCCAGGCCAGATAATCGTTCTACAGGAGCCAGCCGAATGAGCGACGCACTGCCAATGTCCCCTGCCGAGTTCGAGCAGGCCCTGCGCGCCAAGGGCGCCTATTACCACATCCATCACCCGTACCACGTGGCGATGTACCAGGGGCGCGCCACCCGCGAGCAGATCCAGGGCTGGGTGGCCAACCGCTTCTACTACCAGGTCAACATCCCGATGAAGGATGCCGCGATCCTGGCCAACTGCCCGGACCGCGAAGTGCGCCGCGAGTGGATCCAGCGCCTGCTCGACCACGACGGTGCGCCCGGCGAGGATGGCGGCATCGAAGCCTGGCTGCGCCTGGGCCAGGCTGTCGGGCTGGACCCGGACCAATTGCGCTCGCAAGAACTGGTATTGCCTGGCGTGCGCTTTGCCGTGGACGCCTACGTCAACTTTGCCCGCCGCGCCAGCTGGCAGGAAGCCGCCAGCAGTTCGCTGACCGAGCTGTTCGCCCCGCAAATCCACCAGTCACGCCTGGACAGCTGGCCGCAGCACTACCCGTGGATCGACCCCGCCGGCTATGAGTATTTCCGTACCCGCCTGGGCCAGGCGCGACGCGATGTGGAACACGGCCTGGCGATTACCCTGCAGCACTACACCACCCGTGCGGGCCAGGAGCGTATGCTGGAGATACTGCAGTTCAAGCTGGATATCCTCTGGAGTATGCTCGATGCCATGAGCATGGCCTACGAACTGAACCGCCCGCCCTATCACTCCGTCACCCAGGAACGGGTGTGGCACAAGGGAATCACCCTATGAGTTTCGACCGTAACCAGGTACCCAACTGGCGCCCCGGCTACCGCTTCCAGTACGAGCCGGCGCAAAAGGGCCATGTGTTGCTGTACCCCGAAGGCATGATCAAGCTCAACGACAGCGCGAGCCTGATCGGTGGCCTGATCGACGGCCAGCGTGACGTGGCAGCGATCATCAGCGAACTCGAACAGCAATTCCCCGGTGTCCCGGAAGTGGCGGACGACATCGAGCAGTTCATGGAGGTGGCCCGTGCCGAACACTGGATCGTCCTCGCCTGAGTTGCCACCTACGCCCGAGGTCGGCCTGCCGCTGTGGCTGCTGGCCGAGCTGACCTACCGCTGCCCGCTGCAGTGCCCTTACTGCTCCAACCCACTGGACTTTGCCGCCCAGGGCCAGGAGCTGAGCACCGAACAGTGGTTCAAGGTCATGGCTGAAGCGCGGGAAATGGGTGCCGCACAAATCGGCTTTTCCGGCGGTGAACCGCTGGTACGTCAGGACCTTGCCCAGCTGATCGCAGAGGCCCGTCGCCTGGGTTACTACACCAACCTGATCACCTCGGGCATTGGCCTGACCGAGGCGCGCATCGCCGACTTCAAGAAGGCCGGCCTGGACCATATCCAGATCAGCTTCCAGGCCAGCGACGAGCAGGTGAACAACCTGCTGGCCGGCTCGAAAAAGGCTTTTGCACAGAAGCTGGAAATGGCCCGCGCGGTGAAAGCCCATGGCTACCCGATGGTGCTCAACTTCGTCACCCATCGGCACAACATCGACAAGATCGACCGCATCATCGAGCTGTGCATTGCCCTGGAGGCCGACTTTGTCGAGCTCGCCACGTGCCAGTTCTATGGCTGGGCGCACCTCAACCGCCTAGGGCTGCTGCCAACCCGCGCGCAGCTCGAGCGGGCCGAACGTATCACCAACGAATACCGGGACAAGCTCAAGGCCGAGGGCAACCCGTGCAAGCTGATTTTCGTTACCCCTGACTACTACGAAGAGCGTCCCAAGGCCTGCATGAACGGCTGGGGCAACCTGTTCCTCACCATCACCCCGGACGGTACCGCATTGCCCTGCCACGGCGCCCGCCAGCTGCCGGTGCAGTTTCCGAATGTACGCGACCACGACTTGCACCATATCTGGTATGAATCGTTCGGTTTCAACCGCTTCCGTGGCTATGAGTGGATGCGCGAACCGTGCCGCTCCTGCGACGAGAAAGAAAAGGACTTCGGCGGCTGTCGCTGCCAGGCCTTCATGCTGACCGGTGATGCCAGCAACGCCGACCCGGTGTGCGCCAAGTCGACCGACCACGGCATCATCCTCAAGGCCCGCGAGGAGGCTGAAACCGCCCAGCTCGCGATCGAACAGATGACCTTCCGCAATGATCGAAACTCCCGTGTCATCGCCCGCGGCTGAATTCAGCGCGGCCCAGGCGGTTGCCGCCGGCACCGACTTCGCCGAACTCAAGGTCAGTGCCGACGGGCTGTTCTGGAACGAATTCCGCCCGGCCGATGGAGCGTGCCGTATCTGGCACTGGCTGCACTACCAGGCCCGCTGCCTGACCCCGGATGGCTTCAGCGTACGCAGCCGGGTCTATGAGTACGGCGGTGGCAGCTTTTGCCTGGGTGGCGACGGGCTGGTGTTCGTCAACGAAAAGGACCAACAGGTCTACACCCAGCCGCTGGACAATCTGTTACCACGTGCACTGACCCAGGATGCCAGCTGCCGCTATGGCGATGTGCAGTGGCACGACGGCCAAGTGCTGGCCGTCGAAGAGCGCCATGCCGAACAGGTAGAGCACCGCCTGGTCGCTTTGGGTGACAGCCGCCGCGAGGTGCTCGCCGAGGGCGCGGACTTCTACGCCTCGCCTACCGTCAGTGCCGATGGCCAGCGCCTGGCGTGGATCGAATGGGACCGCCCGGCGCAGCCCTGGACCGTCACCCGGTTGGTGTGCCGCGTGCGCGATGCCAGCGGCCACTGGGGACCGGCGCAATGTGTAGCCGCCGCCGAAGAATCGCTGCAACAGCCACGCTTCGATGCCGAAGGTCGGCTCTACTGCCTTTCCGACCGCAATGGCTTCTGGCAACCCTGGGGTGAGGTCGATGGCCAATGGCAGCCGTTGCCTGCTGCACCGGCGGACCATGCTGCTGCGCCTTGGCAATTGGGCACCTGTACCTGGTTGGCACTTGGCCCGCAAAGCTACCTGGCCAGCTGGTTCAAAGACGGCTTCGGGCAATTGGGGCTGCGTGGTGAAGATGGCCGTATGGAGCGTTTCGCCAGTGCCTACACACGCTTTCGCAGCCTGGCCATGGACAGCGAACACCTGTATGCCATTGCCGCGTCGCCCATCAGCCCACCGGCAGTCATTGCCATTGACCGCGGCAACCATGAAGTACGCGTACTGGCCGGTGGTGCCGAAATACTGCCAGCAGGGCAAATCAGCCTACCGCAGCCGATCCACTACGGCAGTGGCGGCGAGCAGGCCCATGGTTTCTTCTACCCGCCAGCGCAGCCGCAAGGCGCCGCACCGCTGGTGGTGTTCATCCACGGCGGGCCAACCTCAGCCTGCTATCCCGTGCTCGACCCGCGCATCCAGTACTGGACCCAGCGTGGCTTTGCCGTGGCCGACCTCAACTACCGGGGCAGCACCGGCTATGGTCGGGAATACCGCCAGGCACTGCACCTGCGCTGGGGCGAAAGTGACGTGGCCGATGCCTGCGCGGCGGTCGAATACCTGGCTGCTCAAGGCCTGGTCGACAAGCACAAGGCGTTTATCCGCGGTGGTAGCGCCGGTGGCTACACCACCTTGTGCGCCTTGGCGTTCCATGACGTGTTCCGCGCCGGCGCCAGCCTGTACGGGGTCAGCGACCCGATAGCCCTGGGCCGTGCCACGCACAAGTTCGAAGGGGATTACCTGGACTGGCTGATCGGCGACCCGCAGCGCGACGCTGAACGCTATCGCCAGCGCACCCCTCTTCTGCATGCAGATAGCATCAGGGCGCCAGTGATTTTTTTCCAGGGTGAACTGGATGCTGTAGTGGTACCGGAGCAGACCCGAAAAATGCTCGCAGCGCTCAAGGCCAAGGGTGTTCAAGCAGAGGCGCATTTCTATGCTCTCGAACGGCACGGTTTCCGACAGGCAAATAACCTGGCGCATGCGCTGGAACAGGAGTGGCTGTTCTTTTGCAACGTGATCAACCATCAACACAATAAAAACTAAGTGTGCTTTGCATTCGGAAAACCACAATTACCTGGCAATTCTGTCAGTAGACGTGTCTTGGTTCTGGCCCTAACGTCGCGGTATTCGCGCCGCCCTTGAACCTGTATGGATGCGCTATCAGGGCGGCGGCTATTGTAAATTGACAATGGGCCGCCATGATGAAAAAAGACGCGCACGGAGCACCAATCAAAGATCGACAAAATGGCCATACGCATTTCGTCATGCGGGTATGGGCGCTATTACTTCAATGGTTATCGCCGGATAAAACTCAGAGTGCAATCCTTGGGAAAAACCTGCCAGATGATGACGAGGAGAGCTGCCCACCCAATGCCCCTGAAAACTTTCTGATGTGGGTCGGGTCAACCACACCCCTCGACCGCAACCAGGAAGATGAACAGAAAGCCACCCATGAGCTCTTCAGAATGGTAGAAACAGGCGGGCCGGAAACGGGGGCGAGCCTCAAGGTGGTGCGAGATACGGAACGAGGCAAAGTCTGGTTGTTTGATAAGCCTGCGCACACGAGTAATTACCGGTGCGAGTCAAACTCCATCAAAGTTAATGTGGCACCCTACGAAGTCTATGAAGGCTGGAAGGAAAACCAGATTTACGACTTTTGCTGGAGCAGCAAATTCCCTGAAGTCGACAACGACCCGTATGGCGACTATGTGATCTTTCAGTGGAAGTCCGAGGGCAGCAATGTCTACCCTTTCTTCATGAAGGTGCAGGCCGGCCGGTTTGAAATGACGCACTACAACACCCGGCTCGATGGTGAAAAACACAAGGTGGTCTGGTGGACGCGAATTGAAGCGGACAAGTGGTACGACATCCGGATTCGGGTTCTGCTCTCCAGTGACCAAGATATCGGTACTGTTCAACTCTTTCTGGATAATGCCCCCCAGAAATTCACAGCCGACCGGGAAGGAAAGCCTAGGGAACCCGATGAAAGGGATCCTTTTACCCTCGTATGCCAGACGTTCTCCCCTGCCCGGCATTACTTGAAATGGGGCGTTTACAATACCGGGTTCCCACTGAACGCGCTGAAACACTACGTCGACAAACTCATGGTAAAACGCATTGCATAGCGAGCTTCGAAACTGAGGGCTGTTGCGGGGGTGGGAGACTGGGATGTCTTCCCCCCCCGGCACCTCACCGCTTGGCGATGATATACACCGCATGCACGATCCCCGGAATGTACCCCAGCAGGGTCAGCAGGATATTAAGCCAGAACGCCCCGCCAAACCCCACCTGCAGAAACACGCCCAGCGGTGGCAGAAGAATGGCGATGATGATGCGAATAAAGTCCATGCGAGTCTCTCCTGAAGGGTTACATCAAAGACTAGCTCCCAGCCGTAGAGGTTCCACAGGCAAAAAAAAACGCCCCGGGCCGAATGAAACAGGCCAGGGGCGATGCGCAGGAACGCCAGACGGTTCGTTGAATTCTTTGCCAGGCCGCTACGCCGGCATTTCGCGACGGGCCTGCTGCTGGGCATGCAGGCGGGCGAAAGCGCGCGCCAGGCGCAGCAGCATTTCGTCGATGTTGCCTTTGCTCACAGTCAGCGCCGGTGAAAAGCGCACTACATCCACTTGCGGCGCGTTGAGCAGCAGGCCTTCGTGCAGGGCCGCGGCCACCAGTTCGCGGGCGAGGTTTTCTTTCAGTTGCAGGGCCCATAGCAGCCCGTGACCGCGCACTTCACCCTGACCATAGCGCCCGGTCAGGCGGCTCAGGCCTTCACGCAGGTGACGACCGTTGTCCTGGACCTGGGCCAGAAAGCCAGGTTCCAGCACGCTGTCCAGCACCGCCAGGCCGGCGGCGCACATCAGCGCGTTGCCGTGATGGCTGCCTTCCAGCTCACCAGGCTCGGCGCAGCATGCCTTGCCCCTCGCCAACAAGGCGGCCAGCGGCACGCCGCCCCCCAGGCCCTTGCCCAAGGTGATGATGTCGGCACGCACGCCATAGAGCTCCTCGGCCAGCAGCGCACCACAGCGACCAATACCGGTCTGCACCTCATCAAGGATCAGCAGGATGCCCAGTTCGCGGCAGAGCGTTTCCACGCCCTTGAGGTATTCCTGAGTAGCGGGAATAACGCCCGCCTCACCCTGTATCGGCTCGAGCATGATTGCCACGGTGCGTGAATCCACCTCGGCGTGCAGCGCCGCGAGGTCATTGAACGGCACCTTGCTGAAACCCGGCAGACCAGGTTCGCAGCGATTGCACGGCAACGGGTCGGACGCGGACAGCGCGCCGAGGCTACGGCCATGGCAGGCTTGGCTGGCAGTAATGATGTGATAGGCGCCGTTGCGGTGCAGTTGGCCCCACTTACGCGCCAGCTTGATCGCCCCTTCACAGGCCTCGGCACCGCTGTTAAGCAGGTAGGCCTGGTCACTGCCGGTACTCTGACACAGCCGGTTGACCAGCCCCAGCAAGCCACGGTTGTGGAAGCCCGAGCCCGGGTTGATCAACGCCTGAGCCTGGTTGCCCAACGCTTTGACCAGCACGCTGGGGCTGTGGCCCAAGCTGTTGACCGCACCGCCCTGAGTGAAGTCCAGGTAGGCATGCCCTTCGTTGTCCCACAACCACGAGCCCTGGCCACGCACGAATACCTGCGCTGCACGTTCGGTGCCGGGCATCAGGCGCTCAGGCGACTGCTCAGACGCGTGCGGCACGATCACCGGCGCACGCTTGGGCTCGGCGGCGGCGGCAGGAGCCGAGCGGCGCAGGTTGAACAGGTTCATCAGGGCTCCAACCAATCACGGTAAAGGGCAGCCACGGTGCGGTCTTGGTGCCTGCACTCGATATTTTGCCTTGCCTATCAAAAGTGTTTTTCATCCGGGGTAACAATCGACCGAATCATCGCTGTAACCCTTTGGAATACGGCGATAGACTAGGCTTCAGCAGGGTTTTCGACCATTTCGTTTTTCCAGCATTTTCGATAAGTGTTGCTTATGGATTTCCGCCAACTGCGTTATTTCGTCGCGGTGTACGAAGAAGGCCACGTAGGCCGTGCCGCCGAACGCCTGTCGCTGTCACAGCCGGCGCTTTCCCAGCAGATTCGCCAATTGGAGCACAGCCTCGACCTGAGCCTGTTCGAGCGCAGCAACAAACGCTTGCTGCCGACCCTGGCTGCCCACACCTTGTACAACCATGCCCTGCCGTTGCTCGACGGCCTGCAGCGGGCCCACGAGGCCATGCGCAACTTCAAGGGCCAGTCGCTGCGCACCTTGGCTATCGGTGTATTGCAGACCGTGCGGCCAAGCCTGATCCCGCAGCTGCTTGAACGGCTGCGCAAGGCTCAACCTCACCTGGTCGTGCAGATTTACGAGTTGTCGGGGTTGGAGATCGAACGGCGCCTGCTCAACGGCAACCTGGACATCGGCATCAGCTATTTGCCGCCGCGCCAGCCAGGGCTGCATGGCCTGCTGTTGTACGAAGATGAGCTGCAACTGGTCATACCCGATACCCACCCGCTGAAGGACTTCAAGAAGGTGTCCATCCGTCAGGCCGCCGAGTTGCCCATGCTGATGCTGGGCGAGGAGTTCCAGATCCGTCAGATCTGGCAGGCGCAACTGGCCAGTCAGGGCCGACGGCCGCAGGTGCAGGCAGAGATGAACAATATGGCAGGGATTCTCGATAGCCTCGCGCACACAGCGCTGGCGACCATTCTGCCGGGGCGCGCCAAGGAGGCCGCCGAAGATGATCAGGGGCTGCTGTGGAAGCCGTTGAGCGAGCCGCGCGTGCCGTTGAAGGTCGGCCTGGTATTTCGCGATGCCCAGCGCCAGCAGGCCTCTGTGGAGCTGCTGCGCACGTTGCTGGAGGAAGAGACGGACGCTCGCCTGATGGGAGCATCACCGCTGGATGTGCTGGCCTGAAAAACACGCACGCAAAGAAAACCCCGCCGAAGCGGGGTTTTCCAGACTGTTTCCCTGTGACATCCGTATCGCCCCGCCATCCTGGCAGGTGGTCCTTCGTCGTCGTCCTTGATCTGTCCTTTGCGCTTCCTGCGCAACGTCCATGTGGTAAAGATTAACAGTGGATCCAATCTTAGAACAGTGGTGAAAAGTCACCACGTCGTGTAGGAAAAAGCTTACACAGGAGATTCATTCACAGATATGCGATGGCTGAGGCCGCTTCCACCTATCCAAACTTAGGCGATACCTGTGGGAGCGGCCTTGCGTCGCGATTGGGCTGCGCAGCAGCCCCAAAAATCGATCAGAACTGCTCGGCATCCAGCAGGTAAAGCGACTCACTCCCCGCCTTCACCGAAGCCACCAGCGAATCCACCCGTGGCAGCAACCGCGCAAAGTAGAACCGCGCCGTACCCAGCTTGCCCGAATAGAACGGCGCATCCCCCTCGCCCGCCAGCGCCGCCCGCGCCATCAGTGCCCACATGTAGCCATAGGCAACATAGCCAAAGGCATGCAGGTACTCGACCGAAGCCGCGCCAATTTCATTCGGGTTGCCCTTGGCCTGCTGCAATACCCACTCGGTCAAACCGTCGAGCTGATCGAGCGAAGCGCCCAGTGGCTTGGCGAATTCGTCCAGTTCGCTGCCTGCACCGGTAATGAACTGGCGAATCTCGTCAGAGAACAGCTTGTAGTATGCCCCGCCGCTGGCCACCACTTTACGCCCCATCAGGTCGAGGGCCTGGATGCCATTGGTACCTTCGTAGATCTGGGTAATGCGCACATCGCGCACCAACTGCTCCTGCCCCCACTCACGAATGTAACCATGCCCGCCGAATACCTGCTGGCCATGCACTGCGCACTCCAGGCCCAGGTCGGTGAGGAAGGCCTTGGCCACCGGCGTCAGCAGTGCCACCAGCTCTTCGCTGCGTTTGCGCACGCTGGCGTCTTCGCTGTACTTGGCACTGTCCAGTTGCATGGCCACATAAGTGGAGAATGCGCGGCCACCTTCGATCAGCGCCTTCATGGTCAACAGCATGCGACGCACGTCCGGGTGGACGATGATCGGGTCGGCAGCCTTGTCCTTGGCTTGTGGGCCGGCCGGGGCACGGCTTTGCAGGCGATCGCGGGCGTACTCCACGGCGTTCTGATAGGAGCGCTCGGCCGACGCCAGGCCTTGAATGCCGACGCCCAGGCGCTCGTAGTTCATCATGGTGAACATGGCCGCCAAGCCTTTGTTCGGCTCACCGACGATGTAGCCGACAGCCTCGTCGAAGTTCATCACACAGGTAGCCGAAGCCTGGATGCCCATTTTGTGCTCGATCGAGCCGCAAGTGGCCGGGTTCCGCGCACCGAGGCTGCCGTCTTCATTGACCAGGAACTTCGGCACCAGGAACAGCGAAATCCCTTTCGGCCCCGCCGGTGCATCCGGCAACTTGGCCAGCACCAGATGGATGATGTTCTCGGTCAGGTCGTGTTCGCCACCCGTGATGAAAATCTTGGTACCGCTGACCTTGTAGCTGCCATCAGCCTGGGGCTCGGCCTTGGTGCGGATGATGCCCAGGTCGGTGCCGGCATGCGGCTCGGTCAGGCACATGGAGCCGGCCCAAACGCCGGCATACATGTTCGGAAGGTATTTTTCCTTCAAGGCCTCGCTGGCGTGGGCGTTGATCGACAGGCAGGCGCCGGCCGTCAGCATCGGGTACAGGCCGAAGGCCAGGCTGGACGCGTTGACCATTTCCTCGACCTGGGCCGAGATGGCCTTGGGCATACCCATACCGCCGAACAGCGGGTCGCCGCCCACGCCCACCCAGCCGCCTTCGGCGTAGGTGTTGTAGGCTTCAATGAAACCGGCTGGGGTCCGCACCGCGCCGTTGTCCCAGTGGCAGCCCTCTTCGTCGGCGGCGCGGCTGAGCGGCGCAATGGTCCTGGCGGTGACCTTGCCGGCTTCTTCCAGCACGGCCATGGCCGTGTCGGCATCGACAACCTCGGCCAGCCCGGGCAACTGCGTCCACTGCTCGGCCACGTTGAAGACTTCATTCAGTACGAAGCGCATGTCGCGCAGCGGCGCTTTATAGTCAGCCATGACAACCTCTCGCTAGTCGGGTCGGGGCGGTCTCGGGGAACCGCGACACTGGGGTTACTGGCAGTGTAACCGAACAACTTTTGCGAGACATAGGGTCATCAATCGACTGCATAGTCTAATTCGGTCACGCCGTACGCACTGCCCCACGCGGTGATTGTCGCCCATGCACCATGACACAATTGCGCCCCGCGCCTTTGGCACTGTAAAGCGCCTGGTCGGCGGATTTCAGCACCGCCTCGGGGTTGCGATGATCGGCCTGGCGCTCGGCCACGCCGATACTGATGGTGACCGAGACCGTGCCGCCGGCGCTGCCAGCCCGGCGCTGGCGCCCGGCGGTATCGTCCTGCGGGCGGTTGTGCTGATCGCGCAGGTGCATCACGTAATTGGCGATCACTTCACGCACGGCTTCCACATGCGGCACGCATTCCGCGGCGGTCTTGCCGGCGAACACCAGGGCGAACTCCTCCCCGCCATAACGGTAGGCACGGCCACCGCCGGTGACCTTGGACAAGCGGCTGGCGACCAACCGCAGCACCTGGTCACCGACATCGTGGCCGTGGGTGTCATTGAATTTCTTGAAGTGGTCGACATCGGTCATGGCGATCACATAGTTACGCCCCAGGCGCTGCATGCGCTCGTTCAGCGCACGGCGCCCCGGCAGGCCAGTCAGCTCGTCACGGAAGGCCATCTGATAAGCCTCGTGCGCCACTGCTGCGGCGATCATCAACATCACCTGGCTGCACATGATGTTCAAGGTAAACGGCAGGATGAAGGTCTGCGGCAGCATCCAGAAAATGCCCAGCAGGCCGATCAACTGCGCGGCGTGCAGCGGCCGGGGTGCACGCAGGTACTGCACCACCAGCAGAATGAACACACCCAGGAACAGCGGGTAGACCATCTGGATCAGGCTCATCCAGTGGCCATGCAAAGCCGGCCAGCGGATCTCCGCCAACCAGGTCAGCAACGCCTCGGGGTAGCTTTGCTGGAGGGCCACCGCCACACTGCCCACGGCAAACAGCACCGCACCGCGGGCGACCAGGTCCTGCAGCAGGTGCGTACGCTCCTGCCAGGCGCCATACAGCCCGAACAGCGCCGGCAGCAACAGGCAGACAAGGTGGAAGATCACCGCGGCGTCCTCACGCACGCGGCCATGGTCACGGTAGAAGTCGGTCTGGGTATCGAGCAGAAAGTAGGCGATGTACACCGTCAGCATCAGGAACAGCTCACGCTGACGGCGGTATACCGCGCAGTAGGCGCCACCCAGCAGCAGAACCAAGGTAGGCAGGACATTGAACAGCGATGTGAAAAAGACGCTGAGGTCTCTCACATAGGCTGCGGCGAGCCCTGCCAGCAACAAGAACAGCGACGGCAGGAAGTGGCTTGCGCGAACAGCGTTAAGACGAAACAAGGGTAATCTCCAACCCGGCAGATCAATAATGGCATTGTGCCCTCACTTCATCGGCAGTGCACTGGAACAGTTGAATTTGCGGTTGGATGAACGAACTTCCGGCCGCCACGCGAGCCTTGTAGGAGCGGGTTTACCCGCGAATACGGTAGCGCTGGCAACGGTGAACGGCTGATGGAGATTGGCCAGCAGGGCCGGCCTCTTCGCGGGTAAACCCGCTCCTACGAGGGACCACGCTGAACCTGAAGACGTAAAAAACCCGCCTCCCGGTCAGGGCAGGCGGGTTTTGGGTACAGCGCCAGTATCAGTACGACAGGCCGAAGTGCTCTTCGTCCATCGCCATCAGGTTGTTGGCGCCCGACAGCATGGTCGCCACATGGGTACGGGTACGTGGCAGGATGCGCTGGAAGTAGAAGCGCGCAGTCTGCAGCTTGGCGGTGTAGAACGCCTCCTCGCTGGTGCCGGCTGCCAGTTTCTCGGCGGCCAGGCGGGCGATGTCGGCCCAGAAGTAGGCCAGGCAGGCATAGCCGGAGTACATCAGGTAATCGACCGAAGCCGCACCCACTTCTTCACGGTCCTTCATGGCAGCCATGCCCACTTTCATGGTCAGCTCGCCCCACTCCTTGTTGATGGCCGCCAGCGGTTCAACGAACTCCTTGACCGCTTCGTTACCTTCCTGCGCCTGGCAGAACTTGTGCACGATCTTGGTGAAGCCCTTCAGTGCTTCGCCCTGAGTCATCAGCACTTTGCGACCGAGCAGGTCGAGGGCCTGAATACCGGTAGTGCCTTCGTACAGCATGGAGATACGGCTGTCGCGCACGTTCTGCTCCATGCCCCATTCGGCGATGAAGCCATGGCCGCCGTAGATCTGTACGCCGTGGTTGGCGGCTTCGAAACCGACTTCGGTCATGAATGCCTTGGCGATCGGGGTCAGGAACGCCAGCAGGGCGTCAGCCTTCTTGCGCTCTTCTTCGTCCTGGCTGTACTTGACGATGTCCACCTGCTTGGCGGTGAAGTAAACCATCGCGCGGTTGCCTTCGGCGAAGGCCTTCATGGTCAGCAGCATGCGACGCACGTCCGGGTGGACGATGATCGGGTCAGCGGCCTTGTCCGGTGCTTTCGGGCCGGTCAGGGAACGCATCTGCAGGCGCTCACGGGCGTACTTCAGGCCACCCTGGAACGCCACCTCGGCGTGGGCCAGGCCTTGCAGCGCGGTCCCCAGACGAGCAGTGTTCATGAAGGTGAACATGCAGTTCAGGCCTTTGTTGGCTGGGCCGATCAGGTAGCCGGTGGCAGCATCGAAGTTCATGACGCAGGTAGCGTTACCGTGGATGCCCATCTTGTGTTCGATCGAGCCGCAGCTCACGCCGTTGCGCTCGCCCACGCCGCCCTCGGCGTTGGGCAGGAACTTCGGCACGATGAACAGCGAAATCCCCTTGGTACCGGCCGGTGCGTCCGGCAGGCGGGCCAGGACGATATGGACGATGTTGTCGGCCATGTCGTGCTCACCGGCCGAAATGAAGATCTTGGTGCCCGACACTTTGTAGCTGCCGTCGGCCTGTGGCTCGGCCTTGGTGCGCAGCATGCCCAGGTCGGTGCCGCAGTGCGGTTCGGTCAGGCACATGGTGCCGGTCCACTCGCCGGACACCAGCTTGGTCAGGTAGGTGTGCTGCTGCTCGGCAGTGCCATGCGCAGAAATAGTGTTCATCGCGCCATGCGACAGGCCTGGGTACATACCCCACGACCAGTTCGAGCCACCGACCATTTCGCTCAGGGCCAGGCCCAGCGACTCTGGCAGGCCTTGGCCGCCATGTTCGACGTCATGTGCCAGGCTCGGCCAGCCGCCTTCGACGAACTGCTGGTAGGCTTCTTTAAAGCCGGTTGGGGTTTTCACCCCCGATTCGCTCCAGGTGCAGCCTTCCTGGTCACCCACGCGGTTCAGCGGCGACAACACCTGCTCACAGAACTTCGCGCCTTCTTCAAGGATCGCGTCGACCATGTCGGGCGTGGCGTCCTGGCAGCCCGGCAGGCTCTGATAGTGCGCCTCATAGCCAAGCAGCTCGTCGCGAACGAAGCGGATATCACGCAAGGGGGCTTTGTAGTCAGGCATTGCGATGAACCTCTAGGTGAGTTCTGTGGGGTGACCCGCGCTTGGCGGAAGCCGATCAAACAGTTGTTTGAAACTTACGTTTAGCTCAGCTTTCTGTCAAGGATGGACTATGGTGCCATTTACGCCACGAAAAATGGCAAATCAGTCATGCCATGCCACAAACCCTTGTAGGAGCGGGCTTGCCCGCGAAGAGGCCCGACCAGACAAAATTGTTGTCTGATCGGACGCATTCGCGGGCAAGCCCGCTCCTACAAGGCAGGCGCTGAAATAGGGGATGACGCAAGTATTCAGGCGTAGGTGTCGATGATCCGGCCAAGCATTTCGTCGGATGCCTTGACGACCTTTGCGCCGAGCTCGACTTCGGTCTTGCCCACCGCCTGTTGCACGACACTGGTGGCCATGTCCATCTGCTGGCTGCGGTCGACCGCGCGCAGGCGTTCGGCCTGAAAATCGCTGGACTGGCTAGTGGCGGTGCGTTCGGCAGTGGTGTTGGCGATCTGGCTGGCGGCCTGATCGACGCGATTCTGGCCGGTCTGGATTGCGCTCAGGCCCGCGTAGTAGGCGGAGCTACCGGTGATTTCCATGTCAGGACTCCATTGACGCTGGATGACGAACAGCCCCAATTAAAACAGGCTAGGGGCGAAAAGGCCCGTTTAAATCCCTAATGGCTCAATGCCAGTTGATAGGCCTTGGGTATTCCTGCACTGGCTTCTTCGCGGGTAAACCCGCGCCCACAACGGTATGCGTTCCCTCGTAGGAGCGGGTTTACCCGCGAAGAGGCCGGGCCTGCAACAGACTAATCCAGCAGATCCAGTTGCAGATGCTCAGCCACCATGTCGGCACTGGCCTGCTTGAGCTTGGGAACCCGCCCCAGGCAAGGCGCCGGCAGGCGCTCTGCAAGGCTGGCCAGGTTCTCTTCCAGGCGTGAGGTGCGCGGCTCGATGATGTTTGCTACCCAACCCGCCAACTGCAGCCCATCACGCTCGATCGCTTCGGCGCTGAGCAAGGCATGGCTGATGCAACCCAACCGCACGCCTACCACCAGAATCACCGGCAATCGCAGGGCAACGGCAAGGTCGGACAGGTTCTCCAGGCCCGACAGCGGTACGCGCCAGCCACCGGCCCCCTCTATCAAGGTGAAGTCGGCATTTTGTTGCAGCACATTGCGCATCGCCGCGAGCAGTTCTGGCACAGCCAGCGTCACCCCTGCCTCGCGCGCCGCCACATGCGGGGCTATAGCAGGCTCGAAGGCAAACGGATTGACCTGCTCATAAGGCAGCTTGACCGTGCTTTCGTCGATCAGCGCCAGGGCATCGCTATTGCGCAGGCCTTTCGGCGTCATGGTGCAGCCCGAGGCAACCGGCTTGGCACCCAGCGTGCTCATGCCCTGCAAACGCGCCGCATGCAACAGGCCAGCGGCGATGGTGGTCTTGCCGACATCGGTATCGGTACCCGCAATGAAAAAGGCCTGGCTCATCGTGCTCCCCTTACGCCAGTGGCTTGCGCAACACACCATAGACCACTTGATAGGTGGCTGGCAGCCCCGCGGGTTGGCGAAATGCCTCATAGGCCTGCAACAGGCCCTGCATTCGCGCCCGGCCAGTGAGGCCGGAAGGTCGCCCAGGGTTCAGATTGTGCGCCCCCAACGCCTTCAGTTCGTGGGTCAGGCTGCGCACATCCGGGTAGTGCAGTACATGCGGGCACCGCTCCAGCTCAAGCTGCTCAAAACCGCTGGCTGCGCACAGGCGCTGATAGTCTTCGAAACGGCGGAAGCGGTTTACATGCACCAGGCCATCCACCGCCTGCCAGCTGGCGCGCAGTTCGTCGAGGGTGCCCACGCACAGGCTGCTGAAGGCCAGTACTCCACCTGGGCGCAGCACCCGCTGCGCCTCGGCCAGCACACTGGCGAACTGATCGCACCACTGCACCGCCAGGCTGGAAAACACCAGGTCGACACTGGCATCGCGCAGCGGCAAACGCTCGGCGTCGCCAACCACGTGATACTGCGCCCCACCCTTGACATGACGCGCATGAAGCAACATGCCCTCGGCAATATCCACCGCCACGCCGCCGGCCTGGGCGAAACGCTCGGCCAGCATGCGGCTGAAATGGCCGGTGCCGCTGCCCAGGTCCAGCCAGTGTGACGGCTGCAGGCCTGCCGGCAACTGCTCCAGCAGGCTCAGGCCTACAGCGCGCTGAAGGGCCGCCACGCTGTCGTAACTGGCCGCGGCGCGGGAGAACGAGGCCGCCACCTGGCGCTTGTCGGGCAATGCGCCGGGCAGGGTCGGACGGGAAAGGTCAGTCATCGCCACTCTCATGCAGAAAACTCTTGATGCCCGCCGCCAGCTCCTGCGGATACTCCAGCAGGAACGCGTGGGAACTGTCTTCGACCATGCCCACTTCTACATCGGGCAACAGCTCGCTCAACGCCTTTGCCGCCTCTGCTGGCACTAGTGCATCGCTGCCGGCGAACAGGTGCAGCTGCGGGCCATCATAGGCCTGCAAGGCCTCACGGGTGTCCAGCTTAGCCAGCACTTCAAGGCCAGTGGCCAGGTACAACGGGTCGGTTTCCGGCACGCCGACACCCAGCTGGCGCAACAGGGTGCGCGGCTGCAGTGCGCCGTCGCTGCACAAGGTACGAAAGCGCTTGAGGGTAACCTGAGTATGGTTGCGGCAACCGTCGAGGAAGGTGCCGAAGGTGTCTTCGGCCATGCCATGGGGCCAATCTGGCCGGGCCAGGAAGCTGGGGTTGCTGGCCAAGGTCAGCAGCCCGCAGCAGTGGTCGCCACGCTTGTGCGCCAGCGCGCTGGCCAACATGCCACCCAGTGACCAGCCACCCAGCCAGACATCGTTGGGCAGCTTGCGGTCCAGATGGTCGATCCAGGCCTGCACATCGCTGTGGGCCAGTTCTGGCAGGGGCATCAGCTCTACCTGCAGGCGGGCGTCCTGGGCACGCAGGCTAGCGGCCAGCGGCTCCAGCGCAGCAGTTCCCAAGCCCCAGCCGGGCAATAGAACAAGTCGATTACGCATCGGCGTTCTCCAACTGTGGATAACACTCGGCCAATGCATTCAACAATAGCTGCACCTGCGCCTCGCTGTGTGCGGCGCTCAGGGTTACCCGCAGGCGTGCGCTGCCAGCCGGCACGGTGGGTGGGCGGATGGCCGTCACCAGCAAGCCGCGCTCACGCAGCAGGCGTGACAGGCGCAACGCCTGCGCACTGTCACCGATCACGATGGGCTGGATCGGCGTCGGGCTGTCCATCAACTGCAGCCCCAACTGCTGCGCGCCTTCTCGGAACTGGCGAATCAAGGCTGCCAGGTGCTCACGACGCCAGGTTTCGCGGCGCAACAGCTCCAGGCTCTTGAGTGTGGCGCAGGCCAGCGCCGGTGGCTGGCTGGTGGTGTAGATATAGGGGCGGGCGAACTGTACCAGCGCCTCGATCAGCGCCTCGCTGCCGGCAACAAAGGCGCCCGCAGTGCCGCAAGCCTTGCCCAGCGTGCCGATCAGCACGGGTACATCATCCACGCCCAGGCCAAAGTGCTCGACGATGCCGCCGCCTTTGGCACCCAGGGTGCCCAGGCCATGGGCGTCGTCGACCATCAGCCAGGCACCGCGGGCACGGGCGACATTGGCCAGCGCCGGCAGGTCGGCCAGGTCACCGTCCATGCTGAACACGCCATCGGTCACCACCAGGGTATTGCCGACCGCCTTGTCCAGGCGGCTGGCCAGGCTGGCCGGGTCGTTGTGCAGGTAGCGGTTGAAGCGGGCACCACTGAGCAACCCGCCATCCAGCAACGAGGCATGGTTGAGGCGGTCTTGCAATACCGTGTCGCCCTGCCCCACCAGCGCGGTGATGGCGCCCAGATTGGCCATATAGCCGGTGGAGAACAACAGGGCGCGCGGGCGGCCGGTGAGTTCAGCCAGTGCCTCTTCAACCTGATGGTGCGGGGTGCTGTGGCCAACTACCAGGTGCGAGGCCCCCCCCCCCACACCCCAGCGCTCGGCGCCGGCCTGCCAGGCGGCGATCACCTCGGGGTGGTTGGCCAGGCCCAGGTAGTCATTGCTGCAGAAGGCCAGCAACCGCTGGCCGTCGACCACCACTTCCGGCCCTTGCGGGCTTTCCAGCAATGGCCGCTGCCGATACAGGTCTGCGGCGCGCCGTTCGGCCAGGCGCGCTGCCAGGTCGAAAGCCATGTCAGGCTGTCGCGGCGTCGTAGAACATCTCGCTGCTGCGCTGCTCGACCAGCGCTTGCTCGATGGCTGCCTGGTGCACTTCGTCGGCGTGCTCTTCACGCGCTTCGGGCTTGATGCCCAGGCGTGCGAACAGCTGCATGTCCTTGTCGGCCTGGGGGTTGGCGGTGGTCAGCAGCTTTTCGCCGTAGAAGATCGAGTTGGCGCCCGCCATGAAGGCCAGGGCCTGCATCTGCTCGTTCATCTGCTCGCGGCCGGCGGACAGGCGCACGTGAGACTTGGGCATGAGGATCCGGGCCACGGCCAGCATACGGATAAAGTCGAACGGGTCGACGTCCTCTTCCTCAGCCAGCGGCGTGCCGGCCACCTTGACCAGCATGTTGATCGGCACCGACTCCGGGTGTTCCGGCAGGTTGGCCAGCTGGATCAGCAGGCCGGCGCGGTCATCCAGCGATTCACCCATGCCCAGAATGCCACCAGAGCAGATTTTCATCCCGGCGTCGCGCACGTAGGCCAGGGTCTGCAGGCGCTCGCTGTAGGTACGCGTGGTGATGATGCTGCCGTAGAACTCCGGCGAGGTGTCGAGGTTGTGGTTGTAGTAGTCCAGACCAGCCTGGGCCAGGGCCTTGGTCTGCTCCTGGTCGAGTTTGCCGAGGGTCATGCAGGTTTCCAGGCCCATGGCCTTGACGCCTTTGACCATCTCCAGCACGTAGGGCATGTCTTTGGCCGACGGGTGCTTCCACGCCGCCCCCATGCAGAAACGGGTAGAACCGATGGCTTTGGCGCGGGCAGCTTCTTCCAGCACCTTCTGCACTTCCATCAGCTTCTGTTTCTCCAGGCCGGTGTTGTAGTGACCGGACTGCGGACAATATTTGCAATCTTCCGGGCAGGCGCCGGTCTTGATCGACAGCAACGTCGAAACCTGCACGCGGTTGGGGTCGAAATGCGCGCGGTGCACGGTCTGCGCCTGGAACAGCAAGTCATTGAACGGTTGCTGGAACAGCGCCTTGACCTCGGCCAGGGCCCAATCGTGACGTGTTGTTGCAGTTGTGCTGGCGCTCATCGGCGTTTCCTTGTTTAGGCTGTAGCTGGCGCCGGGACAGGAAAGCCCGCCAGCGCATCACGGATAGCTCGCATAGTCATGGAAGGCCTATGAACTGTCAACTGCACTGGAAGCGACTGGTTTACAAGTGCTCACTTATTAATCAGATGTGCTTGTTATGCGATGAGCCTGCCGAGCAGCATTACCCGCTGTGCATCACCTGCGAACAGGCGCTGCCCTGGCTGGGTGATCAGTGCCGACATTGCGCCCTGCCCTTGCCCATGGCCGGCTTGACCTGCGCCCCGTGTGGCCGCTGCTTGCCGGCCTTCGATCAGGTCATTGCCCTGTGGCATTTCGGCTTTCCGGTGGACACGTTGATCAGCCGTTTCAAGCACAATCGCCAATGGCCTTTGGGGCGCCTGATGGCTGAGCTGCTGGGGCAGGGGCTGCAGTATCGCTATGCCGAAGGGTTGCCTCGCCCTGACCTGCTGTTGCCTGTGCCTCTGGCCAGGCGTCGACTGCGCGAGCGGGGGTTCAACCAGGCGGGGATGCTTGGGCGGTGGTTGTCGTCGCACGTCGGGGTAACCTGCAACGAGCGTTTGCTGGCCCGCACCCGCGAGACACCGGCACAGCAACATCTGGGCGCCAAGGCACGGCGGCGCAATTTGCGCCAGGCGTTCGCGGTACAGGGCGAACTGGAAGGCAAGCATGTCGCCATCGTCGATGATGTGTTGACCACCGGTGCCACTGCGCAGGCTATCGCCCAGGCACTGCGCAAGGCAGGTGCGCGGCGGGTGGATGTGTATTGCCTGGCACGTACGCCCAAACCGGGGTATGTATGACCAGGCGCGACCTGCCCATTTGTAAAGCACCTTTGTATACGGAATACCCATGTCCCTACCCCCCGTTCTCACCCAGCACATCGCCCGCCGCCCACAGCGCATCGCGCTGCTGCAGCATATTGCCGAACAAGGCTCGATCACCCGCGCCGCCAAGGCCGCAGGTATCAGCTACAAGGCGGCCTGGGATGCCATCGACGAGCTCAACAACCTGGCCAGCCAGCCCTTGGTCAAGCGCAGCACCGGTGGCCGCGGCGGTGGCGGTGCGCACTTGTCGCCGGAAGGCGAGCGGGTGTTGCGCCTGTACCAACGGCTGCAGGCCCTGCAGGCACAAATCCTTGACGCCGCCGAAGAATCCGGCGACCTCGACCTGCTCGGGCGCCTGATGCTGCGCACCAGTGCGCGCAACCAGTTGCAGGGCCAGGTCAGCGGCCTGCGCCCTGAAGGCCGGTATGACCGCGTCAGCCTGGCATTGGGTGGCGGGCTGGAGATCGATGCGCTGATCACCCACGACAGCACGGCGCGCCTGGAGCTGACACCGGGAACGATGGTGGTGGCGCTGCTAAAGGCCGGGTGGGTGCGTTTACTGGCGCAAGAGGAAGAAGCCGAGAGGGGCAGTAACTGTTTGAACGCGACGGTGGAGGAAGTGCTGGCCGAGGATGACGGCCCCAGCGAGGTCAGGCTGGCGCTGGGGAATGGCCAGACGTTGTGTGCCATTGCAGAGGCGCAGTGGTTGGCAGGGCAGCAGGTGGCGGTCGGCAGCTCGGTGCGGGTGCAGTTCCATCCGTCCTATGTGCTGATCGGGATACCGGCATAGCCTGGCCACGCGGCGAGCGGATTGCGGGCCTGCCTGTGAAGCCGGCACAGGCATAACGCGCTACCATGGCCCCACGCCGCTTACCCTCCGGAGCCACCATGTCCCACCCCTTCGACACCCTCACCCCCGACCTGGTCCTGGACGCAGTGGAAAGCCTGGGCTTTCTCAGCGACGCTCGGGTGCTGGCGCTGAACAGCTACGAGAACCGCGTGTACCAGGTGGGCATCGAAGACGCGCAGCCGTTGATTGCCAAGTTCTACCGCCCAGGCCGCTGGAGCGATGCAGCCATCCTCGAAGAGCACGCCTTCACGGCCGAACTCGCCGACTGCGAAGTCCCGGTGGTTGCGCCCATGCAGCACGATGACCGCACCTTGTTCGAACACAAGGGCTTCCGCTTCACGCTGTTCCCCCGTCGCGGCGGCCACGCCCCCGAACCTGGCAACCTCGACCAGTTGTATCGGCTGGGCCAGTTACTTGGCCGCCTGCATGCCGTGGGCGCCAGCAAGCCGTTCAAGCACCGTGAGGCACTGGCTGTGGACAACTTTGGCCACGCCTCGCTGAACACCTTGCTGGAGGGTAATTTTGTCCCACATGAACTGCTGCCGGCGTTCGAGTCCGTGGCCCGCGATCTGCTCAAGCGGGTGGAGGACATCTACGCTCGCACACCACACCAGCTCATCCGCCTGCACGGCGACCTGCACCCCGGCAACCTGATGCACCGCGATGAGGTGTACCACGTGGTCGACCTCGACGATTGCCGCATGGGCCCAGCGGTGCAAGACCTGTGGATGATGCTGGCCGGCAACCGCGAGGAGCGCCTGGGGCAACTGGCCGAGCTGATCGACGGCTACAACGAGTTCCACGACTTCGACCCGCGCGAACTGGCCCTGATCGAGCCCCTGCGCGCCCTGCGCCAGCTGCACTATAGCGCCTGGCTGGCAAGGCGCTGGGACGACCCGGCGTTCCCGCCCAGCTTCCCTTGGTTCGGCCAGCCACGCTACTGGGGCGACCAGATTCTCGCCTTGCGCGAACAGATGGCTGCGCTGGATGAAGCTCCGCTGAAATTGTTCTAGAAGCACGCCCGCCTCTGTCTACAATAGGCGTCGCTTTATTTAGCAACCTAAGCAAGGATTCTGCATGCACGCCGCAAACCCGCGTCGCGGGTACATACTGGGCTTGAGCGCCTACATCATCTGGGGCCTTTTCCCCCTCTACTTCAAGGCAATCCAGAGCGTCCCGGCGGTGGAGATCATTGTCCACCGGGTGCTCTGGTCAGCACTGTTCGGCTCGCTGCTGCTACTGGTGTGGAAACACCCCGGCTGGTGGCGTGAACTGCGCAACAACCCGCGCCGGCTGGGCATCCTGGCACTGAGCGGGGCACTGATCGCCGGCAACTGGCTGACCTACGTGTGGTCGGTGAACAACGGCCGTATGCTCGAGGCCAGCCTGGGCTATTACATCAACCCGCTGATCAATGTACTGCTGGGCATGCTGATTCTTGGTGAGCGCCTGCGCCGCCTGCAATGGCTGGCGGTGGGCATGGCTGCCGTGGGTGTGGCGCAGCAGGTGTGGCAAGTGGGCAGCCTGCCGTGGGTATCACTGGTGCTGGCGTTGAGCTTCGGCTTCTATGGGCTGATCCGTAAGCAGGCGCCGGTGGCTGCGCTGCCCGGCCTGGTGGTGGAAACCTGGATGCTGGTACCGCTGGCCCTTGGCTGGCTGCTACTGCACCCGACAGCGATGAGTGCCCAGGGCGCGTTCTATACCAGCAGCGAGGCGCTGTGGCTGATGGCGGCCGGGCCGGTGACGCTGGTGCCGCTGGTATGCTTCAACGCCGCCGCACGGCACCTGCCGTACACCACGCTGGGCTTCCTGCAGTACCTGGCGCCGACCTTGGTGCTGTTGCAGGCCGTAGTGCTGTTCGACGAGCATTTGTCGTCGAGCACCCTGGCGGCCTTCATGTTCATCTGGGCAGGTTTGGCGATTTACAGCGTCGATGCATGGCTGAACTTGCGCAAACGTAGCTGATCAGAAAACGATCAAAACTCTGCAGGTCATGTAGCGCCTGGCCTGCAGAGACATCTCCATAGGTTATCCACACCCTCGTCCCCGCGCTTTGTGCACAAGCTGCTGATAATTGGGCATTTTTTGAGCAAAACCGTACAAGGCACGTGATACCTGGGCTGGAGAGGTACACCCCCAGGTTATCCACAGGGCCTTCCCCGTGATATCGGGATAACCGCAGATGGCCGCTTGCTGATCAATCCTCTGCCCGCAGCTTCAACTCCACCATCAAGTCATCCGCCAGGCTCTCCAGCCGCTGCTGCAGTTCTTCCAGCGGCAAGGTCAACGGCAACGCCAGCAATGCGTCGGCGTGGAACAACGGCTCACTGCTCATCGGCGCCGGCCGCACTTCTGTGGAAAACCGCTCGACGTTTACCTGCAGCTCAGCCAGCAAGCGGGTAATGTCCCGCACGATCCCCGGCCGGTCGTTACCCACCAGCTCCATGGCAATTGGCTTCCAGGTGCACGACGGCTCAATCCCGCTCTCGGCGATCAGCACGCGAATGTCATACCTGGCCAGCCCCTGCAGCGAGGCCACAAGCTCGGCGTAATTCTCTGCCGGCACCGCCACCCGCAGAATGCCAGCAAACTGCCCGGCCATACGCGACATGCGGCTTTCCAGCCAGTTACCACTGTGGTCGGCGATGCACTGGGCAATACGTTCGACCTGGCCGGCCTTGTCAGGGGCAATTACAGTCAGTACAAGATGATCCACAAGCCCTTCCTCGTGTCGGACCGCGCCGGGCGGCAGAAAATCGGGGGATCGAGTCAGTATAGGCAAGGCGCGGCAACCTGCCGCAGGGCAATCTGCACAGCCAATCGTGTACTGTTTCAAGATTTATCTGGAACAATCCACCTGTTTTTTGCGAACATACCTACTCCCAGCGTGACCATACGCGACCAACGGGTCGCATAACGGCGCTTTTAGTCTGATTTTGCCCCGCCTACTGCTTCATGTAGTATCCCGTGGCGCGGACTACAAAACGTCGTTTGGATGTCTGCCAAGGCGCCTGTGAAAATACGCACACTGCCCGCCAGCCTGTCTGGCAGGCCGCACCCAGCCGCCCCCAAGCAACCCCGGGGGCATGCACTGGTGCCGTGTTTAGAGAAGCGCTACAGGCTTAATACAGAAGAGCGAAATAGCTGAGCAGAGTGAGGCAAGCAATGACTGGATACGTTCAAGTCGGTGGCCTTCAGGTCGCCAAGGTCCTGTACGACTTCGTGAACAACGAAGCCATCCCCGGGACCGGCATCGTCGCCGAGCAGTTCTGGGCGGGTGCAGAGAAGATCATCAATGACCTCGCTCCAAAGAACAAAGCCCTGCTCGCCAAGCGCGACGAGCTGCAAGCCAAGATCGACGCCTGGCACCAGGCACGCAAAGGCCAGGCCCACGACGCCGCAGCCTACAAAGCATTCCTCCAGGAAATCGGCTACCTGCTGCCACAAGCCGACGATTTCCAGGCCACCACCCAGAACGTGGACGAAGAAATCGCCCACATGGCCGGCCCACAACTGGTCGTGCCGGTGATGAACGCCCGCTTCGCCCTGAACGCCGCCAACGCCCGTTGGGGTTCGCTGTACGACGCCCTGTACGGCACCGATGCCATCAGCGATGAAGGCGGCGCCGAAAAAGGCCAGGGTTACAACAAGGTGCGCGGCGACAAGGTCATCGCCTTCGCCCGTGCCTTCCTCGACGAAGCCGCGCCACTGGCCGCCGGCTCGCACGTTGACTCCACGGGCTACCGCATCGAAGGCGGCAAGCTGGTTGTTGCCCTGAAAGGCGGCAGCAACACTGGCCTGCGCGACGATGCGCAACTGATCGGCTTCCACGGCGACGCCGCCGCGCCCACTGCCGTGCTGCTCAAGCACAACGGCCTGCACTTCGAAATCCAGGTCGATGCCAGCACCCCCGTCGGCAGCACCGACGCCGCTGGCGTCAAAGACATCCTGATGGAGTCGGCACTGACCACCATCATGGACTGCGAAGACTCGGTTGCAGCCGTAGACGCTGACGACAAAGTCATCGTCTACCGCAACTGGCTGGGCTTGATGAAAGGCGACCTGGCCGAAAGCGTGAGCAAGGGTGGCAAAACCTTCACCCGCACCATGAACCCGGACCGCGAGTACGCGGCGCCTAACGGCGGCAGCGTGACCCTGCACGGTCGTTCGTTGCTGTTCGTGCGCAACGTTGGCCACCTGATGACCAACCCGGCGATCCTCGATGCCCAAGGCAACGAAATCCCCGAAGGTATCCAGGACGGGCTGTTCACCAACCTGATCGCCCTGCACAACCTCAACGGCAACACCAGCCGCAAGAATACCCGCAGCGGCAGCGTGTACATCGTCAAGCCGAAGATGCACGGCCCTGAGGAAGTGGCCTTCGCCACCGAGATCTTCAGCCAGGTCGAAGACCTGCTGGGCATGCCGCGCAACACCGTCAAGGTCGGCATCATGGACGAGGAACGCCGTACCACGGTCAACCTCAAGTCCTGCATCAAGGCAGCCGCCGAGCGCGTGGTGTTCATCAACACCGGCTTCCTTGACCGCACTGGCGATGAAATCCACACCTCGATGGAAGCCGGCGCCGTGGTGCGCAAAGGTGCCATGAAGAACGAGAAGTGGATCGGCGCCTACGAAAACAACAACGTCGACGTTGGCCTGGCCACCGGCCTGCAAGGCCGTGCGCAGATCGGCAAAGGCATGTGGGCCATGCCTGACCTGATGGCCGCCATGCTCGAGCAGAAGATCGCCCACCCACTGGCCGGTGCCAACACCGCCTGGGTACCGTCGCCAACTGCCGCCACCCTGCACGCCCTGCACTACCACAAGGTGGACGTACAGGCGCGCCAGCGTGAACTGGCTTCACGTACCCCGGCGTCGGTGGATGACATTCTGGCCATTCCGCTGGCTGCCGACACCAACTGGTCGGCCGAAGAGATCCGCAACGAGCTGGACAACAACGCCCAGGGCATTCTCGGCTACGTGGTGCGCTGGATCGACCAGGGCGTGGGTTGCTCGAAGGTGCCGGACATCAACAACGTCGGCCTGATGGAAGACCGTGCCACCCTGCGCATTTCTGCCCAGCTGCTGGCCAACTGGCTGCGCCACGGCGTGGTCAGCCAGGAACAGGTGCTGGAAAGCCTCAAGCGCATGGCCGTGGTGGTCGATCAGCAGAACGCTGGCGACCCCCTGTACCGCCCGATGGCGCCCAACTTCGACGACAACGTGGCGTTCCAGGCGGCTGTGGAACTGGTAGTGGAAGGTGGCAAGCAACCGAACGGTTATACCGAGCCGGTACTGCACCGCCGTCGCCGCGAGTTCAAGGCGCGTAACGGGTTGTAAGCAGCATCTGCTGCCAGGGGGACCGTTTTACGGTCCCCCTGGCGCATCATCCAATTTTCAGTTCTTTGTTCACCAGCTCCAACAGCTTGCCCAGATCCACCGGCTTGAGCAGGAAGTCCACCACCCCCAGGTGCATCACATCCACTGCCTCTTCCACATCGGTGTCGCCCGACACCACAATGATCGACAACGCCGCCCGCTCCGACGCACGAATCGTCCTGATCAAGTCCAATCCACTTTCAGGCTGCATGCGCAAATCGGTAATCATCAAGCCGATACGCTTCTGATAGTGCAGGTACAACCTGGCTTCCTCGGCCCCATCCGCCCCCACCGCATCGATGCCCCGGCTTTTCAGGTACAGGATCAGCGCCTCCCGGTTAACCGCGTTGTCATCCACCACCAGCACCAACGGTCTGGCTGCCACAGGCGCACTTTGGTTTATCACGGCCAAGGCCTCGCGCTCGGCGTCGCTCAGGATGTCGGTGTGCTCAGGCATGCTCATCTCGTCAAAAAAATTCCGCTTCAGCATTAGGACCGCATTACTCGCGTAACCCGTTTCGCCTTTCGTCGGGTCTTTGACAAGGGCGCTCATAGACTTACGTCCAATGGGCACCACCCCGCCGCAAGCCGACCATGGAGGCAGAGAACAACATGGCCGGTACCTATATATAGATATATATAGTTCGGCATAGCGATACGGTCAGTTTCATGAGCAAAAAGGACGCCTATAGCCAGGCGGGCAAGACAGCGGTACTGCAAAACATCCAGGGCACATTGCAGTTCCTGCAGCGCTTTCCGCCGTTCAATCAGATGGAGCACAGCCACCTGGCCTTCTTGGTCGAGCAGTGCCAGCTGCGCTTCTACGCCTGCGGTGAAAGCATCGTCAAACCTGCCGACGGGCCGGTCGAGCACTTCTACATCGTCAAGCAGGGACGCGTGGTTGGCGAGCGCCAGCACCTGGCCAAACCGGGTGTCGAAACCACGTTCGAGATCACCAGCGGGGAGTGCTTCCCGCTGGCAGCCCTGCTGGGTGAGCGGGCAACCCGCACCGAGCACCTGGCCGGGGAAGACACCTTCTGCCTGCAACTGAACAAGGCAGCATTCATCCGCGTGTTCTCGATGTCTGATGTGTTTCGGGATTTTGCCCTGCGCGGTGTCAGCAGCCTGCTTGATCAGGTCAATCAGCAAGTACGCCAGCGCGCTGTGGAAACCCTCGGCACCCAGTACTCGCTGAACACCCCCCTGGGTGAACTGGCCATGCGTCACCCGGTGGTGTGCAGCGCCCATACGCCCCTGCGCGAAGCCGTGCGGCTGATGCACGAGCAACAGGTGGGCAGCATCGTGGTGGTCGACCCGCAGCGCTACCCCATCGGTATCTTCACCTTGCGCGACCTGCGCCAGGTGGTGGCGACAGTAGATACCGACCTGGGCGCCGCCATCGACCGGCACATGACCGCCAAACCGTTCTACCTCCCACCCCAGGCCAGCGCCTTCGATGCCGCCATGGCCATGACCGAGCGGCATATTGCCCATGTCTGCCTGGTGGAAAACGGACGCCTGTGCGGCGTGGTTTCCGAGCGCGACCTGTTCTCCCTGCAACGGGTCGATCTGGTTCACCTGGCGCGCACCATACGCCATGCGCCACGCCTGGATACGCTGGTTTCGCTGCGCGGCGAAATCAGCCAGCTTGTAGAACGCATGCTGGCCCATGGCGCATCGTCGACGCAGATCACCCAGATCATTACCTTGCTCAACGACCATACCGTGTGCCGGGTCATCGAACTGGCCCTGGCCGAACGTGGCGACCCGGGCGTGCCGTTTAGCTGGCTGTGCTTTGGCAGCGAAGGGCGACGTGAGCAGACCCTGCACACCGACCAGGACAACGGCATCCTCTTCGAAGCAGTCGACAGCGCCGAGGCCGACGCCATCCGCGCTCGCCTGCTGCCGCTGGCGCAATACATCAACCAATGCCTGGCCCAGTGCGGTTTCACCCTGTGCATGGGTAACGTCATGGCCGGCAACCCCGAACTGTGCCTGTCGCGCAGCGAGTGGGCGCGGCGCTTTGCCGGGTTTGTCCGCGAAGCCAGCCCGGAGAACCTGCTGGGCTCGAGCATCTACTTCGACCTGCGTGTGGTGTGGGGCGACGAGCAAGGCTGCGAGCAGCTGCGCCAGGGCCTGCTGGCACAGGTAGCCGACAACCGCATCTTCCAGCGCATGATGGCTGACAACGCCCTGCGCCAACGCCCGCCGGTGGGCCGGTTGCGCGAGTTCGTGCTGACACGCCAAGGCAACGACAAGGCGGCGACCCTCGACCTCAAGGTCCAGGGCCTGACGCCCTTCGTGGATGGTGCCCGTTTGCTGGCCCTGGCCAATGGCATAGCTGCCTGCAATACCCTGGAGCGCCTGCGCCAACTGGTAGCCAAGGGCGTGATCGAACCGTTGGACGGCGCCGCCTATGAAGAGGCCTACCACTTCATCCAGCAAACCCGCATGCAGCAGCACCAGCGCCAGATACGCGACAACCTGCCTTACTCCAACCGGCTCGACCCGGACAGCCTCAACCACCTGGACCGGCGCATCCTGCGCGAGTCCCTGCGCCAGGCCCAGCGCCTGCAAAGCAGCCTGGCCTTGCGGTATCAGCTATGAGCCTGTTCGCCTGGCTGCGCCCCAGCGCGCCCGAGCTGGACCACACCACACGCCAGCGCCTGGCCCGGTTGCCCAAGCCCGTGCCGCTGGGGGTATGTACCCTGCGTGAGCAGCGCTGGGTGGTGCTGGACCTGGAAACCAGCGGGCTCAACCCCAACCGTGATCAGGTACTGTCGATCGGGGCGGTGGCCATCGAAGACGGTGCCATCGACTTTGCCCAGCAGTTCGAACGCACACTGCACCGGCCTTTGCAGAAGACCAACGCCAGCGTACTGATCCACGGTTTGGGCCCCAGCGCCCTGGCTGCCGGTTGCGACCCGGCCGAGGCCCTGCTGGATTTGCTCGATTTCATTGGCAACAGCCCGGTGCTGGCGTTTCACGCGCCATTCGACCAGCGCATGCTGGCGCGTGCGCTGAAAGAGAGCCTGGGTTACCGCTTGCAGTCGCCATTCCTCGATATCGCCGAGCTGGCGCCGATGCTCAACCCCGACACCGTGCTGCGCGAGGCCGGGCTGGATGACTGGGTAGCGCGGTTTGGCTTGCAGGTTGAAGAACGCCATCATGCCAGTGCCGATGCCCAGGTGACCGCAGAACTGGCGCTGATCCTGTTCAGCCAGGCCCGGCGCCAGCAGCTGGACAGCCCGCTGCAGCTGGAGCAACGGTTGCGCGGGTGGCGACGGCGCAAGATGCAGAGTCATGGTTTGTAGGGATAGGCACTGAAAATTCCAAGGCATACCCTTCAGCCTTTTCCATGATGGCGATCCGATAAGCGTCCATTGCACCCACCCCCTCCCCTCTGCAACAATCGCGAATAATTATCGTTAGTTAATGCATTCGTTCCGGGGGGACGCTGCTTGTCTTCTGCACAAAGCCCACACGCCGATCTGGTCGGTGCGCTGTACCGCGACCACCGCGGCTGGCTGCTCGCCTGGCTGCAACGCAGCATGGCCTGCCGCCAGCGTGCTGAAGACCTGAGCCAGGACACCTTCGTGCGCCTGCTTGGTCGTGAGCAACTGGACACCCCCCGCGAACCCCGCGCGTTTCTGGCCGCCGTGGCCAAGGGGCTGATGTTCGACCACTTCCGCCGCGCCGCGCTGGAACAGGCCTACCTGGCCGAGCTGGCACTGATCCCTGAAGCCGAACAGCCCTCGCCAGAAATGCAGCACCTGATCCTTGAAGACCTCAAAGCCATCGACCGCCTGCTCGGCAAGCTGTCGAGCAAGGCTCGCGCGGCGTTTCTGCACAGCCGTCTGGACGGCATGGGCCATGCCGAAATTGCCGAGCGCCTTGGCGTTTCGGTATCGCGGGTGCGCCAGTACATCGCCCAAGGCATGCGCCAGTGCTACGTGGCCTTGTACGGGGAGCCGACGTGAGCAACCTCCCGGTTTCGTCCCGGGTCCTGGAAGCCGCGATTGCCTGGAAACTCAGCCTTGGCGAGAGCAGCGGCACGCCTGATGAACGCAACGAATTCATGCGCTGGCATGCCGCCAGCGAAGAGCACGCACGTGCCTGGCGCCAGCTCGGCGCCATGGACCAACGCGTTAGCGCGGCAGCTGGCCCGGCACGCCAGGCGCTGCTGCAATCGCGCGCCAGCCTGCGGCGACGCATTGGCAAGGTTGGCGGCGGGCTGGCCGGCACGTTTCTGCTCGGCGCGCTGCTGGCATGGGTCGGCGCCCCGTCGCTGGCACCCAGCTACTGGCTGGCCGACCAGCGCACCGCCACGGGTGAATTACGCACCTTGCGCCTAGAAGACGGCACACTGCTGAGCCTGAACACCCACACCGCCGTGGACATCGAGTACGCCGGCGCGCAACGGGTGATCGTGCTGCACCAGGGCGAAATCTCGGTCGAAACCGGCCACCAGGACCCGCGCCCGCTGCTGGTACGCACTGAAGACGGTCGCTTGCGGCCACTGGGCACGCGCTTCCTGGTGCGCCGCGAAGCCGGCGGTACGCGCCTGGAAGTGCTGCAAGCCTCGGTCGCCGCCATGCCGCATGACAGCGGCGACGAACAGGTGCTGCGCGAAGGCCAGCAGGTGTTGATGAACGCCAACGGCCTCGGCGAGGTTGGCACGGTGCCTGCCGGTGCCGATGCCTGGACCCGCGGCATGCTGGTGGTCGACAACGTACGCTTGGGCGACCTGCTCGCCACATTGGGCCAGTACCGCAGCGGCTACCTCGGGGTGGATGCCAAGGTCGCCGACCTGCGCGTGACCGGCAGCTTCCCGCTGACCAACACCGACCTGGCGCTGGCCTCACTGGTGCCGGCGTTGCCGGTCAAGATCGAGCGGCATACGCAGTGGTGGGTGAACGTCACTTCCAAATAGGCCGGGCTTGCTGGCCAATCTCCACCAGTCGTTCAGCGTTGCCGCCGCCACCGTATTCGCGGGTAAACCCGCTCCTACCACGGTGGTGGACACACATCGGGGTCGTCGTAGGAGCGGGTTCACCCGCGAAGAGGCCGGTGCTGGCAAAATCCCATTAAATAATTCTCAATATTTTTCAGATTCACCCTGTCACTTTTCAGATCTCGCTCGGCAAGGAAGCAGCAAGCACTTACCCGTCGAGGAACCGCCGCATGTCCCGTGCCGTTGATCATATCCTGCGCCCCAGCCTGATGGCCCTGGCCATCGGCCTGGCTGCCCCGCTGACCAGCCCTGCCTTGTTCGCCGCCGAGCAATCCACGTCGCGCGCCTACAACCTGCCCAGCGCGCCACTGGCCACCACCCTCAACCAGATCGCCAGCCAGGCCGGCATTGCCTTGGCCATCGACCCGGCACTGGTCAGCGGCCGCACCTCGGCCCCGGTCAGCGGCCAATACGACGGCCTGGGCGCCCTGCAAGCCGCCCTGAGCGGTACCGGCCTGCAGTTGCAGCAGAGCAGTGCGGGCAGCTACAGCCTGGTGGCCGTGCCGGATGGCACACTGGCCTTGCCGGAAACCACCGTGAATGCCACCAGCGCCAGCGAAAGCGCCTGGGGCCCGGTTGAAGGCTACGTGGCCAAGCGCACCGCTGCTGGCACCAAGACTGACACGGCACTTGTGGAAGTCCCCCGCTCCGTCTCTGTCGCCACCCGCGAGCAAATGAAAGACCGCGGTGTACACAGCCTGGATGATGCAGTGCGCTATATGCCGGGCATCGTCTCTGCCAGCTTCGGCAGCGATACGCGGTATGACTGGATGCGCGTGCGCGGCTTCGAGCCAACGCAGTTCCTCGATGGCCTACCCCTGCCCCGCGGCGTGTATGCCAACCCGAAAGCCGAAACCTGGAACCTCGACCGCCTCGCCCTGCTGCGCGGCCCGGCCTCTTCGATTTACGGCCAGACTCCACCTGGCGGCCTGCTGGACATGGTCAGCCGCCGTCCGCAAGCCGAAAGCGCTCACGAAATCGAGCTTCAATACGGCAGCGACAACCATCGCCAGATCAACTTCGCCAGCACCGGCAAGATCGACGATGAAGGTCGCTTTCTCTATGGCGTCAGTGGCGTTATTCGTGACAGTGGCACCCAAATCGACCACATCGACAACAAGCGCTACAACATTGCCCCAAGCCTGACCTGGAACATTGACGAAGACACGACGCTGACCTTCCTCACCCAGTTCACCCGTGACGATACCGGTGCCACCAGCCAGTTCCGGCCCATCCAGGGCACCAAGATCGACATGCCGTTCGGCAAGATCTCGCACCACAAGAACCTGGGTGACCCGGATTACGAGTTCTACGACCGCACTTACTACGCGCTGGGTTACGCCTTCGAACACCGCATCAATGACGTCTGGCAGTTCCGCCAGAACCTGCTACACCAAGTCGGACCTGTCGTTCCAGACCATCACCCCTGGCAGCTACAACAAGAGCTCGCCGCCGGTGCAGGACGATGGCACTGTCAGCCGCATGTCCACCAACACCGATGAAGACATCAGCCAGTTCGCGGTGGACAACAACTTCCAGGCGGACTTCGCTACCGGGGACATCGACCACACGCTGTTGATCGGCCTGGACCACCAGCGCATCAACACCAACTACCTGTCGATCTTCGACTTCAACGTGCCGGACAGCAACGTCAACAACCCGGTCTACGGGCTGCCGATCACTCGCCCTGATCGGTCGACCGCGTTTTACGACTACAACCAGAAAACCCGTCAGACCGGCCTGTATGTGCAGGACCAGATGGCGCTTGGTAACTGGCGCCTGACCCTGGGCGGTCGTGAAGACTGGGTGCACACCGGCACCAAGTTCTTCAACCAGGGCGATGCCACCAATACCCAGCGGGACAAGAAGTTCAGCGGCAACGCAGCCATCAGCTACGTGTTCGACTCGGGCTTCGTGCCGTACCTGTCCTATGCCGAGTCGTTCCAGCCGTCCAGCAATGCCAGTGTGTCGGCCTCGGACTCGTTCAAGCCCACCGAAGGCAAACAGTGGGAGCTGGGCGTGAAGTATCAGCCGCCGGGGTCCAACACCCTGTTGTCGGCAGCCGTGTACGACCTGACTCAGAAAAACGTCTCGGTCACCAACACGGTCGGTGGTGTGACCATCACCAGCCAGACCGGCGAAGTGAAAGTCCGCGGCCTAGAGCTGGAAGCGGTTTCCGATGTGACCGACAACCTGAAGGTGATTGCCGCCTACACCCTGGCCAAGTCCGAGGTGCAGGACGGCGATTTCAAAGGTAACCGCCTGCAACTGATGCCTAACCAGCAAGCGTCCATCTGGGGCGACTACACCTGGCACTCGGGCGTACTCGACGGCTTCGGCATCGGCCTGGGCGCGCGTTATACCGGCAATACCTACGGCGACCAAGGCAATACCTACCTGGGCAAGGCCAAGGCCTACACCGTCTTCGATGGGTCGGTGCATTACGACCTGGGTCGCCTGAACGGCAGCCTGGAGGGCGCGTCGGTCGCGGTCACCGCCACCAACCTGCTGAACAAGGATTACCTCTCTACTTGTGACTCCTACTACTGCTACTACGGCGATGAGCGCAGCGTTGTCGCCAGCGCCACTTACAAGTTCTGAGTGAGCTGGGGCCGCCTTGCGGCCCCGGGTTCCAACCGACAACAATCGGTACCGTGATGAAGAGCCCCACCATCCGCCGCTGGTCCTTGATCCACACCTGGAGCAGCCTGGTCTGTACCCTGTTCCTGCTGTTGCTGGCAGTCACCGGCCTGCCCCTTATCTTCCACCACGAACTCGAACACCTGCTAGGCGACGCCCCTGAACTGCGTGAAATGCCGGCAGGCACCCCGCACCTCGACCTGCAGCAACTGGTGCTCAAGGCCGAACAACATCGCCCCGGCGAGGTCATGCAGTACTTCGGCTACGATGAAGACGAGCCCAACGGCGTGGTCGCCATTACCGCCGCCACCGCCAGCACCGACCCCAACCTGTCGCACACCTTCATGCTCGATGCACGCACCGGCGAGGCGGTGGCCATGCCGGCCGCCAATGGTGGATTCATGATGGTGATGCTGCGCCTGCATGTGGACATGTTCGCAGGCCTGCCGGGCAAGCTGCTGCTGGCCTTCATGGGCGTATTGTTCATTGTCGCGATTGTCTCCGGCACCGTGCTCTATGCGCCGTTCATGCGCCGCCTGGAATTCGGCACCGTACGCCACAAGAAATCCCGCCGCCTGCGCTGGCTCGACCTGCACAACCTGATCGGCGTGGTCACCCTGGCCTGGGCATTGACGGTGAGCGTGACCGGGGTAATCAGTGCCCTGTCCGACCTGGTCATTGCGGCCTGGCGCAACGACAGCCTGGCTGCGATGGTTGCCCCCTACCGCGACGCCCCGCCGCTCGTCGAGCGCGCTCCAGCCACTCGCCTGCTGGACATTGCCGAACAGGCCGCGCCGGGCATGCGCCCGGACTTCATCGCGTTTCCAGGCACGCGTTTCTCCAGTGAGCACCACTATGCGGTATTCATGAACGGTGCCACACACCTGAGTTCGCACCTGTTCACGCCGGTACTGATCGATGCTCGCACCCTTGAAGTGACTGCCGTAGGCGACCGTCCCTGGTACATGGATGCCATGGGCCTGTCGCAGCCACTGCATTTCGGCGATTACGGCGGGCGACCGATGCAGATCCTCTGGGCGTTACTGGACGTGCTGACAATCATCGTGCTCGGCAGCGGCCTCTACCTGTGGTGGAGCAAACAGCGCAAACCCTGGGAGGCACGCGCATGAGCCACAGGTCGCAACCCACTGCGCGCCTCTTCGCCTGGCCAGTGTTGATTGCCCTGCTTGGCTTCCTGGGCCTGTTCGCTGCGCTGCTCGGCGACGGTGGCTGGGACGTTCTGGCCTGGGCCGGCCTGGGCCTGCCGGCCCTGCTGAGCCTGCGCGGGCTGCTCTGGCGTCGGGGGCGCTAGCCCGCTACCACCCCGCAACCGCAGGTATTGCCAAGCATGGGGTTTTCCTCAACCAAGGACCCGCCCAATGCGCCCCCTCGAACAACTGGAACAGATCGACCGACAGATCGGTGACCTGCTCGACGGCCTTCCGACCCTCGACCTTCAACAACCCATCAACCCCGACACACGCACCTGGCTGCACGGTGAACTGGCCAGCTTCTGGACCACGGCCGATGAGCATGGTGAAACCCCCAGACAAAAGCTGCTGGCACTGCGCAAGGCGCTGATGCTGGCCGAGGTTGAACTGCGCCTGGGCGACGAGACCTTGGGCTACCGCTCAGCCGATCAACTATGGGCCTGCCTGCACCTGCCACTACCCTCCCAGCGCAGGCATATGCCCCTGGCCAAAAGGCCACAGGTCTACCGCGTTCTGCTGGAAGGCCTACGGCCCAACTGGCGAAGCTACCTGCCAGGCACACTGATCATCGTTGCCGGTACCGCCGAAGGCCCTATGCTCACGCCTCAGGATGCCGCAGGCGCTGCCTTGCTGTGCAGCCTGTCACAAGGCATCGAGGCTTTCGACTCACTGGGCGCACTGCACCAGGAGCTTTGCGAACGCCTGGAAGACCCACTCCAGAGCAGACCGCTGCTGCATCTGTACACTGACACGCAGGCGGACCGCGCTCGCCGGTCAAAGCGTCTGCGCTATGACTGGTACGCCGATAACCTGCTGGAGGCCCAGATCGACAGTGCGATAGAAGCCCAACGCCAACGCTTGAGTGACACCGGCTTGTGGAGCAACGCCTCACCCGACCAGCACATCCAAATACATAAAGCCCTGGCGCTATGGCACGAAGTCGGCGCCAAACCCATCCTGCAAACACGCTACTCCCAATTGCTTGAGAAGCACCTGCCCAACTGGCTGCGCAATACATCTGCGCAAGGCCTGAGCCATATGATGCAGGCCATGCAAACGCTGGTGGCAATCGCCGAGCAGGCTGCTGCCCCGGGAGTGCTGAGCCTTGACGACTTCAAGCAACGCAATAGCCTGCTGGCCTGGGCCAACGCACGCCTTCGCGAGCGCCTGAGCCATGACCTGGGGTACGAAACAGATCCTCGCGAGATCAAGATCGTGGTCGTACGCGCCCGCCGCACGGGCGCCATCATGCATCCCTTCGCCCTCTCATCCTATGTCACCTATGCAGGCATGCGACGCGTGGGCCACGAGATGGTGGAGATGGTCGAGGAAATCAACACCCTCGAAGAGATCGCCCTCAAGAACTTGCCGTGGTTCGATACCGACTACTGGCTGACTGCCCGGGTGATCCATGCCCACGGCAAAGCCATGCCCGCCGGGCTCACGCCGCAGTATGTCAAGCACATGGTCCGGGAACTGAACGTGGGTGACAGCTACGCAAAGTACCTGCACACCCAACTCATCAGTTCCAGAGCAGGCAAATGGCGCCTGACTGCGCACAGCAAGGTCAACCGTGCACGCATGCACGCTGAAGCAGTCAAGGCGCGCTACGCCGGACACTTTGGCGAAGACCCTTTCGAACATGGCTACAACTGGGTGCGCGCAGTGTTGGACCAACCACACAATGCCTTGCGTGCGCCAGTAGCAGGCTACCCGGTCACTGTTCGGCAGTTGAACATCATGGGCCATACCCTGCAGGGCGTGCTTCTGCTCAACAGCCTCCCCTACAAGTCTCCGGCATGCGTGCTATACACCCCGGATGCCCCGGACCGCAGGGCCTGGCGCCGTTTTCGAACAACCCGCGAACTGCTTCGCACATTGCGCCAACAGCCCACGTTGAGAGCGTACGTAGCCCAGCGCCTGCCATTGCTGCCTGTCGCCACGGTGCAGCGGTTGCTGGACAAGGGGCGCCTGAGCACGCATTTGACCACGCCCGAGGTCAAAGACGACCTTTTCTTCGACTACTACATGGCCGAGGCCCGGGCGCTGATCGCCCAGGCCGACGCCGACAGCATGACGACCAGGGAAGTGAATGCGGAGTCGGTCATGGCGCTGAGCTGGCGTTTGCTGGATTTCATCAGCCTGCTGCTGCCCAACCGCGCGTTGCTGGTGCTGTCGATTGGCCGCATGGCAATCGATATCCTGGACGGCATCGAGGCCTTCAACCAAGAGGATGTCGAAGGGGTGATGCGGCATTCCTATCAGGCGCTTAGCCACCTCAACGATGCAGGTACCAGTTTTCTCGGTTCCAGATTGCTACGCCGGTCCCTGCGCGGAATACCCAAACAACCGCCACTGCCACTGCCCGCACGCTTCCAGGCGCAACCGGACAGCAGCAGCCTCCGGTATCGCATAGACGGTATCTACGGTGAGGGTGTATACGAGCAAAGCTCGGCGTTTGGTGGGCTGTCGCTGTATTTCGTCAAGGACAGCGACAACCGCTACTACCAGGTCAGCTTCGACGGCTACCGCTGGCGAGCCATTGACCCTGACCAGCCAGATGCCTATCTGCAGCAACCGCTCAAGCGCAAAGCCGACGGGCAGTGGGTCATCGACTCACCGGTGCTCTGGTACGACGGGCTGCCCGACCTGAAGCAATTACTGCAGGACTGCTATCTACAAACGCCTGTGGCCGGCCTGCCGGTAAACATCGAACAAGGGCTTTTTCAGGCTGACGATCAGCTGTACCTGGCACTCGAGAACGGGCAGTTGCCTGTGCGCCGCCACCTTCTACCGGATCATTACCACTTGGAGATTGCCGTTGCCAGCAACGCCGGGGTGGTGCCGTGGGCGGTGCTGCGCCACGAAAACGGCCAGTGGCTGATACGCGTTCGCCAGGCAGGGCGCAGCAGTGACTGGCTGACACTGCCAGATCAACCACCGCCGGCCCACTGACAGCGGAGCCGGCGGCCTCAGTCGACCAGTTTTGGCAACAGCCGGTCCAGCCGCTGATGCAAGGCACTGCCAGTGGGCCAGTTGCGCAGCAGCCGTGCCCGGTCACGGGCATAGGCCGGGGCGAAGCTGAGCTGGGTGGCGTGCTGGCACATGGCATCGAGGTCGATCAGCGACCACTGGCCGTTGTGCCAGAACAGGTTATGGCCTTTGAAGTCGCCGTGGCTGATGCGTTCGCGAATCAGCTGCTGCATCACGTGCACCAAGGCATCCACCTGCTCCTCGGGCGCATCGCCGCTTTCGACGTGGGGCGCGAAGCATGCCGTCAGGTCCGGGCCGTCGACATACTCGGTGACCAGGTAAGCACGGCTGCGCAGGCCCAGCACTCGCTGTTCCAGCACCGCGAGGGGGCGTGGGGTGGCGATGTCGAGGAATTCCAGGCGGTGGCCTTCAATCCAGGAATGCCAGGCCCGGCTCGGGCGCCAGAAGCGCTTGAACCAATGTGCGGTGTTCTTGATGTTGTAGCGCTTGATCACCAACTGGCGACCATTGACCTCGATGCGCGCCACGCTGGCAGCGCCACCGGTCTTGTACAAATGGCCCTTGTCGATCAGCGCATCGGCCTGCTCCAGTACAGGCTGCATGGCCTCGACCTCACTGCGGCGGATCGCCTGCAAGCCCGAGAGGGTGCGCTGGACGCTGAACAGGCTGCACTCGCGGCCAGCCTTGTCCAGATAGTCCTTCTGGCGCCAGTTGCGCACCTTGTCCACCTGTTTCTGCAGCGCTTCCAGCGGCAAGGCATGCTCGGCATTGGCCAGCAGGTAATGCACCAGCAGCTCTTCGATGAACGGCTCCAGGCGCTTGGGCAATTGGGCGAAGAACACCCCGAGGTTTTCCAGCACGCGTGGACGCGACAACTGCTGACCGGGTGTTTCCGCCCTGATGCCCGCACCGTCGATCAGGTACAGCTTGCCGGCATGGCGCAGCAGGTTGTCCAGGTGCAGGTCTTCCTGCCAAAGGCCTTGGGCGTGCATGTGCGCCACAGCCGTGAGCGCTTCGCCCAGTACCAGGTGCTGCTCGTCCGCCAGCACTGGCAGGTTTTCCACTGCGGCCCAGGCATCGGCCAGGCTTTGGGCACCGTCAAGGAACTCGAACAGCAGCCAGCCGCCCTCGCCTTCCTTGAGGCCGTCGGCCAGTAGCGTCGGTGTGGTCAGGCCTTGTTCGGCCAGCAACTTCACACCCTGCAGTTCGCGCTGGAAATGCCGCGCGGCGTTACCACCGACCAGCAGCTTCGCCAGCACCGGTGTGCCACGCCAGACACCAGCGCCCACATAACGCTGGCCCGGCAGCACACGCAGCAGGGTGAGCAGTTGCAAGTCGGCACTGCCGGCGGCATCAACCAACGTGATACTCAGGGGCAGCGTCGGGCTGCGCCCGGCATCCTTCAGTTCAGACAAACGCATCAGCGGGCCTCTTTTTCACGACGGCGTTGCGTCAGCCGTTGCAGCCAGGTGTCGACCAGCGCGCCGTCAGCCGGCTGCCCCAGGTAGGTAGCCAGCAAAGTACGTACATCCTGCACGCGCCAGGCCTGCGCGCGGCGCAGCAGCGGTTCCAGGTCCTTGAGGCGGTCACGCATGCCGAACAGCAGCGGCCGGGTCTTTTCCAGGTCGATCAATTGCGCGTCCCAACCCTCGCGGCGTTGACGCAGGAAAATGTGCTTGGGGTAGAAGCAGCCATGCACCTGGCCGGCGCTGTGCAGGGTACGCGCCAGCTGACCGCAGGCCTGCAGGATGCCAGTGCGCTCGGCTTCACCCAACCGCGGCCACTGCGCCAGCAGGCTGTCGAGGTCGGCCCACTCGTCCAGAGCGCGGGTCATCAGGATGGCCCGGTGCTTGCCGCCCTGCTTGCGCTCGCCGTAGAACACCGCCTGCAATGCCGGAATGCGCAGCTTCTGGTAGCGACTGATGTTGCGGAATTCGCGGGCGAAGGTGGGCTCGCCGAACGGCCGGTGCAAGGTACGGGTCAGGTAGTCGCTCTGGCGCTTGAGGTAGTAGCCCTTGCCTTCGAGTTCCAGACGGAAAACGCTGCTCCAGCCACCACGGCCGGTGTTGGGTTCGTCCACAGCATCAAGTTGCAGCGCCCACAGCGCCTCGAAGTTGTCCAGGCCATGGCGCTTGAGCAGCGCGAGGTCCGCGCTGGCCAGGTAATCGGTCATTCCCTTCCCTCGAAAAAGCCCAGTACCCGATGAATGCGCTTCTTGTCACGCACATTCAGCCGGTCGCGGCCACGGTATTGCAGGTAGAAGCGCAAGCGCTGGGTAGCTGACAGGTGGTATTTGGCCACTTTGTCCAGGCATGCCAGGTCCTTGATCATCCGATGGCGCCACATGAAACCGCGCCAGAAGTCGCCGGTGGGGCAGTCAATGAAGAATAGCGTGCCTTGGTCATCGACCAGCAGGTTGCGCCACTTCAGGTCGTTATGGGCAAAGCGGTGTTCGTGCATGACCCGGGTATGGCGCGCCAGCTGACGACTGACATGGTCGACCCAGGCGCGGTCGGCCAAGCGCGCATCGTTGTGTTCGGCCAGGGCCGACAGGTCTTCGGTGTGCGGCAGTTCACGGGTGATCATCGCGCCACGGCCAAAGGCCAGGCCGTTGCGCTCCAGGCCCCAGGCCACGACTTCGGCAGTGGGGATACCCCATTTGGCGAACTGCTTGAGGTTTTGCCATTCGGCCTTGATGCGTGGCCGCCCCAGGTACCGGCGCATGTGCTTGCCGGCCCCGGTGTAGCGCTTGACGTAGTAGTTGATCCCGTCACGCTCGATGCGTACCACTTCACTGAGCGGGTCGCGGGTCAGCCGTTCGCCCTGGAGGGCGAACACCGCGTCGAGGCTGCCGAAGTCCGCCGCCAGGTGTTCGTACCCCGGCGCCAGTGTCCAACTCGCCATCAGAGTGCATCCCCATAGCGTTGCTTGCGATCGTAGAGTTTCTGGGCCTTGCGCTCCAGCCAGGCGAGCAGCGCGGCTTCGTCCTTCAGCACCTGCCGCAGCGGACGCTGGAAGTAACCACGCAGGAAGCGCAGCTTGTCGCGTTGGGTCAGGCCGATGTCCAGGGCCGAAAAGTACAGCGCAGCCAGGTCCTTGTCGCGCCAGCGGCGGCTGATTCTGGCACGGGTTTGCGCGCGGTGCAGGTCGATCACCGACAGCTTGAAGTCATCCGCCGTCACCGGTCGGTCGGTGTGCAACAGGAAATGGCAGATGTAGCAATCGCGGTGGTTGACCCCGGCGCGGTGCATGCCGCCGGTCATCTTCGCCACCTCGGCGATAAGTGCACGCTTCAGGCGCGGCTCGGGCGGCTGTTTGACCCAGTCGATGCTGAAGTCTTCCAGGCTGATGGTCGGCGCCAGCTCTTCGGTGATGATGAACGAGTGCTGCGCGGCCGGGTTGCTGCCACGCTCGCCGTAGGCGACTGCGGTCATGGTCGGCACGCCCACTTCATGCAGGCGTTGGATCGCCCGCCATTCCTGGCCAGCCCCGAGCACCGGCAACTTGGCGGTGAACAGGTTCTTGAAGATCTCGCCCCAGCCGATGCCACGGTGGATCTTGACGAAAAAGCCCTCGCCAGCCACTTCGGTGCGCAGCGTGCGGCGCCCTTCCAGCTCGCGATAGACCTCGCCTTGCAGCGCCTCCACGGCGTCGAAGGCATCACGCCCGGCCCACAGGCGTTTGAAGGGTTCGGCCAATATCAGCTTCATGCGGTTTTTTGCCCCAGGATCACGTCGGCAGCATGCTGCGGCATGCTGTACAGATCGGCGCTATCAGCAAATGCCAGGCCATTGCGCGACCAGCTGGCACGCGCCTGCGGGTCTTCGAGCATGCGCTGCAGATAGCCGTTGAGCTGCTCTTGTTCGAACGGCTCGTCCAGCACCAGGCCGCTGTCGGCCTCGGCAATGTAGTGGGCATAACCGCACACCTTGGACACCAGCACCGGCAAGCCGGCGACCAACGCTTCGAGCAGCACCGTACCGGTATTCTCGTTGTACGCCGGGTGAATCAGCAGGTCGGCGCCCAGCAGGAAGCGCGGGATATCGCTGCGGCCCTTGAGAAACTGCACCTGGTCGCCCAAGCCCAGGGTAGCGCTTTGCAGCTGGAATACCTTGGGGTCGTCCTGGCCGATCACCATCAGCCTGGTGCGTTTGCGCAGGGCTGACGGCAGCGCAGCCAGTGCCTTGAGGCTGCGGTCCACGCCTTTGGTCTTGAAGCCTGAGCCAATCTGCACCAGCAGCAGGTCGTCATCCCCCAGGTTGAATTCCTTGCGGAACTCAGCGCGGATCTCGGCGGCATTGGCCGGCGCACGGCGATCCTGGGAAATGCCTGGCGGCAGGAGGTGGAAACGTTCTACCGGGGTGCCGTAATGCTTGATGAACAGCGGCTGCTGCACTTCGGAAATCATCAGCACTTCGGTATGGGCGTCCTTGGCAAACACCGCACGCTCGTACTCGGCAAAGTGCCGGTAGCGGCCCCAGCGGCGGTACAGCCCACCGCGCAGGGTCTGCGCCTTGTCTTCGAAGCAGCCGTCGGCGGCGTAGTACACGTCCAGCCCTGGCATCTTGTTGAAGCCGATCAGGCGGTCGACCGGGCGCTTGGCCAGGTCGGCGGCCATCCAGGCGCTGAGCTTCTCGTTGCGGCGGTGGTTGAAAATCGCCTTCACCGGCGCCACCAGCACTTCGAAGCCCGGCGGAATGTCACCCTCCCAGATCAGCGTATACACACGGATCTGGTGGCCCCGCTTCTGGCATTCCAGGGCAATGCGCATGAAATCGCGCTGCAGCCCGCCGAAGGGGAAATATTTGTAAAGCACGAAAGCCAGTTGCATCAACGGACATCCTCAGCCAGCAGCAACGCGCTCAAGCGGCTCGCCACATGCTCGGGATTCAGGCGAGTGAAGCACAGCGGCCACTCGCGTTTCAGATCGAACCGGGCCAGGTCATCGGCGCTCGGTTTGTAGGTGCACTTCTTCTGCAGGCAGGGAGCGCAAGGCCAGTCACTGGCCTGGTGAATCTGGGTCCGTCCGTAGGCGCCAGTCAGGCCCGGGTTGGTAGGGCCAAACAGCGAAAGGGTGGGCACATCGAGTGCCGCCGCCAGGTGGCCAAGGCCGGTATCGACCGCCACGCAGGCCTTTGCCGCCGCCAGAACACGAGCGACGCCGGCAAGGTTCAATTTGGGGAGTACCTGACAGTTGTTCAAGCCTTGGGCAATTCGCTCGGCCCGCGCCTTCTCAGCCGGATTACCCCAAGGCAGGCGCACTTCCAGCTTGCGCCGGCCCATGCGCTCGGCCAGTTCGCGCCAGTAGGCTTCGGGCCAATGCTTGGTCGCCCAGGTGGTGCCATGCAGGAACACCACATAGGGCGCAGCCGGCGGCAGTTGCAGGCGGTCGAGGTCCAGGCCGTAGTTGCCGATGCCTTCTGGCAGGTCATAGGCCAGGGCCATGGCAAACAGTTGGCGTACCCGCTCCACCGCGTGCTGGCCGGTGGCAACCGACAGAGGTCGGTCGTAGAAGCGGCTGGCCCAGCCTTCGCGCGCCGAGTAGCGGTCCAGGCCGGCTACGGGTGCCTTCACGTAACGGGTCAACCAGGCCGACTTGACCAGGCCCTGGGCGTCGATCACAAGGTCGTACTTGCGCTCGCGCACGCGCTGCTTGAACGCCTTCCACTCGCCACTCTTGATGGTTTGCCAGAGGTTCTTGCGCCAGCGACGGATCGCCACCGGGATGACCTGGTCGACCGCGGGGTGCCAACTGGGGATTTCGGCGAAGCCTTCTTCCACCACCCAATCGAAACGGATGCCGGGAATGGCATGGGCGGCATCGGTAAGCGCCGGCAGGGTGTGGATTACATCCCCCAGCGACGAGGTCTTGATGATCAGTACCCGCACTTAGTCGACCTCGGCCACGGTATCGATCAGGTCCGGCCCGCTGAGGCTGTGCAGGGCGGCGATCACTTTGCCCGGTTCCAGCAGACGCAGGCAATTGTAATGGCCGAAGCGACAGGTGCGGTCAAAGCACGGGCTGCACTCGATACCGGTGCGCACCACTTCCACCTGTTCGGCCAGCGGCGGGGTGAAGCCGGGTGAAGTCGAGCCGTACACCGCCACCAACGGACGGTTCAGCGCAGCGGCCACGTGCATCAGGCCGGAGTCGTTGGACACCACGGCATGGGCGCAGGACATCAGGTCGATGGCCTCGGCCAGCGAGGTCTCACCGGCCAGGTTGGACGATTCTTCACGGAGCCCCGGAATCAGCCGGTCGCGGATCTGCTCACCGACCGGGTGATCGTTCTTCGAGCCAAACAGCCACACTTGCCAGCCTTGGCGAATCATCGCATCGGCCACAGCGGCATAGTGCTCTGCCGGCCAGCGCTTGGCTTCGCCAAACTCGGCGCCAGGGCACAGCGCCAGTACCGGACGGTCCAGTTCCAGGCCGAACTTGGCCAGGGCGGCGTCACGGCTTTGCGCTTCGATCTGCAGGTTGGGGCGCGGGTATGGCTGCGGCAGCTCGGCGCCGGGTGCGTAAGCCAGGGCCATGAAGCGCTCGATCATCAGCGGGTAGCGGGCCTTGTCCAGCTTGCGCACATCGTTCAGCAGGCCGAAGCGCATTTCACCGCGCCAGCCGGTGCGTTTGGGAATGCCGGCAAAAAAGGGCACCAGCGCCGACTTGAGCGAGTTGGGCAGCAGGATGGCCTGGTCGTACTGGCCGGCCAGGGACTTGCCGATGCGCCGCCGCGTGGCCAGCTCCAGCGCGCCGTGGCCGAGCGGGAAGCTCAAGGCCTGGCGCACTTCAGGCATGCGCTCGAGGATCGGCCGGCTCCATTCAGGGGCCAGCACGTCGATCACGCAGTCGGGGTGCTGCTGTTTCAGGCACTGGAACAGGGTCTGCGCCATCACCATGTCGCCGACCCAGCTGGGGCCAATGATCAGTATTCTCATGCTTAGTCCAGAAACGCTCGGGGAGGCTACAGGCTGCGGTACAGCCTGGCCTCCCCTCTTTATATTCAGGCTATGTGGCGGACAGTGTACCACTCACATGGCCTATTCGCGGGCAAGCCCGCTCCCACAGGGATTGCACACTGCTCAGGGCCTGTGCAGTACCTGTGGGAGCGGGCTTGCCCGCGAATAAGCCAACACGGTATCAGCTTAAACCCAACTCACCCCAGATCCGCCGCACTTCACGGCGTTCATCGGCAAACTGTGCCGCATCGATCACCCCGGCCTCCTTCTGCAGGGCCTGGCGGTGGGAGGCCGAGCGGAACGCTTTGTACACTTCACGCAACAGCACCGCGTCACTGGCCGGCATCAGGTTCGCCTGCTCCAGCTCTTCCAGAATGCGGATGTTATCGGTCCATCGAAGTATGGCCGGATGGTCATGGGACCAGGCCAAAGCGGCGTATTGCACCATAAATTCGATATCGACGATACCGCCGGCATCCTGCTTGATATCGAAGGGTACACCGGCGTCGAAGGCGTTCGCCGCGGTACCGGCAGCCGTCGCCTTGGTACCGAGGTTGTCACGCATCTTGGCGCGCATTTCACTCACCTCGCCGCGCAGCTTTTCCAGGTCGCGGGCCTGGCCCAGTACCTTGGCGCGCACACCTTCGAATGCCGCCCCCACCTGCTTGCAACCCACCAGCACACGGGCCCGTACCAGCGCCTGGTGTTCCCAGGTCCAGGCTTCGTTCTGCTGGTAGCGTTCGAAGGCGCCCAGCGAGCTGACCAGCAGGCCCGAGGCGCCGGACGGGCGCAGGCGCATATCCACGTCGTACAGTTGGCCCGAGTTGGTCTGGGTGGTCAGCAAGTGGATGATGCGCTGCCCCAGACGCGTGAAGAACTGCGCGCTGTCGATAGGCTTCGCACCGTCGGTTTCCGCCTGCGGATCGCCGTCATGGATGAAGACCAGGTCCAGGTCCGAACCGTGGCCGAGCTCCAGGCCGCCCATCTTGCCGTAACCGATAATGATGAAACCCGGGTCGCACAGGCTGCCGTCGCTGCGCTTGGGTTGGCCGTGGCGGGCCACGGTCTGGCGCCAGGCCAGGGCCAGCACCTGGTCGAGGATGGCTTCAGCCAGCCAGGTCAGGTAGTCGCTGACTTTCATCAACGGCAGGTTGCCGCTGATTTCCGAGGCGGCCACGCGCAGGCTGTGGGCCAGCTTGAAATGGCGCAGCGCCTCCATCTGCTGCTCCAGGTCGTCCTCGGGGATGCGCGTCAGGCGCTCGCGCAGCTCGCTGGCCAGTTCTGGCGCCAAGGGCGGGCTGAACAAGCGGCCCTCATTGAGCAGTTCGTCGAGCAGCAGCGGGTAAAGGGCAATCTGCTCGGCAATCCACGGGCTGGCGGCGCACAGCGTCAGCAAACGGCGCAGGGCACCGGGGTTTTCGGTCAGCAGTACCAGGTAGGCAGAACGCCTTGCCACAGCCTCGACCAATGGCAACACCCGCTCCAGCACCAGGTCGGGGTTGTCATGCTCCACCGCCTGGGCCAGCAGCCGTGGGATGAATGCGTCAAGTCGCTCACGGCCGATGCGCTGCATCGAGCGCAACTGCGGGCTGGAACGCAGCCCGGCCAGGCGCCTCAAGGCTTCGGCGGGTTGCTTGAAGCCAGCCTCTTGCAATTGCCGGCCAGCGGCTTCTTCATCCTGCGCCTGCTCCCACAACGGCGACCACTCGCCACCCACCACCAGTTCGCCTTCGCCGTCTTCATCATCCGGGTCGGCAATGACCTGGCGGAAATGCCAGTCGATACGGCCACGCCAGTACATCAACTGGTCGTGGAAGCTCTGCCAGTCGGCAAAACCGAGCACGTAGGCCACGCGTGCCTGATCGGTCTCACCTTCCGGCAACATTTGCGTCTGGCGGTCGGCAATGGCCTGGATCGCGTGCTCGGTGTACCGCAGGAACTCATAACCCTCGCGCAACTCGGCCACCACTGCTGGCGGCAGGTAGCCTTGGCCTTCCAGGGTGGCCAGCACCTTGAGCAACGGCCGCTGCTGCAGGCTGAGGTCACGCCCGCCGTGGATCAGCTGGAAGGCTTGGGCGATGAACTCTACTTCGCGAATACCACCGGCACCCAGCTTGATGTTCTCGGCCATGCCCTTGCGCCGCACTTCCTGCTGGATCAGCTGCTTCATGGTGCGCAGCGCTTCGATTGCGGAAAAGTCCAGGTAGCGGCGGTACACGAACGGGCGCAGCATCTCCTGCAACTGCGCGCCGGCCGCCTGGTCGCCGGCCACCACCCGCGCCTTGATCATCGCGTAACGTTCCCAGTCACGGCCCTGGTCCTGGTAGTACTGCTCCAGTGCATTGAAGCTGAGCACCAGGGCACCCGCCGAACCATAGGGACGCAGGCGCATGTCAACGCGGAACACAAAGCCGTCGACGGTAACCGGGTCCAGTGCCTTGATCAGCCTTTGGCCCAGGCGCGTGAAGAACTCCTGGTTGTCCAGCGAGCGCTTCACCCCTTCGGTTTCACCGCCCTCGGGGAAGCCGAAGATCAGGTCGATGTCCGACGACAGGTTAAGCTCTACCGCTCCCAGCTTGCCCATGCCCAGCACCACCATGTGCTGCGGCTGGCCGCTGCGGTTGCCGATGGGCGTGCCGAATTGCTGGCAATGACGCGGGTACAGCCATTGGTAGGCTTCGTCGATGGCCGCATCGGCAAGGTCCGACAGGTCACGGCAGGTTTCGCCAAGTTCCGCCTGACGGGTAATGTCGCGCCAGATAATGCGCAGCTGCTGGCGGTTGCGCGCGCGGCGCAGATTGCGCGCCAGCTCGTCCTCGCTCTGTGCCGCCTGGGCTGTTGCGGCGATTTGCCCGCGCAGCTCACCCGGGGCGTAACGCCGCTCCAGCTCGCCGCTGGCCAGCAGGGCGAACAGCATGGCGGGCTCGCGCTGGGCCAAACTGAGCACGAATTCACTGGCAGCAGCCACCTGATCGAACTGCTGCCGGTGCAGCGGGCTCCAGGCCTGCAGGTCGAGTTCGGGGTGGCCGGCCACGGCATCGCTGATGAACTGCTGGTTGCGAGTGACCAGCGGCTGCAAGGTGGCAGGCAGATCGGAGGGCAAAGGTAGGCGCATGGTCTATCCTTGATCGGCGTGAAATAGAGGGGAAAAAGCGGCCAAGGGGAAGCCGGACCACGGTTGGACTGTCGTACAAAAGTTGGAAATAGCTAAAAAAAACGAAAAATTGGCAACAAACATCAAGAACCACCCGTTCGCGACACAATGCCAACCAACATGAACGTTTTTCCTCACAAGCCAAGGTGCGACCAAACGTCGCACAAATGTAGTTTTACTACTACTCGTGTCGTGTAAAAGCATGAAATGCGAAAGCAAATGTAGTAAAACTACAACGCGCCGGAAGACACCCCGGTAATCCAAGAATTCACGACGTCTGCCCATAAGGCCAGTCGCAATCTCAGGCAATCGATTCTGGTTGCCTTTCCGCCCTGGAGCAAGCCATGCAAGACCTCGATCCAATCGAAACCCAGGAATGGCTGGATGCCCTGGAGTCGGTCCTCGACAAAGAAGGCGAAGACCGCGCTCATTACCTGATGACCCGTATGGGCGAGCTGGCCACCCGTAGTGGCTCCCAGCTGCCATATGCGATCACCACGCCATACCGCAACACCATCCCTGTCACCCACGAAGCACGCATGCCTGGCGACCTGTTCATGGAACGCCGCATTCGCTCGATGGTGCGTTGGAACGCGCTGGCCATGGTCATGCGTACCAACCTGAAAGACTCGGACCTGGGCGGACACATCTCTAGCTTCGCCTCCAGTGCCACCCTGTACGACATCGGCTTCAACTACTTCTTCCAGGCCCCTACCGAAGAACACGGCGGCGACCTGATCTTCTTCCAGGGCCACGCATCTCCAGGCGTCTACGCCCGTGCCTTCATGGAAGGCCGTATCAGCGAAGACCAGATGAACAACTTCCGCCAGGAAGTGGACGGCAACGGCCTGTCTTCGTACCCGCACCCATGGCTGATGCCTGACTTCTGGCAGTTCCCGACCGTTTCGATGGGTCTGGGCCCGATCCAGGCGATCTACCAGGCACGCTTCATGAAGTACCTGGAAGCCCGTGGCTTCATCCCGGCCGGCAAGCAGAAGGTCTGGTGCTTCATGGGCGACGGTGAGTGCGACGAGCCGGAATCCCTGGGTGCAATCGCCCTGGCCGGCCGCGAGAAGCTGGACAACCTGATCTTCGTCATCAACTGCAACCTGCAGCGCCTCGACGGCCCGGTTCGCGGCAACGGCAAGATCATCCAGGAACTCGAAGGCGTGTTCCGTGGCGGTGGCTGGAACGTCAACAAAGTCGTCTGGGGCCGTTTCTGGGACCCACTGCTGGCCAAGGACACCAACGGTGCCCTGCAGCGCCGCATGGACGAAGTCATCGACGGCGAATACCAGAACTACAAAGCCAAAGACGGCGCGTACGTTCGCGAGCACTTCTTCAACACCCCGGAACTCAAGGCCATGGTCGAAGACCTGTCCGACGAAGAGATCTGGAAGCTCAACCGTGGCGGTCACGACCCGTACAAGGTTTACGCGGCCTATCACCAGGCTGTGAACCACAAAGAGCAGCCGACCGTCATCCTGGCCAAGACCATCAAGGGTTACGGCACCGGTGCTGGCGAAGCCAAGAACACCGCGCACAACACCAAGAAGGTCGACGTCGACAGCCTGCGTCACTTCCGTGACCGCTTCGACATCCCGGTCAAGGATGCCGACCTGGAGAACCTGCCGTTCTTCAAGCCGGAAGAAGGTTCTGCCGAAGCCAAGTACCTGGCCGAGCGCCGCGCAGCCCTGGGTGGCTTCGTACCGCAGCGCCGTGCCAAGAGCTTCAGCGTGCCGACCCCGCCACTGGAAACGCTGAAAGCGATCCTGGACGGCTCGGGCGACCGCGAAATCTCCACCACCATGGCCTTCGTGCGTATTCTGGCGCAGCTGGTCAAGGACAAGGACATTGGCCAGCGCATCGTCCCGATCATCCCGGACGAAGCCCGTACCTTCGGTATGGAAGGCATGTTCCGCCAGTTGGGCATCTACTCGTCGGTCGGCCAGCTCTACGAGCCAGTCGATAAAGACCAGGTGATGTTCTACCGCGAAGACAAGAAGGGCCAGATCCTCGAGGAAGGCATCAACGAAGCCGGCGCCATGTCGTCGTTCATCGCTGCCGGTACCTCGTACAGCTGCCACAACCAGCCGATGCTGCCGTTCTACATCTTCTACTCGATGTTCGGTTTCCAGCGTATTGGCGACCTGGCCTGGGCCGCTGGCGACAGCCGCACCCGTGGTTTCCTGATCGGCGGTACCGCCGGCCGTACCACCCTCAACGGTGAAGGCCTGCAGCACGAAGACGGTCACAGCCACATGATGGCGGGCACCATCCCGAACTGCCGCACCTACGATCCGACCTACGGCTACGAGCTGGCGGTGATCATCCAGGACGGCATGAAGAAGATGACCGAAGAGCAACAGGACATCTTCTACTACATCACCGTGATGAACGAATCCTACCAGCAGCCAGCCATGCCGGCCGGTGTCGAGGAAGGCATCATCAAGGGCATGTACCTGCTGGAAGAGGACACCCGCGAAGCCGCACACCACGTACAGCTGATGGGCTCCGGCACCATCCTGCGCGAAGTCCGCGAAGCCGCGAAGATCCTGCGTGAAGAGTTCAACGTCGGTGCCGACGTGTGGAGCGTCACCAGCTTCAACGAACTGCGTCGCGACGGCCTGGCCGTGGAACGCGCCAACCGCCTGAAGCCTGGCCAGAAGCCACAGCAGACCTACGTCGAGCAGTGCCTGAACGGTCGCAAAGGCCCGGTCATCGCCTCTACCGACTACATGAAGCTGTTCGCCGAGCAGATTCGTCAGTGGGTACCGAGCAAAGAGTTCAAAGTCCTGGGTACCGACGGTTACGGTCGCAGCGACAGCCGCAAGAAGCTGCGTCACTTCTTCGAAGTCGACCGCCACTTCGTGGTGCTGGCTGCCCTGGAAGCCCTGGCTGACCGTGGCGAGATCGAACCCAAGGTTGTTGCAGACGCTATCGTCAAGTTCGGTATCGACCCGGACAAGCGCAACCCACTGGACTGCTGAGGAGTATTTTTAAGTGAGCGAACTCATTCGCGTACCTGACATCGGCAGCGGTGAAGGTGAAATCATCGAGCTGTTCGTCAAGGTCGGTGACCGTATCGAGGCTGACCAGAGCCTGCTGACCCTGGAGTCCGACAAGGCCTCCATGGAAATTCCGGCGCCCAAGGCTGGCGTGATCAAGGAACTGAAGGTCAAGCTGGGCGACCGCCTGAAAGAAGGCGACGAACTGCTGGTCCTGGAAGCCGAGGGCGCCGCTGCTGCGGCCCCTGAGGCGCCGGCTGCTGCCGCTGCTCCGGCTGCGGCGCCAGCGCCAGCCGCTGAAGCCGCTCCTGCTGCTCCGGCCGCAGCCCCGGCTGCTGCCAGCGTGCAGGACATCCACGTGCCGGACATCGGTTCGTCGGGCAAGGCCAAGATCATCGAAGTGCTGGTCAAAGTCGGCGACACCGTCGAAGCCGACCAGTCGCTGATTACCCTGGAGTCCGACAAGGCCTCCATGGAAATCCCGTCGCCGGCTGCCGGCGTGGTCGAAGAAGTGCTGTGCAAGCTGGAAGACGAAGTCGGCACTGGCGACCTGATCTTCAAGCTGAAAGTGGCGGGTGCCGCCCCGGCTGCCGCGCCGGCACCGGCTGCTGCTCCTGCACCAGCCAAGGCTGAGGCTGCTCCGGCTGCCGCACCTGCCGCTGCCGCCCCGGCTGCTGCCCCTGCACCGGCTGCTACCGCACCGGCCGCTGGCAGCAATGCCAAGGTTCACGCAGGCCCCGCTGTTCGTCAGCTGGCCCGTGAATTCGGTGTCGAGCTGGGTGCAGTTGCTGCCACCGGCCCGCACGGTCGCATCCTGAAAGAAGACGTGCAGGTCTACGTCAAGGCCATGATGCAGAAGGCCAAGGAAGCGCCGGCAGCCGCCGGTGCGACCGGTGGTGCTGGCATCCCGCCGATCCCTGCCGTGGACTTCAGCAAGTTCGGTGAAGTGGAAGAAGTGGCCCTGACCCGCCTGATGCAGGTCGGTGCTGCCAACCTGCACCGCAGCTGGCTCAACGTGCCGCACGTGACCCAGTTCGACTCTGCCGACATCACCGAGCTGGAAGCCTTCCGCGTTGCGCAGAAGGCCGTGGCCGAGAAGGCTGGGGTGAAGCTGACCGTGCTGCCACTGCTGCTCAAGGCCTGCGCCTTCCTGCTCAAGGAACTGCCGGACTTCAACAGCTCGCTGGCGCCAAGCGGCAAGGCCATCATCCGCAAGAAGTACGTGCACATCGGCTTCGCCGTGGACACCCCGGACGGCCTGCTGGTCCCTGTGATCAAGAACGTCGACCAGAAGAGCCTGCTGCAACTGGCTGCCGAAGCCGCTGCACTGGCCGAGAAGGCGCGCACCAAGAAGCTGTCGGCTGACGAGATGCAAGGCGCCTGCTTCACCATCTCCAGCCTCGGCCACATTGGCGGCACCGGCTTCACGCCGATCGTCAATGCGCCGGAGGTGGCTATCCTGGGCGTCTCCAAGGCGACCATGCAGCCAGTCTGGGATGGCAAGGCCTTCCAGCCAAAGCTGATGTTGCCGCTGTCGCTGTCCTACGATCACCGTGTGATCAACGGCGCTGCCGCCGCGCGCTTCACCAAGCGCCTGGGCGACGTGCTGGGCGATATCCGCACCATGCTGCTGTAAGCCAGCACACTGCCCCTCCTTGCGAGGGGCAGTACCTTTTTCGAGCTGCCACGCTCGTACCTCAACCCCGTCGATTGGCGGGGCTTTTTTTTGCCTGGAAAAAGCTGGGAGGGCTTCGCCCTCCTTTCGCGACACAAGGCCGCAAAGCGGCCCCAAAATCTCCAGCCAAACTGCAGAATCGGCCACGTCAGCCGATAACCTGTCCACAGCATCAAGCATGGCCGCTTGCCAGCCCTCGGGACATCATGCAACCTTGCCAAATCCGCCGCAGCCACAAGGCCGCGTTCCCTCTTCAAGCGAGTCTTCGATGAAAAGCCAACCCGATGCCGCCAGCCGTGTGGCGGCCGAGGTCGTGACACAGTTACCCGTGCCCTCGCGGCTCGGCATGCTGCGTTTCGAAAGGCTCAACGAAGCCACCTGGGCCATGCTCTACCTTGACCCAGCCTGTGAGCGCCAGTTCGGCCTGAAAACCGGCGAGCTGTGTGCCCTGATTGACGCGCCCTACGCCAGCCTGATGGAACCCGAAGCACGCTACCGGCTGCACGACGACATCCAGTTGCAACTGGCCCAGCGCGGTTACTATCGCGTGCGCTACACCCTGCACACGCCGAGCACCTCGCTGCGCCTGCTGGAAGCGGGTGAAGCCTACAAGCAACACAACCGCCAGCTGTTGCGCGGCTACCTGAGCGTGCTCGATGACCAGCAGGAAGAGACCGGCGAACCCGGCGCCAGCGACCTGGGGTCACGCAACAACCGCCTGCAACTGGCCCTGCAGCTGAACCAGCGCACGCAGCAAGAACAACTGGAGCACCTGGAGCGGGTGCGCGGCCAGCAGGACCTTATCCTGCGCCTCGCCCGCCATCGCTACAGCGCGGGCAACTCGCTGCTCGAAGCGGCCCAGCTGATCACCCAGAGCGCCTGCGAAATCTACAAGGTCGACTGCGCCAGCATCTGGCACCTGGAAGACCAACGCCTGGAACCGATCATCGCCTGGTACCGCGACGCACAGGAGCACCGCCAGCCCGAAGCCATCGATGCCAGCCGCTTCCCCGACTACCTGGATGCACTGCACGCAAGCCGCGCCATCGACGCTCACAACGCCGGCCACGACCCGCGCACCCGCGCCCTGGCGCAAAGCATGCGCCCGGAAAACAAGGCCATGCTCGACGCCAGCATCCGTGTCGATGGCCAGGTGATCGGCGTGTTGTGCCTGGAGCAAAGCGGCCAGCCAAGGGCCTGGCAGTCGGACGAGATTGCCTTTGCCGGTGAGCTGGCCGACCAGTTCGCCCAAGTGATCACAAACCACAAACGACGGGCCGCGGCCAGCGCCCTGCACCTGTTCCAGCGTGCGGTCGAGCAGAGCGCCAGTGCCTTCCTGCTGGTGAACCGCGACGGCCGGGTGGAGTACGTCAACCCCAGCTTCACCGCCATCACCCAGTACAGTACCGACGAAGTGCAGGGCCGCCAGCTGGGTGAGCTACCGGCACTGGAGAACCTCAGCGAACTGCTGTTCGACTCGCCGTCGAGCCTGGCCATGGGCAACAGTTGGCAGGGCGAGTTCAAGAGCCGACGCAAAAACCTGGAGCCGTACTGGGGCCAGTTGTCGATTTCCAAGGTGTACGGTGACAACCGTGAGCTGACCCACTACATCGGCATCTACGAAGACGTCACCCAGACCAAGCTGGCCCAGCAACGCATCGAACGCCTGGCTTACACCGACAACCTCACCAACCTGGGCAACCGCCCGGCGTTCATCCGCAGCCTGGACGAACGCTTCGCCCGCGATGGCGAAAGCTCGATGTGCCTGCTGCTGGTGGACATCGACAACTTCAAGCGCATCAACGACAGCCTTGGCCACCAGACCGGCGACAAGCTGCTGATCAGCCTGGCCAGGCGTTTGCGCAACAGCCTGCACAGCGGTGGCATCCTGGCGCGCTTTGCCAGTAACGAGTTCGCCGTGCTGCTCGACGACACCAGCCTTGAAGATGGCCAAGGCGTTGCTCAACAGTTGTTGTGCACCCTCGACAAGCCGATGTTCGTCGACAACCAGCTGATCAACGTCACCGCCTCGGTAGGCCTGGCCTGTGCACCGTTGCACGGCGTCGACCCGGCCAGCCTGATGAAGAATGCCGGCCTTGCATTGCACAAGGCCAAGGCCAACGGTAAACACCAGGTACAGGTGTTTACCGAAGTGCTCAACGCCGAAGCCAGCTACAAGCTGTTCGTCGAGAACAACCTGCGCCGTGCCCTGACCCAGAACGAGCTGGACGTGTTCTACCAGCCCAAGCTGTGCCTGCGCAGCGGTCGCCTGCTGGGCCTGGAAGCGCTGCTGCGCTGGAACCACCCCGAACGCGGCATGATCCGCCCGGACCAGTTCATCAGCGTGGCCGAGGAAACCGGCCTGATCATCCCTATCGGCAAATGGGTGGTGCGCCAGGCGTGCTGCATGAGCCAGCAACTGCGCAAGGCCGGTCTGGGCAACCTGCATGTAGCCATCAACCTGTCGCCCAAACAGTTCTCCGACCCGGACCTGGTGGCGTCGATCAGCACCATCCTCAAGGAAGAAGCCCTGCCCCCACACCTGCTGGAGCTGGAGCTGACCGAAGGCCTGCTGCTGGAAGCCAGCGAAGACACCCACCGCCAGCTGGACGAACTGAAGGCCCTGGGCCTGACCTTGGCCATGGACGACTTCGGCACCGGTTATTCGTCGCTGAGCTACCTGAAGAAGTTTCCGATCGACATCCTCAAGATCGATCGCAGCTTCATCAACGAAATCCCCGACAACCAGGACGACATGGAAATCACCTCGGCGGTGGTGGCCATGGCCCACAACCTGAAGCTGAAGGTGGTGGCCGAAGGGATCGAGACGCCGGAGCAGCTGGCGTTCCTGCGCCGTCACCGCTGCGACGTGGGCCAGGGCTACCTGTTCGACCGGCCGATTCCCGGGCGCGAACTGGCCGAGCGGCTGAAGCGCTATCCGCGTGGCCCGGTGGCCTGACAGCTGCGTAATCCTCGGGCACTATAGAAGCCATTCGGGCCCTTTCGCGGGCACGCCCGCTCCCACAGGAACACCACAACCTTTGAAACCTGTGCTGTACCTGTGGGAGCGGGCATGCCCGCGAAGGCCCAAACCCCTACCCCACTGAATAAACACAGAGGAACGGCCATGGTCCTGCGTTCGGAAATCCTGGTGAACAAAAACGTCATGCCCACTGCGGAACAGGCCCTGCCTGGCCGCGACACGCCAATGAGCCTGCCCGAGTTCCACTACGTCTTCAAAGACACCCCACTGCTCGGCCCGTTCTTCGAAGGCGCCATCGACTTCGCCATCTTCGGCCTGGGCTGCTTCTGGGGCGCAGAGCGCCGCTTCTGGCAGCGTGAAGGTGTGGTCAGCACCGTGGTCGGCTACGCCGGCGGCTTCACCCCGCACCCTACCTACGAAGAAGTCTGCTCGGGCCTGACCGGCCACACCGAAGTGGTGCTGGTGGTGTTCGACAAGGACAAGGTCAGCTACCGCGAACTGCTGGCAATGTTCTGGGAGCTGCACAACCCCACCCAAGGTATGCGCCAGGGCAACGACATCGGCACCCAGTACCGCTCGGCCATCTACTGCACCAGCCCGGAACAGCTGGAACAGGCCAAGGCCAGCCGCGACGCCTTCCAGGCCGAGCTGAGCAAGGCCGGCTTCGGTGAGATCACCACCGAAATCGACCAGGCACCGACCGTCTATTTCGCCGAGGCCTACCACCAGCAGTACCTGGCCAAGAACCCGGACGGCTACTGCGGCATCGGCGGCACCGGCGTGTGCCTGCCACCCAGCCTGCAAGGTAACTGAAGCATGAGCACGATGACCCTGTTCCACTCGCCGTTGTCGCCTTTCGTGCGCAAGGTCATGGTGGTGTTGCACGAAACCGGCCAGCTTGAGCGTGTGCAGCTGCAGCCGGTGAACATAAGCCCGGTGAGCGGCGACCCGCAGCTCAACCTGGACAACCCGATCGGCAAAATCCCGGCCCTGCGCCTGGAAGACGGCACCGTGCTGCACGACAGTCGGGTGATCTGCGAGTACCTCGACCAGCAGCACGTTGGCCTGCCGCTGCTGCCGCGTGAAGGTTCGGCGCGCTGGCGGCGCATGACCTTGGTATCACAGGCCGATGCGATCATGGATGCGGCAGTGTCGAGCCGGTATGAGAGCTTCCTGCGGCCAGAGGACAAGCGCTGGGATGGCTGGCTGCAAGCGCAGGGTGACAAGATCCGCCGTAGCCTGGACAACCTGGAGCAGGAGCACTTGCCGGAGCTGATCTCCGGCTTCGACCTGGCGGCGATTGGCGTGGCCTGTGCGCTGGGCTATCTGGATTTGCGTCAGCCCGGGTTTGGCTGGCGTGAGCGCCAGCCTGGGTTGGCGGCGTGGTATGCCGAGGTGGTCAAGCGGCCATCGATGGTCGCTACAGCGCCAGTGGCCTGAGGGCCCCTTCGCGGGTAAACCCGCTCCTACAAGGTTTTCCACAGTGTTCGCTATCTGTGGTGGGCTTTTGGGAGCGGGCGTGCCCGCGAACACCGGCGAAGCCGGTGCCTGACACCCCATTATGTGTGTTCGCGGGCAAGCCCGCTCCTATGTATGGACTCGCCCACACTGTCTAGCTGCTTTTTTGAACATAGGAACCCGGTTGCATCTATGTATCAGGCCTATTCGAGGAAGCTTTTTGCTTCTGGCCAACATCGTGGTGAGCTCGCAGTGTGCCGTTTACATTGAGGCCACTATCAGGCCTGTAGGAGCGGAGGCATCGGTCTGCGACGGTCTTACCTAGGGTCAATGTTCACTAGCAGGGGTTGGAGCGCCTAGCGCCCCGGTGGCATTACCCGGTTGGTCAGAGGCTCATAGCCGCCTCCGGTTTTTCGTTCGGTTTGCGTTGGTAAACCTGATCGCTCTGTAACAGGGCCCAGATAATCCGCAGATTTCGATTAGCCAGCCTGATCGCCGCCTCCTTGCGCCCAAGGCGGGATAGCCAGCGCAAGAGGCGGCGATCATCTGGCTGATCGGAATCAGGCCTTAGCTGGCTCAAGACGGAATGCGCGCCCTGGATCATCAGGCTGCGTATGTAGCCGTCACCGCGCTTGCTCATCTTGCCCAATCTGATTTTGTTTCCGCTGCTGTGCTGATCGGGCACGATACCGAAGAAGGCGGAATACATTCGGCCACTGGCGAAGCGGCTGGGGTCGGTCTGTTTCGCCACGATCGCCGTGGCAATGATAGGGCCGACGCCGCGAATGGTGATCAGCCGCTGAGCGACTTTATCCTCTTGGGCGGTCGCTTCGAGCCGGCGGCTCAGCGCCGTTATGCGTTCACCTAGAGACAACCAGTCCATCAGCAACTCATCGAGCAACTCGCGCAACAGGTCGGGTAGAGGCAAGGAAGCATCCTCAAGCGCCTGAGGCACATGCTTATTGATCGCGGCATCGCCCTGGGGCATGGATACGCCATGCTCAAGTAGCAAACCACGGATCTGATTACCCAGCGCGGTATGTCGCTTGATGTTACCGCGCCGGATACGGTGCAGCGCTTGAATAGCCAGTGCTGTGGTGCTCTTGATCGGTATCGAAGCGATGCTCGTATCGCGACCGGCACGCAAAATGGCATAGCAGTCGTTACGATCGTTCTTTGCACCGCTGCGATGTTCGGCGACACGTTGCGCCGGCAGGATGCGAACCGGATTACCTTTGGCCTGCAGCAGCCTGGCCCAGGCTTGCGCACCTGGACCGCACTCCATCAAGACGGCCACGGTCGTTGGCAGCCTGAGCAGGAAATCGTGGAACGCTTGGCGGGATTTGATGCGATCTTCGTAGATCACCCGACCAGTAGCGTCCTCGCCTGCTAATTGGAAGACCTGTTTGGCCAGGTCTACGCAGATGGTTGTGCAAAGCTCCACATCAGTGGAAGACAGGGAATCGTGTTTCGAACTATGCTTTTTCATGGTCTCGCCCTCGCTGCCGTTGGCTTCTTCGAACACCACCGTGGCACTGTGATGCCTCGGCGGGGGCGAGTCCATCGATTACATTGTATGGCGCACGCTTCAGATCAGCACCCTGGCTTGCCAGCAGTGAACTTCTTCGCCGGGTTGACCGCCGCCTTGAACTCGCGCAGCGCCTTGGAACCCACCAGCAGCGGGTAGTTGAAGTTGCTGCGGTCCACCAGATTCACCTCGACGGTGCGCTTCACATCCCCCAGGCACAACTCCAGGTCGACCACCGGGCGCTTGGAGACCTCTGGCGCATCCCCTTCGTCCTCTTCATCAGCACGGCCCTTGATCTTGCTGATGCGCGAGACCTTGTGCTCGTACACTTTGCCGTCCGATTCCTTGGTCGCCAGGCGGAAGCGCACCCACTCGTCCCCATCGCGGGTGAACAGCTCGATATCCTTGGCCGACAGCGACGCGGTGAAGGCGCCAGTGTCCATCTTGGCTTTCAGGGTTTCGCCCAGTTCAGGCAGGGCAATATTCTCGTAACGGCCGTAGATAGTGGGTTCGGCGGCCATCACCGGCAGCGCCAACAGCGACAACATGGCTAAAAGAGATTTCACAAGCAGGCTTCCTTGAGAGGGTCAATGCTTAGACTGCACTGGGCAGATAGGTTCGCTGTCACGAGCCTAACCAACATAATGTGAAACATTTGTCCCCGCCGTCGGGCATTGGACATTTGGCGTAGGCCACCGCCCTGCTTATCATTGCCAACCGTTTATCTCCCACAACAAGAGTCTCTTTATGCGTCGCCTGCTGACCGGCATTCTCACTACCACCCTGCTGCTGCTCAATACCGTGGTATTGATCTGCCCGCTGCTGGTCTTCGCCCTGCTCAAGCTGGTGTTGCCAGGCCGTGGCCGCGACTACGCGTCGTGGGCGGTGATGTGGGTGGCCGAAACCTGGTCGGAAATCGACAAAGCCATCTTCGCCCTGTGCATCCCTACCCAGTGGGACATCCGCGGTGTGGAAAACCTGCGCAGGGACACCTCGTACCTGGCCGTGAGCAACCACCAGACTTGGGTCGACATCCCGGCGCTGATCGAAAGCCTCAACCGCCGTACACCGTTCTTCAAGTTCTTCCTGAAAAAAGAGCTGATCTGGGTGCCGTTGCTGGGCCTGGCCTGGTGGGGGCTGGATTACCCGTTCATGAAGCGCTACAGCAAGGCGTTTCTGGAAAAGCACCCGGAGCTCAGGGGCAAGGACCTGGAAATCACCAAGGCGGCCTGCGAGCTGTTCAAGCGCCAGCCGGTGACCGTGGTCAATTACCTGGAGGGCACCCGGTTTACCGAAGCCAAGCGCCAGGAGCAGCAGTCGCCGTATCGCTACCTGCTCAAGCCCAAGGCAGGTGGTGTGGCGTTTGTGCTCGCGGCATTGGGCGAACAGCTGGATGCCCTGCTGGATGTGACCATCGTGTACCCCGGTAATAAGGCGCCGGGGTTCTGGGACCTGCTCAATGGCAGCATTAGCCGGGTGATTATCGACATTCAGGTGCGGGAGCTGGACCCGGCGTTGTGGGCGGGGGATTACGAGAATGATCCCGAGTTTCGTCAGGCGGTGCAGGCTTGGGTGAACCAGCTGTGGGTAGCGAAGGACCAGCGGATCGAGCAGCTGCGGGCGGAGATGGGCTAACACCTCTGCCGCCTGAACTGGCCCATTCGCGGGTGAACCCGCTCCTACGCGGATTACCACATCCCCAAGGATAGGCTCTACCTGCGTAGGGGCGGGTTTACCCGCGAAGAGGCCGAAGCAGGCAGCCGGTTGACATCAGCACAGTTACGTTGCGCCCCCTGATAATTCTGCTAGTTGTGCGCGGCCTCCCAAAGACGAAGACTTAAGCAGCATGTCTCTTGCGAGGCGCTCTCAAGTGAAAGTCACCGCCCTGGTCTACAGCCCTTACGGGCACATCGGCAGCCAAGCAGGTAGAGCCACGATAATTGGCTTCAAGGATGAACGATTTGATCCGCTCCTTGGCACCTATGCATTGGGGCGAGGATACCGAAGCTACAGTCCAGCCTTGATGCGCTTCCTCAAGCCCGATGATCTCAGCCCGTTCAGCGACGGTGGCTATAACGCCTACGCATACTGTGCCTGTGACCCCATCAATTACCGGGATGATACAGGGCAACAACGGGAATTCGCCAATTTACAAAAGTTTTGGGAGCAAAAGTCTAACCCGAAACCTCACCGAACAGCACCGCTGACAAAAAAGCCTGCGGCGCAGGTAATAGAGCCTCCTCTGTTGAACGCCAGGCACTCCGCTTCACACCATTTGGCGAAAAAAAAGACTGTTGCCTTTAACAAAGACATAACGATCAAGACGTACCTGAAGGAACAGACTGCCCACAAAAACCACCTTCTCAAAGAAAGACGATCATTAGCCATCTATATAAAAAATCTCACTAAACGCGCAGCGCAAAAACAGCAAGAATACACCGAGCTTTTGAAACCATCTTCGAAAGCCTTCGCCAAAATCCAAGGGATCAGTGACCAGCAATATCGTACAGAAATGGAATCACGCGAAGTCTGGCTGACTGAAGCACAATATCGAATCAGAGCCCTGGAAGTGACGCTCAAGACCTTCGATGTATGACGTCTGGCCTTGTGATAATCTCAAACCGATGGCGTGCTCACTGGCGCCGGCGTGGTCCACAGGCTACCCAGGTTCTGCAGCAACGACCCGGCGATGCCCTGCTGGCCGAGGTACTGCAGGATCAGCGGGGCAAACTGGCCGATCATTCCAGTGTCCATGCCCAGTGCCTTGAACGCATTGTCCAGGTCATTACGGTTCTCCACGTCGTTGCCCAGCGCGTTGCTCAACGCCGACTGACTTTCGCTGTTCTTGCCTAGCAAATCGCCCAACCCGCTCAAACTACCGAGCATATTGGCACCGGACAACAGGTCCAGACCCGGCACGGCCTTGGTCAATTGGCCATAGTCCTCACTGCTAAGGTTGTTGCGCGCCAACCCCAACATCGCCCCTGCGCCGCCCACGGCCTGTTCGGGGGTGATCTTCAATTCGCTGCCCAAGGTGTTGAGCAGATTGGCCTGGGCCTCGGGAGCCTGCACCTGGCCTTGCTGTTGCGGGTTCTGCATGGCGGACACGGCATTGGCGGCGTCACTGAGGTTGAAGGCGAACACCGGGCTGGCGGCCAGGGTCATCAGGGTTGCCAAGGTGAGTGCTTTCATCGGAAGGGACCTCGTCGGCCGGGATGGCCTGGAAAACGAAGGATTTGACTGGAAATCTGAGGGATTGTTCCGGGCCCCAACAGGTGCATACCTGATATTTCTGCCAGTAGTCAATTGCTCAAGACACTCCAGATAATCGTAGTGCCCAGGCCATCTATTTCCGGGGCCAACTGCAGACAACGGGAGCACGTCGGTGAAAAACAGTCCTGATACCCCCAAATATTTCTACCAGACCAGCAAACTGACCACTGTCATTGGAAACGATCAGAAGCGTTCAATCCTGCGGATTGGAACGCTCCCTCTTGCTGAGTCCGCTGGCAAAGAAGCAGGAAGTTCCCAGCTTTTCGCAACAGATGAGATGGACTCAGTGCTTGTCGTGAGCACGCCTGACGGAAAGCAAAAAAATCACACCTACACCCCCTTTGGATACAACGACAAACTGCCATCAGGATCCCCAGCGATAGGATTCAACGGCGAGTTCATATTGGACAACATACACCTTTATCTCCTAGGCCAAGGACACCGTGGCTTTAGCACCGAGATGAGACGGTTCATCGGACCGGACAATGCTGAAAGCCCATTCGCCCGAGGCGGGGTCAATGCTTTCGCGTACTGTGTGAACGACCCAGTCAATCGGAAAGACGAAACGGGGATGTGGGGTATTTTCAAGCCTAGAACGTGGTTTCGTAGTAACCAAGCAAAAATGGATCAGCGCCTGGCAAGCATAAAGATTATTAATGAAACAATGAAAGAGCAAACCGACGACCTCAATAATTTAGTCGCGCGAAAAAAATACGAAGGACAAACAGTCACCCCAAGAATTGACGCCGCTAGGAAAACCCTCCAAAAAACGCTTGACAGGGGTTTGAGAAAGGAACGCGGCATAAATAAATACGTAGAAAGTAAAGATCACGCATACATTTACTCCGAACATTACTACGCCAAAAAAGCTATAAAAAATTCAAAACCTAATACTTACCACCCAACGAGCGGGAACACCGATACTGAAAACATGTTCTACGCTCCCAAAAAACGTGACGATCCTCATGACGACAGGAACTACCAATTCGGGGCAACCGACGCAAACAATGAGACGCGCCGGCCACAATCGGAGTAATTAACTGTCTGCATGAAAATGACTGCGCAGTGGCCCTTCGCTCCAGGGCCACTCACCAGGCTTCGGAACTGATGAGGTATGTGCGGGCGGCGCTCGACTTCAAAAGCGATGAAAGGCTTATGACAAGCACCTCCGGCCGAGATGTCTTATCAGAATGGATCGAGTAGGAGGCGGATTCACACCCGCCGTCCTCTCACACCACCGTGCGTACGGTTCCGTACACGGCGGTTCAGGTTACGCGGCTAAGCCGGTTAATCGTATCCAGTATCGAGACCAGCCCGAGCCGGTCCCACAGTTTCTTTGGCAGCGCGTAGTTCATATGTTGCGCTCCCGAATTCCACCATGGACCTCGGCCATTGAAGGCTGACTTGTTGGCACGCTCCTCGCTCAACCCCAGGCGCATCAAGTTTCTCAGCCTCGTGGGAGGCTGCTTCCATTGACGCCAGATGACGCAGCGGAGTTTGTGCCTGACCCAACCATCCAGTTCCTCAAGCGGCCGCTTGCTCTGGCTGAGCTTGAAGTAGCTAGCCCAGCCTCTCAGGACGGGGTTGATCCGCTCGATGACAGTCGCCATTTTGCGAGCCCGTACGCTGCGCAGCAGCATTCTGAGCCGGTCGCGTAAGCGGTCTAGGCTCATCCTTGCCACGCGCAGCCTTGGCTGCTGGTGCCAGCTCATCCCATAGCCTAGGTAGTCGCACTTCCACGCCCTTGCCACTTGGCTTTTCTTCCTGTTCACCGTCAGCTTCAGACGTTCTCTCAGGAAGCGCTCGACGCTGACCAACACCCGTTCGCCGGCCCGGGGACTGCGTACATAGATGTTCGCATCATCGGCATAACGTACGAAGCGATGGCCCCGCCGCTCCAGCTCGCGGTCGAGTTCGTCGAGCAGGATATTCGACAGCAACGGCGAAAGCGGGCCGCCTTGCGGCGTCCCCTCCTGCCGTGGGCTGACGACACCGCCCGACATGATCCCGGCTTCAAGGTAGCGGCGAATAAGCCTGAGTACGCACTTGTCTTTGATCCGACGTTCGATGCAGGCCATGAGGATGTCGTGATTGACCCGATCGAAAAACTTCTCCAGATCGAGTTCCACGCACCAGCGGTGTCCCGCTGTCACATGAGCACGGGCCATCTCGATGGCTTGATGCGTACTTCTGCCCGGACGAAAACCATAGCTGTAGTCCGAGAACAGTGGGTCGAAGATAGGTGTGAGCTGCTGCTGCAGTGCTTGCTGGATCAGGCGATCCACGACGCTGGGGATACCCAGTTGCCGTGTGCCGCCCTGCGGCTTGGGAATTTCAACCGCTCGCACTGCTTGGGGATGGTATTCACCGGCCAGCAACCTGGCCTTGAGGGTTGGCCAATACTGTTTCACGTAGCCCGCCAAGTCAGCGACCGTCATGCCATCGGCACCCGGAGCCCCCTTGTTGCTAACCACGCGTTGATACGCACGCCTGAGGTTGGCCGGTGCAAGCACCCGCTCCATCAGCGTGTCCGGCTCCGCGTTCGTCCACGTCGCTGACGCCGCCGGCACCTTTGCACTGTCAGGCATCACCCTCGGCTTCTGGCCGGGATTCGGGATGACAGTTTCCGCTGTGGGAAATTTCTGCATTACGGTTACCAACGAGACGGCGACGCCTACTGGCGGCATAACCTGTTCGGCCCTTGGTGGCGCGGTTAACCGCCACTTACTACGGCTTCGGCTGACTTCTGCACGCTCGTCCCGTCGCCTTTCGACGCGCGGTAGCACAGTGGCAAGCGTACAGATCTCCCAGGGTAATTCGCGCGACCTTCCTGCTTATGCCTGTCGGATCTACGTCACAGCGTTCCGTGCAAGTATTGGGCTTTGGCGATTTGTGCCACCTCACCCCGCTGTGCCGCCTCTATCCGCTTCCTGTTCGTCAGGCCAGCATTTTGCCTCGGGCTTCCTTCAGATTCGCGGTCACCCGCGACACCCTTGCCTCCGGCTAACACTTCCCCTTGCCGGGTGTGTAGAGGACTTTCACCTCCAAGTCACCCACTTGGCCACCACAACCAAGCGGGTTGCGCTTACGCGCAACGCGCCATGCCTGGCGCACACAAAAAGCCCCTCGATGCGAGGGGCTCTTTTTACTCGACGCTGATTACGCCGCACCCCACATTTTGTGCGGGTCGATAACGAATTTCTTCGGCACACCTGCATCAAACTCGCCATACCCTTCCGGCGCCTGATCCAGGTTGATCACCTGCACACCTACCACTTCAGCAATGTTGATGCGGTCCCACATGATCGCCTGCATCAGCTGGCGGTTGTATTTCATGGTCGGGGTCTGGCCGGTGTGGAAGCTGTGCGATTTCGCCCAGCCCAGGCCGAAGCGGATGCTCAGCGCGCCGATCTTGGCAGCGGCATCCACCGCGCCCGGGTCTTCGGTCACGTACAGGCCCGGGATACCGATGTTGCCGGCCACGCGGGTCACTTGCATCAGCGAGTTCAGCACGGTGGCCGGGGCCTCGTGCTTGGCACCTTCGTGGCCATGGCCACGGGCCTCGAAGCCGACGGCGTCGACAGCGCAGTCCACTTCCGGCTCGCCGAGAATGTCGACGATCTGCTCGTGCAGCGGGGTGTCCTTGGACAGGTCGACCACTTCGAAGCCTTGCGACTTGGCGTGGGCCAGGCGGGCCGGGTTCAGGTCACCGACGATTACACAGGCGGCGCCCAGCAGGCGCGCCGAGGCAGCGGCGGCCAGGCCGACCGGGCCAGCACCGGCAACGTAGACAGTGCTGCCTGGACCAACGCCAGCAGTCACGGCACCGTGATAGCCGGTGGGCAGGATGTCGGACAGGCAGGTCAGGTCACGGATCTTTTCCATGGCCTTGTCGCGCTCAGGCAGCTTCAGCAGGTTGAAGTCGGCGTATGGCACCAGCACGTATTCGGCCTGGCCACCGGTCCAGTCGCCCATGTCGACGTAGCCGTAGGCACCGCCGGCGCGGGCCGGGTTGACGGTGAGGCAGACACCGGTGTGCATCTCTTTGCAGGAGCGGCAGCGGCCGCAGGCGACGTTGAACGGGACCGATACCAGGTCGCCGATCTGCATGCGCTCGACGTCGCGGCCCTTCTCGACGATTTCACCGGTGATTTCGTGGCCCAGGACCAGGCCGACCTGGGCAGTAGTGCGGCCACGGACCATGTGCTGGTCAGAACCGCAGATGTTGGTGGAGACCACCTTCAGGATGACGCCGTGTTCGATTTTCTTGCCGCGCGGGTCCTGCATTTTCGGGTAGTCGATCTTCTGTACTTCGACCTTGCCAGCGCCGAGATACACCACTCCACGATTGCCAGACATGCTCTTACCTCGCTTGATTTTTATTTATGCAGCGGTGGTTGAACGCGCCGCCATCCGTGGGCGGCATGTGTTTCTGGAATGAGGGAATTGTGGGCCGGATGGGGAGATCTGCACTGACTGGGAGCGACAGAGAGATGCCTTTTAACGGCAGGGGTGTCGCTGGGGAGTATGGGCAAACAGAGAGGCGGCCTGTGCGGGCCTCTTCGCGGCTAAAGCCGCTCTTACGGGGGACCGCACCAACCCGAGGGCTGTGCTGTACCTGTAGGAGCGGCTTTAGCCGCGAAGAGGCCGGTACCGGTTATTACAGAACGACAGTCCGGTTGGCGTTCAGGAACACCCGTCGCTCGATGTGATACCCCACCGCCCGCGCCAATGTCAGGCATTCGATATCCCGCCCTTTGGCAATCAGGTCTTCGGGATAGTGACTGTGGTCCACCACCTCGACACCCTGGGCAATGATCGGCCCTTCATCCAGGTCGTTGTTGATGTAGTGCGCCGTGGCACCGACCATTTTCACACCCTTGTTGTAGGCCTGGTGATAAGGCTTGGCGCCTTTGAAACCCGGCAACAGCGAGTGGTGAATATTGATCGCCCAACCATCCAGACGGCGGCAAAGTTCGGGCGACAGTACCTGCATATAGCGGGCAAGAATCACCAGCTCAGCACCAGTCTCCTCGATCACCTGCAGCACCTTGCGCTCTTGCCCAGGTTTGTCCTTGGGGTCGAGGGCGAAGTGGTAATAAGGAATCTTGTGCCAATGCGCCAAGGGTTCGAGGTCCGGGTGGTTCGACACCACGGCCACCACATCCATACCCAGTTGGCCAATGCGCTGGCGATACAGCAGGTCATTCAGGCAATGGTCGGCCTTGGACACCATGATCACCACCTTGGGGCGGTGGTTGGGTGCGGTCAGCTCGAAAGCCATGCCGAACGCTTCGCTGCGCTCTGCGAGGCCGGCCCGGAAGCCCGCCTCGTCAAAATCGTCCGGCTGGCGGAACTCGACGCGAATGAAGAAGCGTCCCGACTGCCGGTCATCGAAGGAGTGGTGCTCCGTCACGTAGCAGCGCTGCTCGAAGAGGTAACGCGTCACCACGTCGACGGTGCCGAGCATGCTCGGGCAGTCGGCGGTGAGAATCCAGGTATCCGGTGCCCGACTCATGTTCTTGCTCCTTAGGCTTCGATGCTCAGGCCGTATTCGGCAGAAGCGTCCTGCAGCCACAGCCACCAGTAATCGGCGAAGCTGCGGCGAATCACCAGCTCCCAAGTGTCTTCTGCAGTGCGGCGGATCACCAGTTGCGACTTGGCGAACACGGTGCCCACGGCCTTGCCCACCGGGAAGTTGTTCGGGTGAACATCATAGCTGGTGGATTTCATCAGCACGTCGCGCACATTCGGGCCGCGCAGTTCCAGCAGGCTTTGCCCGCCACTGACATTGACGACCTGAATGTGCTGGCCTTCAAGGGCCGCGCGCAGCTTTTGCTCCGCTGCCAGCTCCTGGCCGCCGGGCACGATCAGCAGCCACTCATCTGGGCCGACCCATTGCAGCGACATGTCCTTGTTGGCGACCACGGTCAGCGCCACGGGCAGCTCCAGGCCAAGGGCCTTGTGCACGCCGGCGGCAAATTCCGGGTTGTGGCCATCACCACGCAGGGTGAGGTGACCGAGGAACTTGCGTTCACGCAGGGTCACGCCTGCGTTCTTGCGGCCTTTGCCTACCAGGCTGGCCAGGTCGGCATGGTGCAGTGGCGACTGGGCTTTGGCCTCGGCGCCGGGGTTTTGCTGGAAGACGTTGATAGCGCTCATTTCTTACCTGCCTTGAATTCTTGTTCGTCAGGGCAGCGCAGCCGTGCAATCAGGCTGCGCCGCCATCCGGGGCCTTAGACGTTCTGCCGCTCACCCTTCGGATCGAAGAACACCGAAGACACGATTTCCGCCTCGATCACGCTGCCATCCGCCTGCGGCGAGTAGACACGCTCGCCCATGCGCTTGAGGCCGCCTTTGACCACACCCATGGCGAACGAGTAGCCCAGGGAGTTGGACGCGTAGCTGGAGGTGACGTGGCCGACCATGTCCATCGGGATCGGCTGTTTCGGGTCGAACACCAGTTGGGCGCCTTCCGGCAGCCACTTGGTCGGGTCGACCGGTTTCAGGCCCACCAGCTGCTTGCGGTTCTCACGCACGCAGTCTTCGCGGTTCATGCCACGCAGGCCGATCCACGAGAACGGCTTGTTGCGGCCAACGCACCAGCTCATGTTCAGGTCGTCCGGGTTCATCGAACCATCGGTGTCCTGGCCCACGATGATGAAGCCCTTCTCTGCACGCAGTACGTGCATGGTCTCGGTGCCGTACGGGGTCAGGTTGTACTTCTTGCCGGCCTCGATGATCTGTTCCAGCACGCCCATGGCGTAGTTGGCCTGCACGTTCACTTCGTACGACAGCTCGCCGGTGAACGAGATACGGAACACGCGGGCCGGCACGCCACCGACGTTGCCTTCCTTCCAGGTCATGAACGGGAAGGCTTCCTTGTCCATGTCGATGTCGGTCAGCTCGCTCAGCAGCTTGCGGCTGTTAGGGCCGGACAGGGTCATGGTGGCCCAGTGGTCGGTGACCGAAGTGAAGTACACCTTCAGCTCTGGCCATTCGGTCTGGTGATACAGCTCCATCCACTGCAATACGCGGGCAGCGCCGCCGGTGGTGGTGGTCATGATGAAGTGGTTGTCGCCGACGCAGGCGGTTACGCCGTCGTCGAAGACCATGCCGTCTTCCTTGCACATCAGGCCGTAGCGGGCCTTGCCCACGTCGAGCTTGGTCCAGGCGTTGGTGTAGATGCGGTTGAGGAACTCGCGCGCGTCCGGGCCCTGGATGTCGATCTTGCCCAGGGTCGAGGCGTCCAGCAGGCCCACGCTGTCGCGCACGGCCTTGCATTCGCGAGTCACGGCAGCATGGATGTCTTCACCGGCTTTCGGGAAGTACCACGGGCGCTTCCACTGGCCGACGTCTTCGAACTCGGCGCCGTTCTTCACGTGCCAGGCATGCAGGGCAGTGAAGCGCACGGGCTCGAACAGGTGACCACAGTGACGGCCCGCTACCGCGCCGAAAGTAACCGGCGTGTAGTTGGGGCGGAACATGGTGGTACCCATTTCCGGGATGGTGATGCCGATCGAACGGGCGGCGATGGCCAGGCCGTTGATGTTGCCCAGTTTGCCCTGGTCGGTACCGAAGCCCAGCGCGGTGTAGCGCTTGACGTGCTCGACCGACTCGAAGCCTTCACGGGTGGCCAGCTCGATACCGGCTGCGGTCACGTCGTTCTGCTGGTCGACGAACTGCTTCGGCCCCTTGGTGCCTTTGTCGTGCGGCACCAGGAACAGTGCCACAGTGGCCTCTTCCTTGCGCGCCACTGTTTTTGGCAGGGTGCCGACAGTGGCCTTGAAACCGGCCTCGGTGGCTGCGCGGACGCCGCCTTCGAAGCCATCGGCAATGACATCGCCCAAGGCATACACGCCGTTGATACCACCGACGCACTCACGCTTCTGCGGCGCATCGCCCGGCACGAAGCCAAGGATGTCGTCACGCCATACCGGGCGACCGCCCAGGTGCGAAGCCAGGTGCACGATCGGGCTGTAACCGCCCGAGGAGGCGATCAGGTCGCACTCAAGGACTTCGCCTGGGCTGGTGACTTTGTGCGCCTGCACATCGATCGCCGCCACACGGGCGCCGGTGACGTGCTTGCTGCCTTTGGCCTCGATCACGGCGCTGGAGGTGAGTATGCGAATGCCTTTGGCACGCGCTTCTTCAACCAGCGAGCCACGTGGGTTGTGGCGGGCGTCGGCGATGGCGACCACTTGCAGGCCTGCGTCGTGCCAGTCCAGCGCGGCGCGATAAGCGTGGTCGTTGTTGGTCGACAGTACCAACTTGCGACCCGGCGCCACGCCATAGCGGCGAACATAGGTGGATACAGCACCGGCCAGCATGTTGCCCGGCACGTCGTTGTTGCCGTACACCAGCGGGCGCTCGTGGGCGCCGGCAGCCAGTACCACGCGCTTGGCGCGAACGCGGTGCACGCGGTGGCGAACCTGACCGATCGGGGCGCGATCGCCGAGGTGGTCGGTGAGGCGCTCGTGAATGGTCAGGAAGTTATGGTCGTGGTAGCCGTTGACCGTGGCACGTGGCAGCAGGGTCACTTCCGGCAGGCCTTCCAGCTCTTTGACCACGGCGTTGACCCAGTCGGCAGCAGGCTTGCCGTCGAGGGTTTCGCGGGTGTCGAGCAGGCTGCCGCCGAACTCTTCCTGCTCGTCAGCCAGGATCACGCGGGCACCACTGCGCGCAGCGGCCAGTGCGGCAGCCAGGCCAGCAGGGCCGGCGCCGACGATCAGCACGTCGCAGTGCCGGTTCATGTAGTCGTAGCTGTCAGGATCGTTCTGCAGCGGCGCACGGCCCAGGCCGGCGGCTTTACGGATGTACTTCTCGTAAGTCATCCAGAACGATTTGGGGTACATGAAGGTTTTGTAGTAGAAGCCCGGCGGCATCATGCTGCCGCCAACCTTGCCGAGGATGCCCATGACGTCGTTGTTGACGTTCGGCCAACCGTTGGTGCTGGTGGCGACAAGGCCCGCGTACAGTGCCTGTTGGGTGGCGCGCACGTTGGGGATCTGGGTAGCTTCGCTGGAGCCGATCTGCAGGATGGCGTTCGGCTCTTCGGTACCGGCGGCGATGATGCCGCGTGGGCGCGAGTACTTGAAGCTACGGCCGACAATGTCGACGCCGTTGGCCAGCAACGCGGCGGCCAGGCTGTCACCGGCATAACCCTGGTAGGTCTTGCCGTTGAAGGTGAAGTTCAGGACCTTGCTGCGGTCGATACGGCCGCCGCTGGCGAGGCGATAGGTCTGGCTCATACTTTTTCCCCTTGGCCTTTGACGGTCGACGCGGCGCTGGTGGCTTTGCCGCTGGCGGTCACTTGCGGCTTCTCGCCAATCTTGTAGGTTTCCAGAATTTCGTAGGTCACGGTGTCACGGGTGACGTTGAAGTACTGGCGGCAGCCGGCAACGTGGTCCCACAGTTCATGGTGAATACCGCGCGGGTTGTCACGGTAGAACATGTAGGTACCCCACTCCTCGTCGGAGCAGGCGTTAGGGTCCAGCGGGCGGGCAATGTGCGCCTGGCCAGAGGCGTGGAACTCTTCTTCGGAGCGCAGCTCGCCGCAGTGGGGACAGAAAATATGCAACATGACGGTGTCTCCGGTTAGTGGGCGACGGCGGCGGCGCCGTGTTCGTCGATCAGTGCGCCGTTGTAGAAACGGTCCATGGAGAACGGCGCGGCCAGTGGATGCATTTCGCCCTTGGCCAGGCTCGCGGCGAAGACGTTGCCCGAACCCGGGGTCGCCTTGAAGCCGCCAGTACCCCAACCGCAGTTGAAGAACATGTTCTTGACCGGGGTTTTGGTGATGATCGGGCAGGCGTCCGGCGAGGTGTCTACGATGCCGCCCCACTGGCGGTTCATGCGAACACGCGACAGGTTGGGGAACATCTCGACGATGGCCTGCAGGGTGTGCTCGATCACCGGGTACGAACCGCGCTGGCCGTAGCCGACCCAGCCGTCGATACCGGCACCGATCACCAGGTCGCCTTTGTCGGACTGGCTGATGTAGCCGTGTACGGCGTTGGACATGATCACGCTGTCGATGATCGGCTTGATCGGCTCGGATACCAGCGCTTGCAGCGGGTGCGATTCCAGCGGCAGGCGGAAGCCGGCCAGCTTGGCCATGTGCCCGGAGTTACCGGCGGTGACCACGCCGACGCGCTTGGCGCCGATGAAGCCTTTGTTGGTTTCCACACCGATGACCGCGCCGTTTTCCTTGCGGAAGCCGATCACTTCGGTTTGCTGGATCAGGTCGACGCCCAGGGCGTCGGCAGCGCGGGCGAAGCCCCAGGCCACGGCATCGTGACGGGCAACGCCACCACGGCGCTGTACGGTGGCGCCGAGGATCGGGTAGCGGGTGTTCTTCGAGCAGTCCAGGTACGGGATTTCGGCCGCAACCTGGGCAGTGTTCAGCAGCTCGCCATCCACGCCGTTGAGGCGGTTGGCGCTGACCCGACGCTCGGAGTCACGCATGTCCTGCAGGGTGTGGCAGAGGTTGTAAACACCGCGCTGGGAGAACATCACGTTGTAGTTGAGGTCCTGGGACAGGCCCTCCCACAGCTTCATGGCGTGCTCGTACAGGTGCGCCGACTCGTCCCACAGGTAGTTGGAACGCACGATGGTGGTGTTACGGGCGGTGTTGCCGCCGCCCAGGTAGCCCTTCTCGATCACGGCGACGTTGGTGATGCCGTGCTCTTTGGCCAGGTAGTAGGCCGTGGCCAGGCCATGGCCGCCACCGCCGACAATGACCACGTCGTAAACCTTTTTAGGGGTTGGCGTGCGCCACATGCGCTGCCAGTTTTCGTGGTGGCTGAGGGAGTGCTTGAAAAGGCCGAAGCCCGAGTAACGTTGCATGGTGTGTGACTCCACTCAGCGGTAGACAGGGAAATCTGCGCACAGGGCCGCGACGTTCTTCGCCACATCGGCTTCGACGTCTGCGTCACCGAGGTTGTCGAGGATGTCGCAAATCCAGCCAGCCAGGGCCACGCACTGGGCGACCTTGAAGCCGCGGGTGGTGACGGCCGGGGTGCCGATACGCAGGCCCGAAGTGACGAACGGCGACTGCGGGTCGTTCGGCACGGCGTTCTTGTTGACGGTGATATGCGCACGACCCAGGGCGGCGTCGGCGTCTTTGCCAGTCAGGCCCTGACGGATCAGGCTGACCAGGAACAGGTGGTTGTCGGTGCCACCGGAAACCACATCGTAGCCACGGTCGATGAACACCTGGGCCATGGCCTGGGCGTTTTCGATCACTTGCTGCTGGTAGGCCTTGAATCCAGGCTCCAGCGCTTCCTTGAAGCACACTGCCTTGGCAGCGATCACGTGCATCAGCGGGCCACCCTGGGCACCCGGGAATACAGCGGCGTTCAGCTTTTTCTCGATCTCTTCGTTCGACTTGGCCAGGATCAGGCCGCCACGCGGACCGCGCAGGGTCTTGTGGGTAGTGGTGGTGACCACGTCGGCGAACGGGATCGGGTTCGGGTACAGGCCAGCGGCAACCAGGCCGGCAACGTGGGCCATGTCGACGAACAGCAGTGCGCCCACCTTGTCGGCGATGGCGCGGAAACGTGGGAAGTCGAGGGTCTTGGAGTAGGCCGAGAAACCGGCAACGATCATTTTCGGCTTGTGCTCGACCGCCAGGCGCTCGACTTCGTCGTAGTCGATCAGGCCGGTGTTGGTGTCGATGCCGTACTGGACTGCGTTGTACAGTTTGCCCGAGGACGACACCTTGGCGCCGTGGGTCAGGTGACCGCCGTGGGCCAGGCTCATGCCCAGGATGGTGTCACCGGCTTGCAGCAGGGCCAGGTAGACCGCGCCGTTGGCCGACGAGCCGGAGTGCGGTTGGACGTTTGCGTAGTCGGCACCGAACAGCTGCTTGGCGCGCTCGATGGCCAGGGCTTCTACCTTGTCTACGTGCTCGCAGCCACCGTAGTAACGCTTGCCAGGGTAGCCTTCGGCGTACTTGTTGGTCAGGCCGCTGCCTTGGGCCTGCATGACGCGCTTGCTGGTGTAGTTCTCCGAGGCGATCAGCTCGATGTGATCTTCCTGGCGCTGTTCTTCGGCATTCATCGCCGCCAGCAGTGCATCGTCGTAACCCTGGATCTGGTCTTGCTTGCTGAACATTGTGTATCTCCCGGCAGCGATCGTTTTTTGTCGTGGGGCACTGTGGCCCTTTGTGGCGATGTTATGACTGGTGGGGCCGGGTCAGATGCCTGCGCACGCCTTGCAATGGCGCGTTTACGACATTCGCTGTTGTGCTGTTTGCGCTGGCCCTTTCGCGGGTGAACCCGCTCCTACAGTGATTGGCGTTTGCAGGACCATTGTGGGGGCGGGCGCGCCCGCGAAGGGGCCGGCACAGTAATGAACAGAAATCGCTGCACGGGTTGTATAGGCAAGTGCTGAATCGATGGTTTAGAGTGCTGATCTGCGTCGTTCACAGGACCGTGCCATGACAGACAAGAGCCAACAATTCGCCAGCGACAACTATTCCGGTATCTGCCCCGAAGCCTGGGTGGCGATGGAGAAAGCCAACCGCGGCCACGACCGCGCCTACGGCGACGACCAGTGGACCGAGCGTGCATCGGAGTACTTCCGCAATCTGTTCGAAACCGACTGCGAGGTGTTCTTTGCCTTCAACGGCACCGCGGCCAACTCCCTGGCCCTGGCATCCCTGTGCCAGAGCTATCACAGCGTGATCTGCTCCGAGACCGCCCACGTCGAAACCGACGAATGCGGTGCACCGGAGTTTTTCTCCAACGGCTCCAAGCTGCTGACGGCGGCCAGCGTCAACGGCAAGCTGACGCCACAGTCGATCCGCGAAGTGGCGCTCAAACGCCAGGATATCCACTACCCCAAGCCGCGCGTGGTGACCATTACCCAGGCCACCGAAGTGGGCACGGTGTACCGCCCCGACGAGCTGAAGGCGATCAGCGCCACCTGCAAGGAGCTGGGCCTGAACCTGCACATGGACGGCGCACGCTTTACCAATGCCTGTGCGTTCCTGGGCTGCAGCCCGGCCGAACTGACCTGGAAGGCCGGTGTGGATGTGCTGTGCTTTGGCGGCACCAAGAACGGCATGGCGGTGGGCGAAGCGATTCTGTTCTTCAACCGCCAGCTTGCCGAAGACTTCGATTATCGCTGCAAGCAGGCCGGGCAACTGGCGTCGAAGATGCGCTTCTTGTCGGCGCCCTGGGTCGGGCTGCTGGAAGATGGCGCATGGTTACGCCATGGCAACCACGCCAATCATTGCGCGCAACTGCTGGCATCGCTGGTCAGTGACCTGCCGGGGGTAGAGCTGATGTTCCCGGTGGAGGCCAACGGGGTGTTCCTGCAGATGCCAGAGCACGCCATCGAGGCGCTGCGGGGCAAGGGCTGGCGCTTCTATACCTTTATCGGCAGCGGTGGCGCGCGCTTCATGTGCTCGTGGGATACCGAAGAAGCGCGGGTGCGTGAGCTGGCGGCGGATATCCGCACGATCATTGGTGGCTGAGCGAGATCCGGGGCCGCCGTGCGGCCCCTGCGATCTAGAGCCTGAACCCACCCATCTGCCGCGCCAGGTCATCAGCCAACCCACGCAACGCCTGGCACTCCTCGCGGCACCCTTGCACCTCCGCCGCCGTCTCACGCGCCAAATCGGAAATCCCCTGCACCGTCCGGTTGATTTCCTCGGTCACCGCCGACTGCTCCTCGGTAGCCGTGGCCACCTGATGGTTCATGTCGCTGATGTGCTCTACCTGGTCGGTAATCGCGCTTAGCGATGCCCCGGTGCGCTGGCTCGATTCCACGCCACTGCCGGTCGCCTGCTGCCCTGCCTGCATTGAACTCACCGCCGAACCTGCACCTAGCTTCAGGCGCTGGATCATCTGCTGCACTTCATCGGTGGACAGCTGTGTGCGCCGGGCCAACGTACGTACTTCATCGGCCACCACAGCGAACCCGCGCCCCATCTCCCCTGCCCGCGCGGCCTCGATGGCAGCGTTCAACGCGAGCAGGTTGGTCTGCTCGGAAATGCTGCGGATTACCGCGAGCACTTCATCGACCGAGGCGACTTCGTCGGCCAGCTGGCTGACCGCATCGGCCGCCTTGCCGATGTCGCCCGACATGCCCTCGATGCCACGAATGGATCGTTGCACCACCTCGCGGGCCTGCAACGCCTCGTCTCGTGCCGACTGCGACGCCTGGGCCGCATCGCCGGCATTGCGGGCGATGTCCTGCACGGTCAGGCCCATCTCGTGTACAGCAGTGGCGACCATTTCGGTCATCTCCTGCTGGCGCCCGGAGCGCTCGGCGGTGTTGTCCACCACCTGGGTTACCTGCTCCACGGCCCGTCGCAGCCGCTCGGAGGTACTCAACACCTCGCCGATCAGGCTGCGTTGGCTGTCCAGGAAGCGGTTGAAACCACGGGCCAGGTCACCCAGCTCATCCTGACGCGAATCGTCCAGGCGGTGGCTGAGATCACCCGCTCCACTGCCAATCTGAACCAATGCGGCGGTAACGCGGCGGATCGGCCGCACCAGGCCACGCGCCAGCAGTACCACCAACAGCAGCGACACCAACGCGACGGCGCCACCGATCAGGCTGGTCAGCCAGACGGCCTGATGCATTTGCGCGTAAATTTCCGACTCTGGCACTTCGGCCACAAGGGTCCAGTTGAGGTCGCGCAGCGGCAGGCCCAGCGCCAGGTAGCGCTCACCGTCACGGCTGAAGCGGCTGCTACGCAGGCTCTCGCCTCCGGTCATGACGCCTTTGGCCGCGTCCGCGCCAAGCTGCTCGGCAAGCTGGCGCTTGCCACTGAAGGCAGCATCGGGATGCACCTGGATCAGGCCATCGTTGCGCACCAGGAACACCTTGCCGTGCTCGCCAAAGCTGAAGTCGTGGATCAGCTTCGATAACTCGGTCATGCGCAGGCCCATGCCGGCCACACCCACCAGCTTGCCTTCCTTTTCCACGCGATAGTCGATGAACAGAGCCAGTTCGCCGGTGGCACCATCGATGTCGATGTTGATGAACCGTTCGGCGCCGCTGTCGATGTAACCGTAAAACCACTTGTCCTTGGGGTTGCTGCGGCTGAGGGTGCGGTCCAGGCCGTTCTCGTTGTAGTAATGGCCGGTTTCGGTCGAGGCGAACAGCGTAGTAAAGGCGTGGTTGCGCTGTTTGGCGGCGGTCAGGTATTCGATGAATTGGGGTGCCTGCGCGGGATCTTCACCGGCAGCAAGCCAGTCGCGCAGCAGGGTGTTACCGGCAATGTCCGCGGCAGCAACCAACGGTTGGCCCAGCATGCGCTCGATGTCATTGCGGATAGCCTCGATGCTGGCTGGCAGGGCAGTGTCGACCAGGTAGCGGTCGGTGAGGCGGTTCAGCGCCACAGTGAAGATAATGACCACCACCAGGATGCTCGCCAGCAGGGCAGCGCCCATGCTGGTGATCAATTGCAACTGGATGCTCTTACGCCAGATACGCATGCCCCTACTCCCCGCACATTATTGTTTTGCGGAAAGTGTATACACTTGCGTATCCAGTTAATCCAGTGATCTGAAGCAATCAGATGCACCCTGTAGGAGCGGGTTTACCCGCGAATGCGGTGTTGAAGCCACTGACGCATTCGCGGGTGAACCCGCTCCTACGGGGGGACGGTGTACGGGGCTTATTGCTCAGCGATGGTCCGCACGATGGCATCCACCGTGGCGTCGATCTGCGCTTGAGTTCGCGCAAGGGTCTGCTGATGCTCCTTCTGCAGCTCAACCTGCTTGGAGCACAGGTTAAGGGCAGCCAGCACCAGCAGTTTGTCACCGATCAAGGTCGGGTACTGACGCTTGGTCTCGTTAAGGGCTTTGTTGAGCATCCGTACCGCCTGGGCCAGGGTTTCTTCCTGGCCTTCGGGCGCCTTGATCGAATAGTCGATGCCGAGGATCGACACGACATTGATCGGCTGCTCCTGCAGTCTCATGCGCCAACAACGCCCGCGCTGGCGCGCTCGACCAAGGCCTGGATGCGTGCTGCGGTAGCGCCGTTCTTCTCTTCCTGCTCCATCAGCGACAGCTGCAGGGTTTCGTTCTCTTCCTTGGCCTGGGCCAGTTCCTGGCCAAGGGCGGTGTTCTGCTCGATGAGTTGAGCGTTTTTCTGCATCAGGTCGCTGACCAGTTGCTCGATTTGATTCAGGGAAGCTTCCAGCATGGGTCTATCTCAGGTTGTTGCGAGGGGCACACACGATAAAGAAAAGTGCGCCCTATCGCCATTAAATATCGGATTCATAAGGTGTCGAACCCGCAGATTGACAGGGTAATCGACCCCTTGTTCCGACCTGGATCAACCGCCGGTCAGGAAAAGGTTCGCGGTCGCACCATTTTCCCCGGACGCATTCAAGACTGGCCAGTCACGACCGATAGCCCGGCAAGTCATATTTTGTCGCTCTTTTCCCACTTGCCTGGATCCTCCTCTCCATGTCCCTACGCAACATGAATATCGCCCCCCGCGCGCTTCTCGGCTTCGCGCTCATCGGCCTGCTGATGCTCGGCCTTGGTATCTTCTCTCTGGTGCAGATGGGTAACATCCGCCAGGCGGGCGTTGCCATCGAGCAAGTCAGCGTGCCCAGCATCAAGATCCTCGACGAACTCACCGCGCTGAACCTACGCATGCGCACGCTTTCCTACCGCCTGCTGCTCAACCGCGAGCCGGCAACCCAACGCGATACCCTCGATATGCTGGACCAGCGCAACAGCCAGATCGACCGTGCACGCCAGGCCTACCTGCCAATGATCGTCGCCGCCGACGAACAGGCAGCATTCGACCAGTACGGTCAGTTGCTCAACCAGTACCGCCAGCTGGAATCGCGCATGCGCACACTGAGCCAGGCCGATCGCCTGGATGAATTGCGTGACCTGCTCAACCGCGACCTGCTGGCCAACTCCGAGCAGATCAACAAGGTCATGGACACCTTGGTACGCATCAACACTGACCAGACTCGCGCCACCAACGAAAAAGCCGCCAACCAGTATGCCGGCGCTTTCGCCCTGGTGATCGGCCTGCTGGTTGCCGCCACCGTACTGACCTTCGCCTGTGCCTTCCTGCTGACCCGCAGTATCGTCAAGCCGATCGAAGAAGCACTCAAATGCGCCGAGCAAGTCGCCGACGGCGACCTGACCCACGTCATCCGCGCAGAGGGCACCGACGAAGCCGCCCGGCTGTTGCGCGCCATGGCGCGCATGCAGGACAAGCTGCGCGATACCTTGCAGCAGATCGCCGGCTCCGCCACCCAGCTGGCCTCGGCGGCAGAAGAGTTGAATGCCGTCACCGACGAAAGTGCCCGTGGCCTGCAGCAGCAGAACAATGAGATTGAACAGGCCGCCACTGCAGTCACTGAAATGACCAGTGCGGTGGAAGAAGTGGCGCGCAATGCCGTGAGCACTTCAGAAGCCTCCAGTGAAGCCAGCCGCTCCACCGGTGATGGTCGTGACCTGGTGATGGAAACCGTGGGTGCGATCGAGCGCATGAGTGGTGATGTGCAGGCCACCGCCAAGCTGATTACCCACCTGGCAGAACAGTCGCGCGACATTGGCAAGGTGCTTGACGTGATCCGTGGCCTGGCCGACCAGACCAACCTGCTGGCGCTCAACGCAGCCATCGAAGCCGCGCGGGCCGGTGAAGCGGGCCGTGGTTTTGCCGTGGTCGCCGATGAAGTGCGGGCACTTGCCCATCGTACACAACAGTCGACCAGCGAAATCGAGCGCATGATCGGCAGCATCCAGGGCGGTACGGAAGAGGCGGTAGAATCGATGCGCACCAGCACCGAGCGTGCGGAGTCGACACTGAACATCGCCCGTGGCGCGGGCATGGCACTGGACACCATCGCCGGCGCGGTGGCGCAGATCAACGAGCGCAACCTGGTGATTGCCAGTGCGGCGGAAGAGCAGGCCCAGGTAGCGCGGGAAGTGGACCGCAACCTGGTGAACATCAACGACCTGTCGGTGCAGAGTGCTACCGGGGCGCATCAGACCAGCGCGGCGAGTGCCGAGCTGTCGCGCCTGGCGGTAGACCTCAATGGCCTGGTAGCCCGGTTCCGCACCTAGAAGCAGTCGCGGGCACGCCCGCTCCCACAAGGTTCACCGCAGTCCTGAAGATAGCGATGACCCTGTGGGAGCGGGCGTGCCCGCGAAGAAGCCAGACTGGCCACTGGATCAGTAATCGATCCGCACATCCCCTTTCGGCACGCTGCAGCACGACAGGATGTAGCCCTCGGCTTCGTCCTCTTCGGTAATCCCGCCGTTGTGCTCCATTTCCACCTCGCCGCCCAGTTTGAGCACCTTGCAGGTGCCGCAGATACCCATGCCGCAGGCTTTCGGGATCATCAGGCCAACCTTGGCTGCCGCCGCATGCACGGTCTCGCCCGGGGCGATGCGGATGCTCTTCTCGCTGCCGATGAACTCCACCAGGTTGAGGTCGGAAACATCCAGCTCAGGCGCATCGGCTGCCTGCTCGGCGTGCTCCACCGCATCAGCCTTGGCTTCTGGCGGCGTGGCACCGAACGACTCTTCGTGATAATTCTTCATGTCGAAGCCGACCGCTTCAAGCATGCGCTTGACCGCCGTCATGTACGGCGTCGGGCCGCAGCAGAACACAACGCGCTCCATGTAGTCGGGCGCAATCAACTCCATTAGCCGCTGGTTCAGGTAACCGCGGTAACCCGCCCACGGCTCACCCAGCCCGTGCTTCTCGCAAATGATGTGCAGGCTGAAGTTGGGGATGCGCGACGCCATCTGTTCCAGCTCGCGGTGGTAGATGATGTCTTTCGGCGAACGGGCGCTGTGGACGAACACCATGTCGACGTTGGCATTGGTGTCGTAGAACCAGCGCGCCATCGACATCACTGGGGTAATACCGACGCCGCCCGACAGGTACAGCACCTTGCCAGCAGGGAAGTCGATGGCGTTGAACAGCCCCACCGGGCCGTGCACCGGCAGCTCGGCGCCTTCGTGCATGGTGTCATGCAGGAAGTTCGACACCAGGCCACCCGGCACGCGCTTGACGGTGATCGAGAAGCTGTAGGGCACTGACGGCGAACTGGAGATGGTGTAGGACCGCATCACGGGCTTGCCTTCGATCTCCAGCTCCAGGGTAACGAACTGCCCTGGCTTGAAGAAGAACATGATCGGCTGGTCGGCCATGAAGCAGAAGGTGCGCACGTCCCAGGTCTCCTGGATGACCTTGACGCAGCGCACAATGTGGCGGCCATTGGCCCAGGTCTGGGTAGTGACCGGATTGAGGAAGGTATCGGACATGTTCATCTCCAGCGGCCGACTATGGCCCTTTTCATGGCATCGATAATGCGCAAGCTGAAGACGACGCACATTCCTGCCTGCGACATCGACGTGCTTATCGCGACCAGCCCCGTGGCACAAGGGCTGGCGCGTCGTTATTCAAATCGGCCATGTCGCCCATGGATACGGTTCGCGGCGTCTTCGGACGCACACTCCACGGCAAAAGAACTAGCTGTTTTATCTGAAGCAGCCTTGCGGCACCACAACAACGATTAGCCACCTTTTGCCGGCCGCATACGGCCCCGAGGAATACACGATGGACGTCACCGCAACCCTGAGCCTGGGCGATCCACTTGAACCCGCACGCAAGGCTACCGCCGAGATGTTGCAGACCCGCGAGCGCACCTACTCGCTGCCCCAGCCTTTCTACACCGACGAGCGTCTGTTCCAGATCGACATGCAGGAGATCTTCCATAAAGAATGGTTGATCGCCGGCATGACCTGCGAGATCCCGGCCAAGGGCAACTACATCACCCTGCAGATCGGCAAGAATCCGATCATTGTGGTGCGCGGTGCCGAAGGCAAGGTGCATGCCTTCCACAACGTCTGCCGCCACCGCGGTTCGCGCCTGTGCGTCAGCGAGAAAGGCAAGGTGGCCAAACTGGTGTGCCCATATCACCAGTGGACTTACGAGCTGGACGGCCGCCTGCTGTTCGCCGGCACCGAGATGGGTGCTGACTTCGATATGAACCAGTACGGCCTCAAGCCCGTGAACGTGAAGGTGGCCGGCGGCTACATCTTCATCAGCCTGGCGGAAAACCCGCCTGCCATCGACGAGTTCCTGGCCACCCTGGACCATTACATGGAACCGTACGACATGGAGAACACCAAGGTGGCGGTGCAAACTACCTTGATGGAAAAGGCCAACTGGAAACTGGTGCTGGAAAACAACCGCGAGTGCTACCACTGCAACGGTTCGCACCCGGAACTGCTGCAAACCCTGCTGGAGTGGGACGACACCAACGACCCGCGCGCCAGCCAGGAATTCAAGGACCATGTGGCCGCCTCCGCCGCTGCCTGGGAAGCCGAGAAGATCCCGTACCTGCACAAGAGCCACGGCCTGCGTAACCGCATCGTGCGCATGCCGCTGCTCAAGGGCACCGTGTCGATGACCATGGACGGCAAGCAGGCCTGCCAGAAGCTGATGGGTCGCATCAAGAACCCAGACCTTGGCTCGATGCGCATCCTGCACCTGCCGCACTCGTGGAACCACTGCATGGGCGACCACATGATCGTGTTCACCGTGTGGCCGATCAGCGCCCAGGAAACCATGGTCACCACCAAGTGGCTGGTGCACAAGGATGCCGTGGAAGGTGTGGACTACAACCCCGAGAACATGCGCAAGGTGTGGGACGCCACCAACGACCAGGACCGCCGTCTGGCCGAAGAGAACCAGCGTGGGATCAACTCCACGGCGTACCAGCCGGGCCCGTATTCGAAGACTTACGAGTTTGGTGTGGTGAACTTCATTGACTGGTACAGCGGGCGCGTGCTGAACAACCTGGGGGCAGAGCCGGCGCCATACCTGAAAGAAGTGCAGGCGCAGTAGTAACTGATGCACCCGCCATGCTTCGGCAGCAGACCGAAGCATGGCGCTTTCACACCACTGCATCTCAAGGCTGTACTCCCGTACGTATCTCATAAGCCACCGGCTGTATGGGATAGCGCCGCTCGGCAGACGACGTTGCCAATCCGTAAAGCTCATAAGCTGACAAAACTGTGGCGAATGAGGCCACCCCAAAATCAACCCAGGCCAACACCTCGGATTCCGGTGTAATCAACCGCGCGGTAGCCGTACCAATACTCAATGAAGCGCTGATGCCTCCAGCGGCCGACACCACCTTATCCGCTACAGACCATCGTGCGACCGCATGCTCGGACGTGCCGTATGTGAAAACCCCTGAGCGGCTCGCCGGGTAACCACTATTGAGGGCGAAGTCTCGCCCTGTACGGTAGTTCCGGTACATTTTCACGGCACTTATACCTAGATTGATCACTCCCGTGACAAGGTTTCGGACTGGCGCGATGATTGCGGGGAAACGACCACTAGGGTCAGCAAAGTTGACAGGGTCACCTTGGCAGTAGGCGTAAGCATTGAGCCCCCCCTTTCCGAACGGGCTTAGCACGTCAGGGCTTATGAAGCGCCTGAGGCTCGGGCGGTAGAAGCGATGGCCATTGCCCAATGGATAGCTACCTGTCAACGGATCCAGGTGCTGGCCACAGAAAGCCAGCGCTGATACCGGGACTACACGCATGCCACCGTACGGCGAGTAGGCGCGAGGCTCGTGATATCCCGCACCCAATACCGATTGCTGCTGGTCGATGTCAAGCAGGCATGTCGTCATGGTTATCCACACTACTTGCACGATGTGGACAGGGTAATGAGCGATCGTGTGCTTGCGTACTGGCAAAAATGCCAGGCCGCATACTGATCATTATTTGATCATATTGGCCGAGCCCGCATTATCACTGGGCTACAGCGGAGTTCATACACCTTGTCCACAGAGACACCAACAGACTTTGTGAGCAACCAAGCAATTTTTTGCAATCGGGCTGTGGATAAACGGCTCAAGGCCCTGATTTTCAAGAATCGAGTAGGATCTGAGCGAAACTGATCATTTTTTGAACAAACCCCTCCACACCTTCAACGACGCAGCCTGCAGCCGTAACCGAACAGATTATCCACAGACCGGCTAACAGCGATTGTGGGCAAAATCAGCAAAATGCTGACATACGCACAGACGAAGACTGGAAGCGTGCATGATCGTTTTTTGATCAAAACCTTGGAGAGCCTGTCACAAAAGGCCTGTAGACAGGCACAAACACTTTATCCACACCTTGGCGAACAGATTTGGTGGGCAAATGTGCTCGCTCGATGCTGAGCACTGAATGAGGAGAGCGCCCTTGCCGGGACGCTCCCAAAAAGAGACCTCTAGCCCTCCTGCTTCAGCGCAGGACACCCTCTTCCACCAGCAGCTTGAGGATCGCCTCAGCGCCTTCCTGCGGCGAAACGTCCTTCAGCACCTTGCCACCACCGCCACTGGCCTTGGCCGTCGCGGCCTTCATGCGGTCGGCGCCACTCTTGGCCTTGATCACCTTCAAGCGCTTGGGCCGTGGACGGGCCGGTTGCAGCTCGGCTTCAGCCAACAGCTCATCTTCGACAATGGCCACGTTACGCGCCGCCAGTACCCCCCGGCGCGCAGGCCCAAAAGCGCTCTGGCGCGGTTTGGGCGCCGCGTTATCCACAGTCGCCAGCAATGGCAGACGCACCTTCAAGCGACGCCTCTGGCCACGCGGCAGAGCCTGCAACACCTGCGCGGTACCGTTGTCGATCGACTCCACTTCGGCCAACCCGACAATCAGCGGCCAGCCGAGCTTTTCGGCCAGCAGGAACGGCAACATGCCCGACCCCTCGCCAGTCTCGGCCTGGCTGCCGGTCAGCACCAGTTGGGCCCCGGCGTCGCGCAGATAATCGCCCAGCACGCCCAGCACATCGGCCCCGGCCGGTTGCTCCAGCACGTCGAGGTGGTCCAGGCCCATGCCCAGGTAAGCGCGCAAGGCCTCTTCCTGTGGATTGCCCGCATGCACCACCTGCAAGTTATCCCCAGCCAGCTGCAAACCCAGCTCCACGGCACGGGCATCCTGCTCGGCGCGGCGGGCGCGGCCGGAGCTGGGGTGGGCACCAATGGAAACCAGGCTGATCACTTTCGTACTCATGCTCGTGCCCTTATGCCGCGTCGCGCTGGCTGCCGCTGCGGTAGTTGTCCACAGCCTCGATCAGCGCCTTGAGAATCGCCGAACTGTCGCCAATCACCGACAGGTCAGCCCGTTTGATCATGTCGCAGCCCGGATCCATGTTGATCGCCACCACCTTGTCGCAGGCACCGATACCCTGCAGGTGCTGGATCGCACCCGAGATACCCACAGCCACATAGACACGCGCGGTAACCCAGGTACCGGTAGCCCCCACCTGGCGGTTGCGCGGCATGAAGCCATCGTCCACTGCCACCCGCGAGGCACCTTCGGTAGCGCCGAGGGCTGCGGTGGCCTTGTGGTACAGGTCCCAGTCCTTGACACCGTTGCCGCCCGAGACGATGAACTCCGCTTCGGCCATGGCAATGGTGGCCGGGTCGACGGCCACCGAGCCAAGGTCTTCGATGCGCGGCAGGCTGCGCACCACGCTTGTTGACAACTCCACCGGCAGCGCTTCGTGAAGGGTTTCGCTGACCGGCTCGGCGCACTCGGCAGCCGCCAGGATCAGGCGCGGCACAGTGCGTTGCAGGTCTTGCTGGCCGGCGCCGGCGCGGCCGATACACTGGCCGTCCTTGACCTGCCATACCCGGGTTGCCGGGCGCTCGCCCAGCGCGGCACCCAGGCGCCGACCCAGTTCCCCGCCACCGGTGCGGCTGTCGGGCAGCAGCCAGTGGCGCGGCGCGAACTGGTTATCCACAGCCCGCAGGCCTTGCACCAGTTGCTCCGGTGCATAACCTTCAAAGGCCTCGCCTTCGATAACCAGCAGCCGATCGACACCGGCTGTGGAAAAGTTGCTTTCCTTGTGCTCGTTGAACACCACGGCCAGCACCGCGCCGTCGCTGCCGGCCAGGCTGTGGGCCAGGCCAAGCAGGTCGCGGTCGTGGCTGCTCAGGCGGCCGCCAACCATGTCAGGCACGACGGCAATGTAGAACGCCGGCGTCGCCACCTGGTGCAGTGGCAACTTGACCTCGGCTGCTGCCGTGCGCCGCCCGCCCGCGCCGGTGCCCTGCTGGGCGCCGCTGCGGTCGATGCGCTTGATGCCGGCCGGGCCGACAAAGCCTGCGGCAATCGCATGTGGGTTCTTGCGGATGATGCCGTTGGGCCCCATCCAGCTGGTCTGTTGCGTCTGCATCGCGGCATGCAGCGGGTGCAGACGGTTACGGGCGATCCACTCGGCGCGTGGATCGCGGCGGATAATGTCGCTCATCAGTGCACCTCCGCAGGTTCACGTTTAGCCGTTTGCGGCTTTGGGACAGTGGATGCGTCCTCCTCGATCAGCACGTCGGCCACCAGTTCGGCCAAGTCCTTGATCTGTGGGCGCGGCTCGACCACGCCTTCAAGCATGGCGGTGCACTGCGGGCAACCCACGGCTACCAGCTCGGCCTCGGTCTCACGGATGTCGTCCATGCGCATATCGGGAATACGCTGCTTGCCAGGAATGTCAGTGATCGGCGCACCGCCACCACCACCGCAGCAACGGGAACGGAAGCCCGAGCGTTGCATCTCGCGCACCTCGATACCCAGCGCCTTGAGCACTTCGCGCGGGGCTTCGTACTCGCCGTTGTAGCGGCCCAGGTAGCACGGATCGTGGTAGGTGACGCTGCCGCCCTTGTGCTGGCCCAGGTTGAGCTTCTTGGCCGCGATCAGTTCGGCGATGTAGGTGCTGTGGTGCTGCACCTGGTAGTCACCGCCCAGGGCGCCGTATTCGTTCTTCAGCACATGGAAGCTGTGCGGATCGCAGGTGACGATGCGCTGGAACTTGTACTTGGCCAGGGTCTGGATGTTGCGCTTGGCCAGTTGCTGGAAGGTTGCCTCATCGCCCAGGCGGCGCGCCACGTCGCCGCTGTCGCGCTCTTCCAGGCCGAGTACGGCGAAGTCCACACCCGAGGCTTTCAATACTTTGACAAACGAACGCAAAGTACGCTGGTTACGCATGTCGAAGGCACCATCACCGACCCAGAACAACACTTCGGTCACTTTCACTTCAGACAGCAGCTGCAGGTTAAGGTCGGCAGCCCAGTTCATGCGCCCGCCGGGGGCGAAGCCGCCGGGGTTGTCGGTGGCGATCAGGTTGTCCAGCACCTCGGCGCCCTTGTTCGGGGTGGCGCCCTTTTCCAGGGTGAGGTGGCGGCGCATGTCGACGATGGCATCGACGTGCTCGATCATCATCGGGCACTCCTCGACGCAGGCACGGCAGGTGGTGCAGGACCACAGCGTCTCGGCGTCGACCAGGCCATTGACGATCGGCTGGTGTGGATTGCCACCGTGTTCGCCGATTGGTTTGCCAGGGTATGGGCTACCGGCGAATTGCGCGTCAGTGCCACCGGCAAGGCCGATGACCATGTCCTGGATGAGTTTTTTCGGGTTCAACGGCTGGCCAGCGGCAAAGGCCGGGCACATGGCTTCACATTTACCGCACTGCACGCAGGCATCGAAGCCCAGCAGCTGGTTCCAGGTGAAGTCCACCGGCTTTTCCACGCCAAGGGGCGCGTTCGGGTCTTCCAGGTCCAGCGGCTTGAGGCCGGTGGAGCGGCCGCCGCCGAAGCGTTCGGCACGGCGGTGCCAGGCCAGGTGCAAGGCACCGGCGAAGGCGTGCTTCATCGGGCCGCCCCAGGTCATGCCAAAGAACAGCTCCGACACACCCCACAGCACGCCCAGGCCCAGAATGGCGACCATCACCCAACCACCGGTGTTGGCCGGCAGGATTCCGGCGACCGGCAGGGTGGCAATGAAGAAGCTCACGGCGAACGCCAGCAAACTCTTCGGCAGGCGCATCCACGGGCCCTTGGACAGGCGAGAGGGCGGGTTGAGGCGGCGTTTGAAGACAAAGATGGCACCGGTGAACATGATCACCGTGGCGATCAGCAGTGCGTAGCCGAGGATCTTGCTCTGCAGGCCAAAACCATGCACCAGAATGGCCAGGACAGCAGACAGCACAAAGCCGCCCGCAGTGGCCACGTGGGTCTTGGACATGTATTTGTCGCGCTCAACCACGTGGTGCAGGTCCACCAGGTAGCGGCGCGGCATGGCCAGCAGGCCGCCGATCAGGTTGACCTTGGACGGCCGGCCACGGCGCCACATGCGCACCCGGCGCAAGGCACCGAGCACTGCCAGGCCAAGGGCAGCGAACAGCAGGATGGGTAGAAGGGTGTTCAACATGGGAGGCTCCCACAAACAGCTGGATTCTTGCGCCGACCAGAGGGCGAGACTGGCCCCATGTAAGAGCGGGTTCACCCGCGAATGCGTCCGGTCAGGCAACAGTGTTGTCAGTGCTGACGCATTCGCGGGTAAACCCGCTCCTACAGGGATCGCGCCCGATGGCGGCGACTGTTAACGATCAGAAGTCCTTGCACAGGCGCAAGGCGTCGTAGATCGCCGCATGCACGTTGCGCTGGGCCACGCAGTCGCCGATGCGGTACAGCAGGTAGCCTTCGCCCGGCTGGCTGAGGATCGGCTGTGGCTTGATGGCGAACAGCGCCTCCACGTCGATCTGGCCCTTGTTGCGCGAACCTTCCTTGAGCGCGTAGTACAGCTCTTCGTCAGGGCGCACGCCGTTCTCAACCACGACTTGATCGACCACGCGCTCTTCCTTGGCGCCGGTGTATTCGTTCTCCAGTACCGCCACCAGCTTGTCGCCTTCGCGGTAGACCTTTTCCAGCATCATGTCGCCGGTCATGATCACTTCTTTGGGGTACATGCTGCGGTAGTAGGTGGGGAAGGTGGTACCGCCCATGGCCACGCCTGGCTTGATGTCGTCGGTGACGATCTCGACCTGGCTGCCCTTGTCAGCGATGAAGTCAGCGACCGACATACCGGTGAATTCGCAGATGGTGTCGTACACCAGCACGTTCTTGCCCGGCGCTACCTTGCCATCGAGCACATCCCAGCTGCTGACCACCAGCCCTTCAGCGGCGCCCCAGTGCTCGTTCTGCTCCAGGAACGAGTGCCCACCTACGGCCAGCACGATGACGTCCGGGCGCAGGTCCTGGATGGCGGCCACATCAGCGGCAGTGCCCAGGCGCAAGTCAACTTTCAGGCGAGCCAGCTCAAGCTGGTACCAGCGGGTGATACCGGCAATCTGGTCACGCTGCGGGGCCTTGGCGGCAATGGTGATCTGCCCGCCAATCTGGTCCCTCTTCTCGAACAGGGTCACGTCGTGGCCGCGTTCAGCAGCCACGCGGGCCGCTTCCATGCCGGCAGGGCCTGCGCCAACCACCACCACCTTGCGCTTGACGCCGGTGGTCTTCTCGATGATGTGCGGCACACCCATGTACTCACGGGAGGTCGCGGCGTTCTGGATGCACAGCACATCCAGGCCCTGGTACTGGCGGTCGATGCAGTAGTTGGCACCGACGCACTGCTTGATCTGGTCGATCTGGCCCATCTTGATCTTGGCGATCAGGTGCGGGTCGGCCATGTGCGCACGGGTCATGCCGACCATGTCCACGTAGCCGCCTTCAAGGATGCGCGTGGCCTGGTTCGGGTCTTTGATGTTCTGCGCGTGCAGCACCGGGACCTTGACCACCTCCTTGATACCGGCTGCCAGGTGCAGGAACGGCTCCGGCGGGTAGCTCATGTTGGGGATGACGTTGGCCAAGGTGTTATGAGTATCGCAACCCGAGCCGACCACGCCGATGAAGTCGAGCATGCCAGTGGCGTCGTAGTAGGCAGCGATCTGCTTCATGTCCTCGTGGCTGAGGCCATCAGGGTGGAACTCGTCACCGCAGATACGCATGCCCACGCAGAAGTCGTCACCCACTTCGGCGCGTACGGCTTTCAATACTTCAAGGCCGAATTTCATGCGGCCTTCAAAGGTGCCGCCCCATTCGTCGGTACGCTTGTTGACCCGTGGGCTCCAGAACTGGTCGATCATGTGCTGGTGCACTGCCGACAATTCCACGCCGTCCAGGCCGCCCTCTTTGGCGCGACGCGCAGCCTGCGCGTAGTTGCCGATTACCCGCCAGATCTCTTCCACCTCGATGGTTTTGCAGGTGGCGCGGTGCACAGGTTCGCGAATGCCCGATGGCGACATCAGCGTCGGCCAGTTGAAGCCGTCCCAGCGCGAGCGACGGCCCATGTGGGTAATCTGGATCATGATCTTGGCGCCATGCTTGTGCATGGCGTCGGCAAGGTTCTGGAAGTGCGGGATGATGCGGTCGGTCGACAGGTTGACCGATGCCCACCATTCCTGCGGGCTGTCGATGGCCACCACCGACGAGCCGCCACAGATGGCCAGGCCGATGCCGCCCTTGGCCTTCTCTTCGTAGTACTTCACATAGCGGTCGGTCGTCATGCCGCCGTCAGTGGCGTAGACCTCGGCATGCGCGGTGCTGAGCACACGGTTGCGGATGGTCAGTTTGCCGATCTGGATCGGCTGGAACATTGCTTCGAATGCCATGACGCTATCTCCGGCTTACAACGGCTTTGTAACGAACAGGCCATCTTCGTGGCCTTCTTCCGACCCGCCATAGACCTGCTCGGCCACGGTGCGGATCTTGCTGCCGCGGGCAGCGAGAATCTGGTCCATCGCGCCAGCGAACCAGCCGGTGAACATGTAGTCGACCTTGCGGCCGCACTTGCCATAGACGTACACGAACGCAGAGTGCTTGAGCTTGACGCTGCAGGTACCTTTATCCAGGTCGATATCCTGGATCTCGAACAGGCCCCAGCCACGCTGGCTCAGGCGCTTCATGTAGTGCTCGAACACCGCCACGCCTTCCAGGCCATGGCACTCGGCCTCTTTTTCACACCAGTGCCAGGCGGACTTGTAGCCAGCCTTGTAGAGGATCTCGGCATAGGCGTCGGCGCCCAGCACTTCCTCGATACCCATATGGTTATTGACGAAGAAATGCCGAGGCACATACAGCATCGGCAAGGCGTCGCTGGTCCAGACACCGGTCTCGCTGTCGACTTCGATTGGCAATTGCGGGGCGATTTTGGCCATGGAAACTCAACTCCATAAAATTTTTTGTGGGTGCCCCGGCGTTGCTGGCAGGGGCTATCAGGCTTGGAGAGCGGCTTACTCGCCCCAGACATCCTTGAGGACGTTTACCCAGTTCTCGCCCATGATCTTGCGCACCACGCGCTCGGAATGGCCGCGTTTGAGCAAGGTCTCGGTGAGGTTGGGGAATTCGCCGACGGTGCGAATGCCCAGCGGGTTGATGATCTTGCCGAAGTTGGTCAGACGGCGGGCGTAGCCCTTGTCATGGGTCAGGTATTCGAAGAAGTCCTGGCCGTGACCCTGGGTGAAGTCGGTACCGATACCGATGGCGTCTTCACCGACGATGTTCATGGTGTACTCGATGGCCTCGGCGTAGTCATCGATGGTCGAGTCAATGCCTTTGGCCAGGAACGGCGCGAACATGGTGACGCCGACGAAACCGCCGTGATCGGCGATGAACTTCAGCTCTTCGTCCGACTTGTTGCGCGGGTGCTCTTTCAGGCCCGAGGGCAGGCAGTGCGAGTAGCACACCGGCTTTTTCGATTCGAGGATGACTTCTTCGGAAGTCTTGGAGCCGACGTGGGACAGGTCGCACATGATGCCGACACGGTTCATCTCGGCAACGATCTCGCGACCGAAGCCGGACAGCCCGCCGTCACGCTCGTAGCAGCCGGTGCCCACCAGGTTCTGGGTGTTGTAGCACATCTGCACGATGCCCACGCCCAGCTGCTTGAACACGTCCACATAAGCGATCTGGTCCTCGAACGCATGGGCGTTCTGGAAGCCGAAGAGGATGCCGGTCTTGCCCAGCTCCTTGGCCTTGCGGATGTCGGCGGTGGTGCGCACCGGCATCACCAGGTCGCTGTTGTCGCGGATCAGCTTCTGGCTGGACGCGATGTTGTCGACGGTAGCCTTGAACCCTTCCCAGACCGACACCGTGCAGTTGGCCGCAGTGAGGCCGCCTTTGCGCATGTCTTCGAACAGCTCGCGGTTCCATTTGGCGATGATCAGGCCATCGATGACGATGCTGTCGGCGTGTAGTTCGGCTGGGCTCATCAGGCTGTCCCCTTTTATAGAGTTGGGTCGCGCCAAACCTTCTGCCGGCGCTTTGAGGCCAGCATATGCCTGTGCCCCGAGGCGCCCCGGTGCAAAAACGACAGGGGGTTTGCCGAAAGCGTCAATGCGCGACAAGAGCGCGTCTGGCGCGTGTTCCGGGGATGAGAGACAGTCTCGATAACGACATTTGCGACCGGTACATGAACATTTGGTCAGGGAGCTACCACCTGACCTCTGGCTGAGCGAGAATCCCTGCGATTCGACAGCCTGTTGAGGAGAAAACGGATGAAATCAATGGCATGGCTGGTGCTGCTGGCCATCGTGAGCGGGGCCCAGGCCGATGAGGAAGAAAGCACACCTTGCGACAATGTGGAGACCGACCAGCAAACGTTCGCCTGTGCAGCATTCAACAAGCAGGTCGCCGAGCGTGAGCTGCAGTCGGCCTACGACGAACTGATCGAGCGCATGCGTGATCAGTTTGGCGACGAGGCTGGCCTGATGTCGCGAATAGAGGCAGCCGAGAAAGTCTGGAGCCAACTGCGCGATGCAGACTGCAAGGTCGAAACCCATGCTGAACAACCCGGCAGCAACGCCTACCAGATCGCCTGGAACAGCTGCATTGCACAGCGCAGCGATGAGCGGGCGGAGTATTTGCGCAGCCTGGGCTCGCAAAACAGTGACGAGCCGGCACCCGAAGATTGATCAGCACGCGCGAGTGAAGGATCAACTCCAGAGGAACAACATGCCGCTGATGCCCCCTGCGTAATTGCTCGATAGTGCCCCCAGACCACGTGCTCACCATGTGTGTCTTGGAACTCACAACTATCAAGGAATTACAAAGTGGCTGACATCAAAGTTGAAATGGAAAAAATCCGCAAAGAGGGTCAAGAGCGCGTAGCCGCTACCGGCCAGACCATCTGCATCTTCGCTGACAATGTGCCTGCCAACATTGCAGAAGACATCCTGGCCGGCATGCGCTTGATGACCGAACTGGCCAACAAGAAGTTCGACAAGGAGACCCAGCAGCGCGAGTGGTACAACTTCTACAACGATGGCCTGATCAAGTTCGGCTGGACCATGACGGGCGCAGCACATGCCGAAGATGCCATTGATGAGGACAACCTGACCCTGGCAGAGCTGATCACCAAGTCCGTCACCATCAGCGTCTCCGCGGACCCTCGTCGCGCCGCCTGCGCCCGCCGTGTTCTGCAAATTGTCGTGCAGAAACCGGAAGTCAAGGCGCACCTGGAAAAGCACAGCCATAGCGAAACCGGCAAATCGAGCAACTTCGTGGTCGCCCAGTGCGAAATGACGCCACAAGGCCTGCCCGCGATGCACATGACCAGCTTCCAGGCCAGCTACGACTCGAAAGTCGAGCGTGAAGGCGCCCTGACCCGCAAGGTCGACAAAACCTCTACCCGCGTCTATCGCGCTTCGCAACAAGGCACGTTCAGCGTTCGTCACTTCGACGCTGCACGTGACCTTGTGAATGAGAAGATCAAAGGCGACCTCGGCGCGTTTCTCGCTATCTGATTAGCGAGGCCGGGTACCAGAGCGCGCTGGTACCCGGTTCTGGTCATCTGCATCCATCAAGGAGCAATGCCACATGGACGATACGAGCCTGGACACCCGAATATTCGAGGAGCGGCTAAGCATCAAGCCTGCGCCCTGGCTGACACTCGATACATGGGAAGATTTGCAGCTATGCCTGCGTTATTCGCAAGCAGTAGCCAATGAAAAATACTCGATGGAAACCCAGCCTCAGCAATGGTTCACTGTCGCTATCGCCACCTTGCAATCATTGAAATTCACCCTGCTCGAACATACACATAAAACCATTGTGTATGAGCCGCACTTGCTTGCATTAAGCGATGTGTACAGTGGCTTTCTACCCCCGCCTCGCGAAAAAGGGCCTTGGTTCAAGAGCCTCGACGAAAATGTTCAAGCCGCTCTGCAGTCGGCAGGTACGCGTACCTTCACCGTCATGAACGCCTCTTCACATCTCAGTATCGAAATGGACCATGAGGGGGACCAGGTCCCGGTTGCGATCCTGTTTTACGCCTACTGCATTACCGACCCGGTCGAGCCCACCAGAAAGTTGAACCTGATATTCGATCACCTCGGTGCACGCTTCAATGCAGCGGGGTTCGCCCCGCTTCGCGAGGATCTGCAAGCAAGGAATCGCGAAAAGCTAAGGGCCATTCTCGAGCGTGAACTGGATTGAAGCTCACTTTGTACCGCTGGGCCGTCGCTCTTCCCGCGGGCACCGTCCAAACCTCAGCTTGTAGCGCCGCGTGAAATAGGATGGCAGTTCAAACCCGCACGCAAGGCTGACTTCAGTCACCGACATGTCGGTCTGGGCCAACAGCTGGCGCGCCTTGTCCAGCCGTAACCCGAGATAGAAACCACTCGGTGTTGCATCCAGGTGCATGCGAAACAAACGCTCCAGTTGACGCCTTGTCACCTTGATCGCGGCAGCCAGTTCCAGCGTACTCAGCGGTGGCTCGATGTGTTTTTCCATTTCGCCAATGGCATGGACCAGCTTCTTGTTGCTGATGCCATAACGCGCACCGATCTGCATGCGCTGGTGGTCCTGGCGCTGACGGATGCGACCCAGCACGAACTGCTCGGACACCTTGACCGCCAGTTCGCTGCCGTGAGACTGGGCAATCAGGTGCAGCATCAAGTCGATCGAGGCCGTTCCGCCGGCACAGGTGATGCGGCTGCGGTCGATCTCGAACAGCTCCTGGGTGGCTTGAAGGCCTGGATAGCGTTCCTTGAATGCCTCCAGCGCCTCCCAATGCAATGTCGCCCGGTAGCCCTCGAGCAGCCCTGCCTCGGCCAGCACCATCGCGCCCGTATCGATGCCACCGAGCATGACAGCTTCGTGGTTGAGCCGGCGCAACGCATGCAGCAGTTTGGGTGCGACATTGGCCAGTGGTTCGAAGCCCGCGACCACCAGCAGGATGTTGGCCGGCTCGCCCTCCCCCAGGGCGGCATCGGCATTGATCGACATGCCATTGCTCGCCAGCACCGCCTCACCGTCCAGGCTAAGCACCTGCCACCGGTACAACTGCCCACCAAAACGATTGGCCACCCGCAGTGGCTCCACTGCCGAAATGAACCCCATGGCAGAAAAGCCGGGCACCAACAGAAAGGCAATCGTCTCCATCATCCCCTCCTCCACAGAAACTGGTCGCCCCGGTGCTAATTCCTGTCGCTAGCGTGCGCTTGGGCAAGGTAACGCCAGCGTAGCGTATTCACACGGTCCGCAGAGGCCGCCCTCAATAACAATATGCACTGCCGATGGAGAGCCACCATGCACAGCTTGATCCGCCGCAGCCTGTTGCCCCTTGCCCTGAGCAGCATCGTCGCCACCCCGCTTTTCGCCGCCGAGCCCGCCGCCTGCAAAAACGTGCGCCTGGGCGTGGTCAACTGGACCGACGTCATTGCCACCAGCGCCATGGCCCAGGTACTGCTCGACGGCCTGGGGTACCAGACCAAACAGACCAGTGCCTCGCAACAGATCATCTTCGCCGGCATCCGCGACAAACGCCTGGACATGTTCCTGGGTTACTGGAACCCGATCATGACCCAGACCATTACCCCGTTCGTCGATGCCAACCAGGTCAAGGTGCTGGACAAGCCAAGCCTGGAGGACGCGCGCGCCACCTTGGCCGTGCCGAAATACCTCTACGACAAGGGCCTGAAGACTTTCGCCGACATCCACAAGTTCGAGAAAGAGCTGGGCGGCAAGATCTATGGCATCGAACCGGGTTCCGGCGCCAACACCCAGATCAAGGCAATGATCACCAAGAACCAGTTCGACCTGGGCAAGTTCCAGCTGGTCGAGTCCAGCGAGGCCGGCATGCTCGCCGCCGTCGACCGCGCCGTGCGGCGCAAGGAGGCCGTGGTGTTCTTCGGCTGGGCGCCACACCCGATGAACGTGAACATCGACATGGCCTACCTGGGTGACAGCCAGGATGCACTCGGCCCTGACGAAGGCCGCGCGACGGTGTGGACGGTGACGGCTCCGGACTATGCCGAACGCTGCCCCAATGCCCTCCGCCTGCTGGCCAACCTGAAGTTCAGCGCCGAGGACGAGAGCCGCATGATGCAGCCACTGCTCGACCACAAGGACGCGCTGGAATCAGCCCGCCAGTGGCTCAAGGACCACCCCGAGGACAAGGCCCGCTGGCTTGAGGGTGTGACCACCTTCGATGGCAAGCCGGCTGCGGACAACCTCAAGCTTACCGCCAACTGACAGGGCCCTTTCGCGGGCAAGCCCGCTCCCACGGGTACAGCGCCACACTCGGGATCACATTGATCCTGTGGGAGCGGGCATGCCCGCGAAAAAGCCAACACCGACATCACAAGGAACTGCACCATGAACCACGACGTCATCATCACCTGCGCCCTCACCGGCGCCGGCGACACCGCCTCGAAAAGCCACCTGGTCCCGGTCACCCCCAAACAGATCGCCGAATCCGCCGTAGAGGCCGCCAAGGCCGGCGCCACCGTGGTCCACTGCCACGTCCGCGACCCGCAGACCGGCCGCTTCAGCCGCGATGTGGCGCTGTACCGCGAAGTCATGGAGCGTATCCGCGAAGCCGACGTGGACATCATCGTCAACCTCACCGCCGGCATGGGCGGCGACCTGGAAATCGGCCCGGGTGAAACGCCGCTGGCGTTCGGCCCTGGCACCGACCTGATCGGCCCGCTGGAGCGCCTGGCCCATGTCGAAGCACTGTTGCCGGAAATCTGCACCCTCGATTGCGGCACCCTCAACTTCGGTGACGGCAACTCGATCTACGTGTCCACCCCGGCCCAACTGCGCGCCGGCGCCAAGCGCATTACCGAACTGGGGGTGAAGGCCGAGCTGGAAATCTTCGATACCGGCCACCTGTGGTTCGCCAAGCAAATGATGAAGGAAGGCCTGCTCGAAGACCCGTTGTTCCAGCTGTGCCTGGGCATCCCGTGGGGCGCACCGGCTGACACCACCACCATGAAGGCCATGGTCGACAACCTGCCTGCCAACGTCACCTGGGCCGGCTTCGGCATCGGCCGCATGCAGATGCCCATGGCCGCGCAGGCCGTGTTGCTCGGCGGCAATGTGCGGGTGGGCCTGGAAGACAACTTGTATCTGGACCGTGGCGTGCTGGCCAGCAATGGCCAACTGGTGGAACGCGCCAGCGAGATCATCACCCGCATGGGTGGCCGCGTGCTCAGCCCGGCAGAAGGCCGGGAAAAAATGAACCTCAAGCGCCGCTGATCCTTTCAACGATCGCAAATGCGCCGAAGACCCTGTGGGAGCGGGCGTGCCCGTGAAGCAGGCAACGCGATGGATGGCACCGGCCGTGCCGGTGTTCGCGGGCATGCCCGCTCCCACAGGGTTAGCCATGAACCCTGATTACTGTGTTTTACCCTGAGGACCAGCTATGCCCTTTATCACTGAAATCAAAACCTTCGCCGCCCTGGGTAGCGGCGTGATCGGCAGCGGCTGGGTCGCCCGCGCCCTGGCCCATGGCCTGGATGTGGTGGCCTGGGACCCGGCGCCCGGCGCCGAACAGGCACTGCGCAAACGTGTCGCCAACGCCTGGCCGGCACTGGAAAAACAAGGCCTGGCCCCTGGCGCATCGCAAGACCGCCTGAAGTTCGTGGCAACCATCGAGGAATGCGTGCGCAACGCCGATTTCATCCAGGAAAGCGCACCAGAGCGCCTGGACCTCAAGCTCGACCTGCACGCCAAAATCAGCGCCGCAGCCAAGCCTGACGCAATCATCGGCTCAAGCACTTCGGGCCTGTTGCCCAGCGAGTTCTACGAGTCGTCGACTCACCCTGAACGCTGCGTCGTCGGCCACCCGTTCAACCCAGTTTACCTGCTGCCGCTGGTGGAGATCGTCGGCGGTAGCCGCACCTCACCCGAGGCTATTGAAGCTGCCAAAACCATCTACACCGCACTCGGCATGCGCCCGCTGCATGTGCGCAAGGAAGTGCCAGGCTTCATCGCCGACCGCCTGCTCGAAGCGCTCTGGCGCGAGGCCTTGCACCTGGTCAACGACGGAGTTGCCACCACGGGCGAAATCGACGACGCGATTCGCTTTGGCGCAGGCTTGCGCTGGTCGTTCATGGGCACATTCCTTACCTATACCCTGGCCGGTGGCGATGCCGGCATGCGCCACTTCATGTCACAGTTCGGCCCAGCCCTGAAGCTGCCCTGGACGTACCTGCCAGCACCGGAACTGACCGACAAGCTGATCGACGATGTGGTGAGCGGCACTTCCGAGCAACAGGGCGAGCGCAGCATCGCTGCACTGGAGCGCTACCGTGACGACACCCTGCTGGCGGTACTGGAAGCGGTGAAGTCCAGCAAGGCCAGTCACGGCCTGTCGTTCAGCGATTAAGGAGACCAAGATGCCCGCTCTGATCACCTACCGCACCACGGTCCAGGAGGACTGGGTCGATTACAACGGCCACCTGCGCGATGCCTTCTACCTGCTGATCTTCAGCTACGCCACCGATGCTCTGATGGACCGCATCGGCCTGGACGCCGATAGCCGCGGGCAAAGCGGTAACTCGCTGTTCACGCTGGAGGCGCATATCAATTATTTGCACGAGGTGAAGCTGGGCACCGAGGTGTGGGTGCAGACACAGATCCTCGGCTTTGATCGCAAGCGTCTTCACGTGTATCACAGCCTGCACCGGGCAGGGTTCGACGAGGTGCTGGCGGCAAGCGAGCAGATGTTACTGCACGTGGACCTGGCGGGGCCGCAGTCAGCACCTTTTGGGCACACGACTGTTTGCCGGTTGAATCACTTGGTAGAGCAACAGGAGGGTGCGCAGGCGCCGCAATATATGGGGCGTACGATAAAACTTCCTGCTTGAATAACCAGAGAACCGGCGCCAAGGTCTCCATAGATACGAAGCACCTTGGCGCCCTCACTCGCAACAATCAGACAGCATAGAAGCGGACAATCATAACGATCACTCGTATGACACCCTATAGACTGGCCCTATCAGTCTTCTTGTAAATTTGAACCCTTCTGGTTTACCACCGCCAGTATGTACACTCGTTATGACGAAATCCCCAGAAAAGTTACTTCCCGTATAGCAGCTATTTACCGTGTAAAAAATATTGGCGAAGCATAATTTTCTCGGGGTCGAACCACTGTAGAAGTCCTTTACCTCTACCCTTACGGGATTGACATCATTATCCTTGCATTCCGTAAACCATGAGAGCAGGGCTTGTTCACCCGGCTTCAAATCAATGAAGCAACCCCGGTTCGCCCCGTACAACCACAAACGAACGCGATGAGCAGGGTCCGGATAAAAATTGGCAACAGTGTCCCGATTTTCATTGAAAGTCCGCGCCACATCATTTTTATCTACCGTACCCATAGGAACCCCTTGATACTGCAACCGCGGGTTTGAATGATAGGGAATGGCACCATTCGACGTTCGCATCTGCGTATGGAAATTTGGCGCTGTATGCTGGTAGCCATAAGCGTAAGGGGGTAGGGACGCAACTGGAGCCTCGTCCTTATGACCGGCCCCCATGTTATGCCCTAATTCGTGGCCTAACGAACCAAAGCAACTAATTGCCGAAAAAGCCCTCTCCACGGAAGCTGTGAGGTTCGCTATACCACAGTAAATGCTAAACGTCGAAAGCATTGATACCAGATCGGCGCGCCCCTTTTCACGTTCGATATGAATTTTCGCCCCGAATGGTTTATCAGCTTTCATATCGCTGAGCTGAGTCTGTGGAGACTTGCCTGTCTCGTCGTAGTCAGAATCGTAAATATCAGACAGCTCGTATACAGCATCGACTTTGCTATTGATCAAATATTGGTTGGCGTTCTGTAACGCCTGCGCCAATTCGATCTTGTAATTCGGAAACATGGCCCTCGACTGGTGGGTTGTAACGAATAGCACCCTAATAGTACTTTTTCGCGACTGAGACGTGCTGAGTGATCTGGTTTTTTCCTGCGTTTGTACAGGAACAGGGATCGGCGCTGCTTCTGGTGGTAATTTTGATTCATCAACCTTGACCAAGACTTGCTGGCCTTTGCCAACCGCCGTTAACCGGTAGAGCTGCCCATCCACCCGAATATCCCCAACGACCAGGTTACCGTCACTCACCAACGAAACCCAGTTGAGCGGATCCATATCGATTTCCGCAGGTGAGGGGTAGAGTTGTCTACGGTTGGAAGGCATATCGCCAACCCACCCTACCATTCCCGAAGCAACACTATCGCTTCTTGACAACTTGAAACTCACCGTTCGGCCGTCAGTCAGCGGCATTGATAGCGTCGCCGTATCTTTCGATACAAGCCCAGGCTTGACCTGTACTTCTTTAACTTCAGCGTCTTCTGCCACATTCAACAAAAGCTTCAAATACTGGTCAGTACCCGATTGCCTCTCAAGGGCGGCGTGGTTCTGGTCTGGCGTGATCTGAAACAGCGTATCCGCCGAACTGTCGAGATGGGTTCTAGGGTCCGAAGCCGTGCATCCTCCAAAAAGAAACACAGCACCTAGCAAGCAGAATTTCAATTGTTCCCGGTTCATGTTCATGCTCCAGATATCGGAGCCTTACTGGACCATGCGCATCGATTCCCAACAACTGACATAAATAACAGTTGCAAAAAAATAACCCCGGGAAGCCGTGAGCTACCGGGGCCAAGAGCGAGCAACATCCACTGCGTGTGAGCGAGGGTGACCAAACCCTCTGTACCGTGAATGGCTTCAGTGTGCGTGCTTGCCTGGCAGGGGATTTAGTCGTAAACGACCTGTTCTTAGCCAAAGCAGCCATGGCGACATTCTGTCCTTGCGAGGCTGTCGCGCACGTCACAGAATCGGTCGTAAATCACAGCAGCACTCTCTTAGCGATAAAAGGGACAACAGCCATGATGCATGCGGATTTGATTGATCAGGACGACCTCGCCGGCCACCTGCGCGCGCGCGGTTTCGATATTCCTGCCGGGGCCAGTGCCGAACAGGCGTGTGAAGCGGTGGTTCGTGGGCTGACCGAGCCCAATGCGCGGGCGCTGAAGGGGATGGTGGAGCAGATGTACACCGGCAGTGCGACGATCCTGCCGGCAGTACGCCAGGCCATCGACAAGCAACTGTTGCCAGCGTTGGCGCAGTTCAACAAACGCGCGTAATCCATTTACCCAGGACCGGCCCCTTCGCGGAACAAGCCCGCCCCCACAGATCACCGCTGGCTCAAGCTCAGCGGGTGACCTGTGGGAGCGGGCGTGCCCGCGAAGAGGCCGGCGCGGTGTCAGAGCCTTACACTGGCAAATGTCGACTCATTGCGCGCCTGGCTCAGGGCCGCCATCGGCCCGCTGTGCGGCGACAGGGTCATGGCCTGCGGAATCGGCATCATGGCCACCTGCTGCGCGGTGTTGGAGCCTACCCGCTCGTCACGCGGCGGAATACCGAAGTACTCGCGATAGCACTTGGAGAAGTGCGGAGTCGACACGAAGCCGCATACCGATGCCACTTCGATGATCGACATCGGCGTCTGCTTCAGCAGCTGACGCGCACGGATCAGGCGCAACTTCAGGTAGTAGCGCGACGGCGAGCAGTGCAGGTACTTCTGGAACAGGCGCTCCAGCTGGCGTCGCGAAACCGACACATACACTGCCAGTTCGTCCAGGTCGATCGGCTCCTCCAGATTGGCCTCCATCAGCGCGACGATTTCCTGCAACTTCGGCTGGTTGGTGCCAAGCATGTGCTTGAGCGGCACACGCTGGTGGTCCTGCTCGTTGCGAATACGCTCGTAGACGAACATCTCGGAGATCGCCGCCGACAGCTCGCGGCCGTGATCACGGCTGATCAGGTGCAGCATCATGTCCAGCGGCGCGGTGCCACCGGAGCTGGTGAAGCGGTTGCGGTCAAGGGTGAACAGGCGGGTGCTCATGTTCACCCGCGGGAAGGCTTCCTGCATTGCGGCCAGGCATTCCCAGTGCACGCTGCAATCGAAGCCGTCGAGCAGGCCAGCGCAGGCCAGTGCCCAACTGCCGGTGCACACGGCACCCAACCTGCGCGACTGACGGGCCTGGGCTTGCAACCAGGTGACGTGTTCACGGGTGACGGAACGCTGGATGCCAACACCACCACAGACAATCACGGTGTCGATGGGCGGAGCATTGCTGATTGCGGCATCCGGTGTGATTTGCAGGCCATCGCTGGCCCACACCTGGCCGCCATCGATCGTCAGCGTGTGCCAGCGATACAGCTCACGGCCAGACAGCTGGTTGGCCATGCGCAGCGGCTCGACCGCCGATGCCAGGGAAATCAGGGTGAAATTGTCCAATAGAAGAAACCCGATGGACTGGGGTGTTGTGCGGTTCTGGGTTGGATTCCCGGAGGTGTACGACGTCATCGCGATTTCTCCTCACACAAATGCAGGGTGTGCCTCAGGCGGGCACTTACTTCTTGTTATGACCCCTCGGTCATTTTCCGGGGGTAGGCTTGCCAATCTCAACGCAAACGTCGTGCCTAAACTTGAACGGCCATCCAAAAAAACCTGAAAACGACGCCTTTATTGGGCATTTCAAGTGCTTGCATCGTGTTGGCCAGTCGTCCAGAACAGGCGAACTAGCGCGTTGCCTGTAACGGTTGAGCAGTTTAGTGACACGCGCCGCATGGGTTTCCCAGAAGCGACACCTTTAAGTGTCACCGACAACGCCCACACTGATCGCGACATCCGACGATCGGTAGGCGGGGCGCCCATCACCGCACCATAAAGAGGCATAGGCGGTTGTGTTGCACCTGCATCAGCCTCAAGGGCCTCTTCGCGGGCAAGCCCGCTCCTACAGGGATTGCACAGTTCCTGTAGGAGCGGGCTTGCCCGCGAAGAGGCCCAGAAGGTCAGCTCAGAAAATCAGCACTCGATAGCGCTGACCGCCAGGCCGCCGCGCGAGGTCTCTTTGTACTTGTCGTGCATATCGGCGCCGGTATCGCGCATGGTGCGGATTACCTGGTCGAGGGAAATGAAGTGCTCACCATCGCCGCGCAAGGCCATCTGCACCGCGTTGATGGCCTTCACCGCAGCAATCGCGTTGCGCTCGATGCAGGGCACTTGCACCAACCCACCCACCGGGTCGCAGGTCAGGCCAAGGTTGTGTTCCAGGGCAATTTCAGCGGCGTTCTCAACCTGTGGCGGGGTGGCGCCGAGCACTTCGGCAAGCCCCGCTGCGGCCATCGCGCAGGCCGAGCCGACTTCCCCCTGGCAGCCCACTTCGGCACCAGAGATCGAAGCGTTCTTCTTGCACAGGATGCCCACAGCGGCGGCAGCCAGGAAGTAATCGACAACGCTGGATTCATCCACCGCATCGCTGAAGCGCATGTAGTAATGCAGCACTGCCGGGATGATGCCCGCCGCGCCGTTGGTAGGCGCGGTCACCATGCGCCCACCGGCGGCGTTTTCTTCATTGACCGCCAAGGCGAACAGGTTGACCCATTCCATGGCACTCATGGTCGAGCCGATCACGTTGGGCTTGCCGATTTCCTGCAGGCTGCGGTGCAGCTTGGCGGCACGGCGGCGCACGTTCAGCCCGCCGGGTAGCGTGCCCTCGTACTTGAGGCCGTTGTTGACGCATTCCTGCATGGCTTCCCAGAGCTTGTGCAGGCCAGCGCGGATGTCTTCCTCGCTGCGCCAGACCTTCTCGTTGGCCATCATCAATTGCGACACGCTGAGGTCGTTTTGCTTGCACAGGCGCAGCAGTTCGGCGGCGCTGTTGAAGTCGTACGGCAGCACTGTCTGGTCAGCATCCAGCACACCGCTGGCGGCTTGGGCTGCATCGACCACAAAGCCGCCGCCCACCGAGTAATAGGTGTCGCGGTGCAACTCGCCCTGCTCGCCTTCGGCAATTAGGGTCATGGCGTTGGGGTGATAGGGCAGGTTCTCGTCCAGCAGCAGCATGTCGCGGGCCCAGACAAACTCGATGGGCAAGCGGCTATCCAGCTGCAGGGTGTTGGTTTCGCGCAGGTCGGCGATACGCGGCACGATCTGGGTCGGGTCAATGGCGTCAGGCCACTCGCCCATCAGGCCCATGATGGTGGCGTTGTCGGTGCCATGGCCGATACCGGTGGCTGACAGCGAGCCATACAGGCGCACTTCGATCCGTTTTACACGCTCCAGCTCACCGCGTTCGCGCAGGCCCTGAACGAACAGGGCGCCAGCACGCATGGGGCCGACGGTGTGGGAGCTGGAGGGCCCGACACCGATCTTGAACAGGTCGAACACGCTGATGGCCATTGTCGAATCACCTCTTGCTGGGCTTGTCTCTGCGCGCCATGCGCAGGGCGGGGTAGCTGCTAGGCTCAAACAGCGGGCCGCCTTGAATGCCAGCATCATCGGGCTTTTACCGCCCACCTCGCCGTCTGCAACCGACGTACTTTTGTCCAGCAGCGCCGCGCTGTTCTCAACCAGAAACTGCGCCCACCGCGCCGTTTTCCAGCGGCCTGGTGACGCAAAAATGCGCGCGAGGGGGTGGAAAAATCCATAAGCGACATCGCCCATACTGGATACGACCCGTTCCGTACTGGATACGACCCAACCAGTAGGCGATTGCCCGGAGCTGGAGGATTATCGAAAGCGACTCGTAAAGCACGGCCACGCATCCTGCCCTCTGCAGGCCTGGTCGACCGGACCCTCAGAAAGCCCGGCGACCCACGCGAACCCGAAGACAATATCTCAGGAGTCCATCCATGAAAGGTTCACCCTCGCTGTTACTGGTTGCGTTGCTGTCCGCGCCATTGCTGGCCCAAGCAGCCGAACCCGAGCAATGTCAGACTGTACGCTTCTCCGATGTCGGCTGGACCGACATCACAGTCACGACCGCGACCACCAGCGTTGTGCTCGAAGCACTGGGTTACAAGACCCACACCACCATGATCTCGGTACCGGTGACCTACAAGTCGCTGGCCACCGGCAAGGACCTGGACGTGTTTCTCGGCAACTGGATGCCGACCATGGAGAACGACATCAAGCAGTACCGCGACGCCGGCACGGTAGAAACCGTGCGCGCCAACCTGGAGAACGCCAAGTACACCCTGGCAGTCCCCCAGGCGCTGTACGACAAGGGCCTGAAGGATTTCAGCGACATACCCAAGTTCAAGAAGGAACTGGACGGCAAGATCTACGGCATCGAACCGGGTAACGACGGTAACCGCACCATCCAGAGCATGATCGACAAGAACGCCTTTGGCTTGAAGGACGCCGGTTTCAAGATCGTGCAGTCCAGCGAGGCGGGCATGCTGTCGCAAGTTGACCGCGCGCAGAAACGCGGCGAGGCATTGGTGTTCCTGGGCTGGGAGCCACACCCGATGAACACCCGCTTCAAGATGCAGTACCTGACCGGCGGGGACGACTTCTTCGGCCCCGACTTCGGCAAGGCGACCGTGCTGACAAACACCCGCAAAGGATACACGCAGGAATGCAGCAACGTTGGCCAACTGCTTAAGAACCTGTCGTTCGAGCTCAAGGATGAAAGCACCATGATGGGCTATGTCCTGGACGACAAGATGAAACCCGAAGCCGCCGCCAAGAAATGGATCAAGGACAACCCAGGCAAGCTGGATGCCTGGCTGGCCGGCGTTACCACCGTTGATGGCAAGCCTGGCCTGGAGGCGGTCAAGGCCAAGCTTACGCAATAACGAACTACGCAGTAGCGCTACCTCGGGGCAGGACCGTGCCTGCCCCGGGTTGATTTCAATCTATGCAGGTGGAAGCTCGCTATCATGCTTATCGATCAGAAAATACCCCTGGGCCAGTACATCGCGTCGTTCGTCGAATGGCTGACCCAGAACGGCGCGAATTACTTCGACGCCATCGCGCAAGGCCTGGAGTTCATGATCCATGGCGTCACCAGCGCCCTGACTTTCTTCAACCCGTTCGTTCTTATCGCCCTATTCGCCGCCCTGGCGCATTTCATCCAGCGCAAGTGGGCACTGACCGCATTTGTCGCCCTGTCGTTCCTGCTGATCCTCAACCTGGGTTACTGGCAGGAAACCATGGAGACCCTGGCGCAGGTCACCTTCGCCACGGTGGTATGTGTGGTGATCGGCGTGCCACTGGGCATCCTCGCCGCGCACAAGCCGATGTTCTATACCGCCATGCGCCCGGTGCTCGACCTGATGCAGACGGTGCCCACCTTCGTCTACCTGATCCCTACCCTGACCCTGTTCGGCCTGGGCGTGGTGCCGGGGCTGATCTCCACCGTGGTGTTCGCCATTGCTGCGCCCATTCGCCTGACCTACCTGGGCATCTGCGACGTGCCGCAAGAGTTGATGGACGCCGGCAAGGCCTTTGGCTGCTCGCGTCGTCAGCTGCTTACCCGTATCGAACTGCCGCACGCGATGCCAAGCATCGCCGCCGGTGTCACTCAATGCATCATGCTGTCGCTGTCGATGGTGGTCATTGCCGCCCTGGTTGGCGCTGATGGCCTGGGCAAACCTGTGGTCAACGCACTGAACACCGCCGATATCTCCCTGGGCTTCGAAGCGGGCCTGGCGATCGTGCTGCTGGCAATCATGCTCGACCGTATCTGCAAGCAACCGGAACTGCCGGTAAGGGGTGAGGCATGAGCATCATTCGTTTCGAAGACGTCGACGTCATCTTCTCCAACAAGCCGCGCGAGGCACTGGCGCTGCTGGACCAAGGCCAGACCCGCGAGCAGATCCTCAAGCAGACCGGCCTGGTGGTGGGTGTCGAAAAGGCCAACCTCGATATCAACAAAGGCGAGATCTGCGTGCTGATGGGCTTGTCCGGCTCGGGCAAGTCGAGCCTGCTGCGCTGTATCAACGGCCTCAACACCGTCAGCCGTGGCAAGTTGTTCGTCGAACACGAAGGCAAGCACATCGACATTGCCAACTGCTCCGCGGCCGAGCTGAAGATGATGCGCACCAAGCGCATTGCCATGGTGTTCCAGAAGTTTGCCCTGATGCCTTGGCTGACGGTGCGCGAGAACATCAGCTTCGGCCTGGAAATGCAGGGTCGCCCGGAAAAGGAACGGCGCAAGCTGGTCGACGAGAAGCTTGAGCTGGTGGGCCTGACCCAGTGGCGCAACAAGAAGCCGGATGAGCTTTCTGGCGGCATGCAGCAGCGCGTGGGCCTGGCCCGGGCGCTGGCGATGGATGCCGACATCCTGCTGATGGACGAACCGTTCTCGGCCCTGGATCCACTGATCCGCCAGGGCCTGCAAGATGAGCTGCTTGGCCTGCAGGCCAAGCTGAGCAAAACCATCGTGTTCGTCAGCCACGACCTGGACGAGGCACTGAAACTGGGTACCCGTATTGCGATCATGAAGGACGGTCGGATCATCCAGTACAGCAAGCCGGAGGAGATCGTGCTGAACCCGGCCGACGAATACGTGCGCACCTTCGTCGCCCATACCAACCCGCTGAACGTGCTGTGCGGGCGCAGCCTGATGCGCAGCCTGGACAACTGCAAGCGGGTCAATGGCTCGGTGTGCCTGGACCCAGGTATCGATTCGTGGCTGGACCTTGGCGAAGGCGGCGCGCTCAAGCGTGCACGCCAAGGCCAGAACGGGCTGGACATGCAGAAATGGGCACCGGGGCAAGATGTGGAGCTGCTGGAGCGCAGGCCGACCGTGGTGCACGCCGACATCGGCATGCGTGAGGCACTGCAGATTCGTTATCAAACCGGCAACAAGCTGGTGCTGCAGGATAACGACAGGGTGGTGGGGATACTCGGGGATACCGAGCTTTACCACGCGCTGCTCGGCAAGAACCACGGTTGAAGCAATTGGGGCCGCTTCGCGGCCCTTCGCGGGCACGCCCGCTCCCACAGAGATCTCAGCAAACCTGTGGGAGCGGGCGTGCCCGCGAAGGGCTGCAAAGCAGCCCCGGTCAATGGATCAGCGAACGACGATCCCGCGCGAAGCCATGTAGGCCTTGGCCTCCGGCACTGTGTACTCGCCAAAGTGGAAGATGCTGGCCGCCAGCACCGCGCTGGCATGCCCTTCCAGAATGCCGTCTGCCAGGTGCTGCAGGTTACCCACCCCCCCCGAGGCAATCACCGGAATCCCCAGCGCATCACTGATAGCCCGGGTAACGCCCAGGTCGAAGCCGTTCTTCATGCCGTCCTGGTCCATGCTGGTCAGCAGGATCTCGCCAGCGCCCAGGCCTTCCATCTTCTTCGCCCACTCGACTGCATCCAGCCCGGTCGGCTTGCGCCCGCCGTGAGTGAAAATCTCCCAGCGCGGCGCTTCACCTGGCCCGGACACTTTCTTGGCATCGATGGCGACAACGATGCACTGCGAACCGAAACGGTCCGCCGCCTCACCGACAAACTCTGGGTTGAACACCGCGGCGGTGTTGATCGAGACCTTGTCGGCACCGGCGTTGAGCAGGTTGCGGATGTCCTGCACGGTCCGCACGCCACCACCAACCGTCAGCGGGATGAACACCTGGCTGGCCATGCGCTCGACGGTATGCAGCGTGGTGTCGCGCCCATCGACGCTGGCGGTGATGTCGAGAAAGGTGATTTCGTCGGCACCTTGCTCGTCGTAGCGACGGGCGATTTCCACCGGGTCGCCGGCATCACGGATGTTCTCGAACTTGACGCCCTTGACCACCCGGCCGTTGTCCACGTCCAGGCAAGGGATAATGCGCTTGGCCAGTGCCATGGTTCAGTCCTCAGCCTTGGTAGTTGTCACAGAAGGCCTGGGCCTCAGCGACATCCAGGGTGCCTTCGTAGATGGCACGGCCGGTGATGGCGCCGATGATGCCCGGGGCCTTGGCGTCCAGCAGGGCCTTGATGTCACCCAGGTTGTGAATGCCGCCCGAGGCGATCACCGGGATACGGGTGGCTTCAGCCAGTGCCTTGGTGAAGGGCACGTTGCAGCCCTGCATCATGCCGTCCTTGGCAATGTCGGTGTAGACGATCGCCGAGACGCCATCGGCCTCGAAACGCTTGGCCAGGTCGATGACCTGCACCGAGCTCACTTCGGCCCAACCGTCGGTGGCGACGAAACCGTCCTTGGCGTCCAGGCCGACGATGACCTTGCCCGGGAAGGCTTTGCACGCTTCAGCGACGAACTCGGGCTGCTTGACGGCCTTGGTGCCGATGATCACGTAGCTGACGCCAGCCTTGACGTAGTGTTCGATGGTTTCCAGCGAACGGATACCGCCGCCGATCTGGATCGGCAGGTTCGGGTAGCGCTTGGCGATGGCGGTAACCACTTCACCATTGACCGGCTGGCCTTCGAAGGCGCCGTTGAGGTCGACCAGGTGCAGGCGGCGGCAGCCACCCTCGACCCACTTGGCGGCCATGCTCACCGGGTCGTCGGAAAATACCGTAGAGTCTTCCATGCGGCCCTGGCGCAGGCGCACGCAAGCACCGTCCTTCAGATCGATAGCGGGGATAATCAGCATCTTGGGAACCTGTCTATTTGTTGGGTTTCAGGGCTTCTCGAGTGCCCACAGGTCGCTTTCGATGCTCTCGAACCGCTCCTTGAGGTGCAGCTGAACATCGGCAATCGCCCTGTTGTAGTAATGGGGTGCAATCTCTTTGCTGAACAGCTCGAGGACCTCGGCCACCTCGAACGACCCCAACTGCAGCTCGAAGCGGTCTTCGAGAAAACGCTTCAAGGTGTCGAGCGCATCGCGCTCCTGCTCGGGGGCCAGGGTGATGGTCGGGGCCTTGGTCTTCGACCTGCTCATTTACCAGCGCCCGTCCCAGGCGATGAAGTTCTGCAGCAGCTGCAGGCCATGGGTATGGCTCTTCTCCGGGTGGAACTGCACGGCAAAACGCGAACCGTCGGCCAGCGCTGCGGCGAAATCGACGCCATAGTGACCGCGACCCACCACCTGGCCCGGCTTGCCGGCATTGATGTAGTAGCTGTGCACGAAGTAGAAACGTGCGCGATCAGGGATGTCGTGCCACAGCGGGTGGTCGATGGTCTGGCTGACTTCGTTCCAGCCCATGTGCGGCACCTTCAGGTGCTCGCCCTCTTCTTGCAGGTCTTTGCCGAAAAAGCGCACCTGGCCAGGGAACAGGCCAATGCAGTCGACGCCGGCGTTTTCCTCACTGTGCTCGAGCAGCGCCTGCATACCGACGCAGATGCCGAGGAACGGGCGGTCCTGGCTGACTTCGCGCACCAGGCTGTCGAAGCCCAGGCGGCGGATCTCGGCCATGCAGTCGCGAATCGCGCCCACGCCCGGGAACACCACACGGTCGGCCTCGCGGATCACTGAGGCATCGCTGGTAACCAGCACTTTACCGGCACCTACGTGCTCAAGCGCCTTGGCCACCGAGTGCAGGTTACCCATGCCATAGTCGATTACGGCTACCGTTTGCATTTACAGGCACCCTTTGGTGGAAGGCATCTGCCCGGCCATACGCTCGTCGAGGGTGATGGCCATGCGCAGAGCGCGGCCGAAAGCCTTGAATACGGTTTCGATCTGGTGGTGGGTGTTGTGGCCACGCAGGTTGTCGATATGCAGGGTTACCAGGGCGTGGTTGACGAAGCCCTGGAAAAACTCCTGGAACAGGTCGACATCGAAGCCGCCAACGCTGGCACGGGTATACGGTACGTGCATCTGCAGGCCTGGGCGGCCAGAGAAGTCGATGACCACGCGTGACAGCGCTTCGTCCAGCGGCACGTAGGCGTGGCCGTAGCGGAAGATACCTTTCTTGTCACCGATGGCCTGGGCGAATGCCATGCCCAGGGTGATGCCGACGTCTTCGACGGTATGGTGATCGTCGATATGCGTATCACCCTTGCACTCGATATCCAGATCGATCAACCCATGGCGGGCGATCTGGTCCAGCATGTGTTCAAGGAAGGGCACACCGATATCGAATCGGGCCTTGCCGCTGCCATCGAGGTTGATCGAGCACTTGACCTGGGTTTCCAGGGTATTGCGCTCGACGGAAGCCTTACGTTCAACCATCACCAGCTCCGCAAAATCATTGGGCGAAAAGGGTTTCATTATAGGCCCAGAACGCGCCAGCTTGAAACGCGGATGACATATGGCAAAGCCAGGTTTTACGCGGGCTGGATGCTGCTACAGGTCTATACAACTGCGTAATGGGGGCTGCTTTGCAGCCCATCGCGACACAAGGCCGCTCCCAAAGGGACCGCGCAGCAAAGCGCACCCATGCAGTTACATCAATGGAACAGGACAGCAGTCTTCTGCAGTGTCACCCACACACCCCAGGCCAACGGCACGACCACCACCGCCCAGGCCAGCAGCACCAGTGGCAGGCTGCCTGGCGCCGCTTTCCACTCCAGCGACCGCGCCCCATCGGCGCCCTTGTCATGGCTCAACGCCCGCTCGGCCGCCAGTTCGGCATCACTCATGAAGTGCTTGTCGGCCACTGGGCGCACCAGCATGTTGCAGATAAAGCCCAGCACCAGCAGACTCGCGAGGATGTACAAGGTCATGTCATAAGCCGCCGCCCGCTCCACGCCCGCTGCCAGTTGATACTCGCGCAGGTAGGTGATCAGCACCGGCCCCAGCACCCCCGCTGCCGCCCAGGCGGTCAGCAGGCGGCCATGGATGGCACCCACCATCTGCGTGCCGAACAGGTCGGCCAGGTAGGCCGGCACCGTTGCAAAACCACCGCCATACATCGATAGGATGATGCAGAACGCTGCCACGAAAAGCGCCACGTTGCCCAGGTGCCCCATGTTCGGCACCAGGCTGTACAAGCCCACACCCAAGGCGAAGAAGGCAAAGTAGGTGTTCTTGCGGCCGATGTAGTCGGAGAACGATGCCCAGAAGAACCGGCCGCCAATGTTGAACAGGCTCAGCAGGCCGGTAAAGCCGGCGGCGATCGCGGCAATCTGCGCCAACTGCGCAGTGCTCAGCTGGCTGAAGGTCAGTTCGTTGCCCAGTAATTTACCGGCGAACACTTCCTGCAGCAGCGGTGAAGCCATGCCCAAAATGCCGATGCCCGCCGACACGTTCAGGCACAGCACCAGCCAGATAAGCGCGAACTGCGGGGTCTTCCAGGCCACACTGACGTGCACATGACGGTCGGTGACCATGGCGTTACCGGCATTCTTCAACGGCGCAGCCCAGCCTTCAGGCTTCCAGCCGGTCGGTGGTACGCGATACGCCAGGGCGCCAGCGGTCATGAACACGAAGTAGATCGCCGCCATGGCGACAAAGCTCTGCCATACGCCAACCTCGTGCTCATTGCCAAAATGCCCCATAAGCGCGGTGGCCAGCGGCGCCCCGACCATGGCCCCGCCGCCGAAGCCCATGATCGCCATACCGGTGGCCATGCCGCGTTTGTCCGGGAACCACTTGATCAAGGTCGACACGGGTGAGATGTAGCCCAGGCCCAGACCGATACCGCCAATCACGCCCGAGCCAAGCCACATCAGCCACAGCTGATGGGTTTTCACACCTATCGCCGAAAGCAGCATGCCACCGCACCAGCACAAGGCCGACACCAAGCCAGCCTTGCGCGGGCCGGCGTGCTCCAGCCAGCCGCCCAGCACCGCCGCCGAGCAGCCGAGGAAGACGAAGAACAGGGTATAGATCCAGCTCAGCATCGAGATTGGCCAGTCGCATTCGGCGCTGAACATCCGGGCCATGAAGCCCATGTCTGCCGCACAGGCGACGGGGGCGGTGATCCCCAGGGCTTGCGACAAAGGCAGCCAGAATACCGAGAAGCCGTAGGCCATACCGATGCACAGGTGAATGGCCAGGGCAGCTGGTGGGACCAGCCAGCGGTTGAAGCCCGGGCGGGCGATTATGCGTTCCTTCGACAGGAAGCCTGGCTCACTGGCCAAGGTTCCCGTCGCGACGGTACTGGTCATGAATCTGATCCTTGTTATAGGGAGGGTGCTCGCAAAGCGGCGCAAGGGTAGCAGCATCAAGCAGCATGAAAGCAATCTGCCATCGTTCATTTTCGCCTGACTGAAACGGTCATGTTCCCGGCAAAAGCTCAATATTAGGCTGTCGAAAGCCATACTCTCTGATACAGGCGTAGGAATTTCCTACATCTCTAGTCGTACAAGCGGGGGTAACCGCGACAGCGTTATACTCTGCCGCCTGAACTCACTAACGGACTAAAAGGACTCGCCCATGAAAGCGTTCGGCAAAATCCTGGGACTGGGGCTTCTCGGGTTACTGCTGATCATCGTGGCGCTGGGCTTCGCCCTGACCCACCTCTTTGATCCCAACGACTACAAAGACGAGATTCGCCAGCTGGCACGCGACAAGGCGCACGTCGAACTGACCCTCAACGGTGACATCGGCTGGAGCCTGTTCCCGTGGCTGGGCCTGGAGCTGCACGAAGCCAGCATCGCCACCTTGAACAAACCCAAGGAACCGTTCGCCGACCTGCAGATGCTTGGCCTTTCGGTTCGTGTGCTGCCGCTGCTGCGCCGCGAAGTGCAAATGAGCGACGTACGTGTCGAGGGCCTGAACCTGACCCTGGCGCGTGACGAACAGGGCCATGGCAACTGGGAGGACATCGGCAAGCCGCTGCCCGCGCAGAATGGCGCAAGCACCGATGCATCCGCACAGGCACCTGCCGAGCAGACGCCTGCGACCACCAACAGCAACGACCGCGCCATCAAGCTGGACATCGACAGCCTGACCGTGAACAACGCCCGCGTGCAGTACACCGATGCCAAGACCGGCCACAGCTACAGCGCCGAAAGCATCCAGCTGAGCACCGGCCCGATCCACGAAGGCGCAAACATTGCGCTCAAGGCCAGCGCCTTTATCAGCGCCAGCCAGCCGAGCATCAAGGCCCGTACCGAGCTGGCCGGCGAATTGCGTTTCGACCGCAAGCTCAAACGCTACAACTTCGAAGACATGCGCCTGTCGGGCGAGACCTCGGGTGAGCCTACCGGCGGCAAGACCGTGACCTTCGCCGCCCAAGGCCAACTGCTGGTCGACCTGGCCGCCAATGTCGCCTCATGGAACGGCCTGAAAGTCTCGGCCAACCAACTGCGCGCCCTCGGTGAGCTGAACCTGCGTGATCTGGACAAGGCACCCCAGCTGAGCGGCGGCCTGTCCATCGCCCAGTTCAACCTGCGCGCCTTCCTTGAAAGCATTGGCCACCCGCTGCCGGCCACCAACGACCCGGCCGCCTTCGCCAAGCTGGAGCTGGTGACTCGCCTGCTGGGCACACCCAGCAGCCTGGCCCTGGAAGACCTGGCGGTGAAGCTGGACGACAGCACCTTCAGCGGCCGCGTGGCCGTCGAAGATTTCGCCAAACAAGCCCTGCGCCTGCAACTTAAGGGCGACACCTTCGACGCCGACCGCTACCTGCCGGCCAAGAGCGAAGAAGCCAAGGGCGCCACCGCTGCGCGCCAGGCCGAGGTCAAGCAACAAGAGGCCAGCGCCGTAGCCGGTGCCGGCACCACACCACTGCCCAACGCCCCAACACAAGTGGCATGGAGCGACGACAAGCTGCTGCCGGTCGACCGTCTGCGCGCCCTCGACCTGCAGGCCGACCTGGCCTTCGGCTCGTTGACCCTGGATAAGCTGCCGATCGAGAGCGCCCAGCTCAAGGCCGTTGGCCAAGGCGGCCTGCTGACCCTGCAAACCCTGCGCGGAGAGCTGTACAACGGCACCTTCGAAGCCAAGGGCACGGTCGACGTGCGCCCTGCCGTGCCACAGCTGGGTGTGAACACCAATATCCAGCGGGTGCCGGTGGAACACTTCATCAAGACCGAAGGCAAGGAACAGACGCCGCCGGTCAAGGGCCTGCTGACCCTGACCAGTGATCTGACAGCCACCGGTAACAGCCAGAAAGCACTGGTCGACACCCTGAACGGCAGCGCAAACTTCGCCATCAACGATGGCGTGCTGGTCAATGCCAACCTGGAACAGCAGTTGTGCCAAGCCATCGCCACGCTCAATCGCAAGACGCTGAGCAGCGAACCACGCGGCAAGGACACCCCCTTCCAGGAGCTGCGCGGCAGCCTGGTGGTACGCAATGGCGTCGCCAGCAACCCGGACCTCAAGGCGCGCATCCCGGGCCTGACCGTCAATGGCCATGGTGACCTCGACCTGCGCGTGCTGGGCATGGACTACAACATCGGCATAGTCGTCGAAGGCGACCAGCGTGCCATGCCGGACCCGGCCTGCCAGGTCAACGAACGTTATGTGGGTGTTGAAGTCCCCCTGCGCTGCCGTGGTCCGCTGGAACTCGGCGCAAAGGCCTGCCGCCTCGACCAGAACGGCCTGGGCAAGGTTGCCGCCAAGCTGGCCGGCAACCGCCTGAAAGACAAGATCGATGAAAAACTTGACGAAAAACTTGGAGACAAAGTGAGCCCGGAACTGAAAGACGCGCTCAAGGGGCTGTTCAACCGATGAGCCCCGAGCAGTTCTCCAGCGCAGTGCTGGACTGGTATGACGAGCACGGCCGGCACGACCTGCCCTGGCAACAGGGCATCACGCCGTACCGGGTGTGGGTGTCGGAAATCATGTTGCAGCAGACCCAGGTCAGCACCGTGCTCAATTACTTCGACCGCTTCATGCAGGCCCTGCCAACGGTGCAAGCCCTGGCCGAGGCACCGGAGGACGAAGTGCTGCACCTGTGGACGGGCCTTGGCTACTACACCCGCGCACGCAACCTGCAAAAGGCCGCCAAGGTCGTCGTCGAGCAACATGGCGGCGAATTCCCGCGCAGTGTCGAGCAGCTTACCGAGCTGCCCGGCATTGGCCGCTCCACTGCCGGCGCCATCGCCAGCATCAGCATGGGCATCCGCGCACCGATCCTCGACGGCAACGTCAAGCGCGTGCTGGCACGCTACACCGCCCAGGCCGGCTACCCTGGCGAACCCAAGGTTGCCAACCAGCTATGGGCCACCGCCGAGCGCTTTACCCCGCAACAACGCGCCAACCACTACACCCAGGCGATGATGGACATGGGCGCCACGCTGTGTACGCGCAGCAAGCCCAGTTGCCTGATCTGCCCGTTGCAGCGCGGCTGCGAAGCGCACCTGCACGGCGAGGAAACCCGCTACCCCGAGCCCAAACCGCGCAAGGCGCTGCCGCAACGGCGCACATTGATGCCACTGTTGGCCAACCACGAAGGCGCCATCCTGCTTTACCGCCGCCCTTCCAGCGGCCTGTGGGGTGGTTTGTGGAGCCTCCCGGAGCTGGACGACATCGCCCAGCTCGACGACCTGGCCTACCAGCACGGCCTGCGCCTGGCTGGCCGCCACGCCATGGACGGCCTGACCCATACCTTCAGCCACTTCCAGCTGGCGATCGAGCCATGGCTCGTGCACGTCGACCCGGTCGGCGAGCACGTGGCCGAGGCCGACTGGCTCTGGTATAACCTCGCCACCCCGCCGCGCCTGGGCCTCGCCGCCCCGGTGAAAAAGCTGCTTGAACGCGCGGCCGACGAACTGATCGCAGGAGACGCCCGATGACCCGCACCGTGATGTGCCGCAAATACCAAGAAGAACTGCCAGGCCTGGAACGCCCGCCCTATCCCGGTGCCAAGGGCCAGGACATCTTCGAACACATCTCGCAGAAAGCCTGGGCCGACTGGCAGAAGCACCAGACCATGCTGATCAACGAGAAGCGCCTGAACATGATGAACGCCGAGGACCGCAAATTCCTCCAGGCTGAGATGGACAAGTTTTTCGCCGGCGAAGAATACGCCCAGGCCGAAGGCTACGTTCCACCGGCCGAATGACCCCAAAAATCGTAAGCGACGGAATTAATTTAAAATTTTTTCAAAAAGTCGTTGACGAGCGGTCCGGAAATCTATTTAATTCACCTCGTCGCCCAGATAGCTCAGTCGGTAGAGCAGAGGATTGAAAATCCTCGTGTCGGCGGTTCGACTCCGTCTCTGGGCACCACCTTCAAGCTTCTGGTGGTTGCAAAGTTACCCGAAGCGACAACAAGAAACCCGCCTAGTGCGGGTTTTTTGTTGTCTGTGATTTTTAACTTCAGGCGGCGTCGAAGAACACGAGACCTCACAACGCAACCTGAAGGCTAGCCATGCAATCGAGAAACCCGCAGCCATGAGCAGACTGCGGGCCAAACCTTACTCGTCCGACATGGAACGAAGATGATTGAATGCGTCCTCGGTCATGTGCCCCATGTAGGAGATGCTGTGCAACTGAAGGTGGCCGTGTTGCTTGCCTTTTTCGATAATGGCGGCGATGTCAGCCTTCGTAATCCTTTGCTCGTCGCAACCGGCGAAACCGGTTGGATAGTAAACCCTGCCATCGTCCGTGTAGCCGTACAGGGTGACCAGATAAAAGTGCTTCATGACTCCTCCTTTGTAGCGCAAACGTGCGCATCACTCACGGACGCCGAATTGGCGCAGTGACAGGCTGCCAGCCAACATGGCTGGCAGCAGGAGAGAAGCTACGCAGGGCCCACGGTCCGAATAATCTGGATATGTATCCCACAGACATCTCAAGCTGCAGCGCCCAGGCGCGCCGCTTGGGTTTATCGGGCAATTGCGCTTCAATACGCGCACTTTCAGACTCACCCAAGGATTTCCCCATGGCCACCCCTACCAAGCAACAGAAACGCGCCAAGCGCGCCGCCAGCAAGGCCAAGCAGAACCGCATGGTACGCAGCGGCCAAGCGGTCAAGGCCAGTGCCGGCGACAGCGCCAGCGTCGAGCAGGTGTACAACAAGGCCATGGAGTCGGGCAGCTACGACGCGATGTTCAACAAGATGAAGGAAGCCCAGGAAGGCGGCCTGGTGCCAATGATCTCGGTGTTCCTGGTGGACCCGCTGCTCGCCCTGGTGCTCAAGGGGCACAAGGAAGAACACGCCACCGACTACATCGTGCTGGTGTTCAACGCCTACCGCAAATGGCTGGATGGCGCTGACGAAGAGACCACCATGGCCTGGCTGGAGAGTGATGAGTTCCAGGACGCCTATATCGCCGCTTCCGAACTGGTGGCCAAGCAGCAGCAACAGCAGAAGCAGTTCGGCTGACAGGGCCATATAACCCGCTCCTACGGGCCTGTGGTGAACCTGCGGGCTTGCCCGCGAAAGGGCCATCACAGGCCACAAAAAAAGGCCGCACCCTTCACAGGGCGCGGCCTTCTCATTTCAGCCAGCGCCGATCAGCTGTCCAGCGCCGCCCGCCCGGCAGCCTCGCGCTTGCGGTGCACCAGCAAGCCAGCCGCCACCACACCAATACTCAGCAGCGCAGTCGCAATGATCTCCGCACGGTGATCCTCACGCAGCGCCATGACCACCAGAATGGCAACGATGAAGGCAATGGTCGCCCAGGTCAGGCCCGGGAACAGCCACATCTTGAAGGTGATCTTCTCGCCGCGGGCTTCACGCTGGGCGCGCATGCGCAGCTGCGAAACGGCAATCACCAGGTACACCAGCAGCGCGATGGCGCCAGAGCTGGCCAGCAGGAACTCGAACACCTGGGCCGGTGCCACGAAGTTGGCGAACACGCAAAGGAATGCCGCTGCGGTGGACAGCAGTACCGCCACGTGCGGGGTCGCCGCCTTGGTGGTGCGCTGGGCGATGGCCGGGGCGTCGCCACGCTTGCTCAGCGAGAACAACATGCGCGAAGAAGTGTACAACGCCGAGTTCAGGCAGCTGGTCACGGCAATCAGCACGACAATGTCGACGATCAGCTTGGCATTCGGCACACCGATACGGCTCAGCACGGTCTGGTAGGAGCCCGTCTCGGCCAGGGCCGGGTCGTTCCACGGCACCAGGGCCACGACCAGGAAGATCGATACCAGGTAGAACAGGCAGATACGCCAGATTACCGAGTTGGTGGCACGGCTGATCTGCTTGCCCGGGTCCTTCGACTCGGCAGCGGCGATGGTGACGATTTCGGTACCCATGAACGAGAACATGGTGGTCAGCATGGCTGCCAGCACCGCGCCCAGGCCGTTGGGCATGAAGCCCTGGGTATCGAACAGGTGGCTGGTACCGCTCACCTGGCTGCTCGGTACAAAGCCGAACAAGGCAGCACAGCCCACGGCGATGAAGCCGATGATCGCCAGCACTTTGAGCAGGGCAAACCAGAACTCGAACTCACCGTAGTTCTTCACGCTGCACAGGTTGGTGAGTGTCAGTGCCAGGGTAATGATGAGGGAGAACGCCCACAGGTCAACCGCCGGGAACCAGGCATGCAGAATGGCTGCGGCGGCGTTGGCCTCCAGCGGAATCACCAGCACCCAGAACCACCAGTACAGCCAGCCAATGGTGAAACCGGCCCAGCGCCCGATGGCGCGGTCGGCATACGTAGAGAACGAACCGGTGTCAGGCGAGGCGACTGCCATTTCACCCAACATACGCATCACCAGCACGACCAGCGTACCGGCGGCAGCGTAAGCCAGCAGCACGGCAGGGCCGGCCGCTGCGATGGCGTGGCCGGAGCCTACGAACAGGCCTGCACCGATGACGCCAGCGATGGACAGCATGGTCACATGCCGTTGTTTGAGCCCCTGAGCGAGGTCATTGGAATTGTTACCGCTCATTGAAACTACCTTTGTAAGGAGTGGACCACGCCGACTGCGGGTACAGAGCGCGCCAGGGGATGACCTAGGCGTCGCTGCAATCGGCGGTTTCCAACTGGCAATAAGCGCGCCATATGACGAATGCACTCGTCAGAAAATTCTGCAGGCCTTTTAGGATGCGGCCTGGAGGGCTTTCGGCCATTGCATGACCGAAAGGACCTCAAATCAGCGGATTACTGAAATACCCACTTACAAATGCACCAAAGGTGCTCCTCGGTAACACCTGTGCACCACTGCAATGCCAAAAAGTGCAACCCATGGGTACAACCTTGTGATATCAACATGGCATTCGTGGGTGAACCCGTTAGCACTGGCAAAAGGTCGGGTTTACCCCTCCAATGGGTCAAAACAGCTTCCATGAGCCGGCCAAAGCTGGCACCATCGCGCCTTTTTTCATCAAGGCTCTGGTGCTGGGCGACACCTTCGCGGACATCTGCGCGACGTTACGCTGTAGCGATGCGACAAACTGCCCCACCAGCGCCCCCAGTCCCCGGCGACCCTGTTGGCCGTCATAATGCCGCTATGCTAGCTTGGCGCACGCCAGGAAGGCCGCCAACAGCTGGGAACGCACCCGAACACATGAGGACCGCACATGGCTCAGGCCACGCCCGCGCTGGAAATCCGCAATTTGCACAAACGCTACGGCGAGCAGGAAATTCTAAAGGGCATTTCGCTGACCGCTCGCGACGGTGACGTGATCTCCATCCTGGGGTCGTCCGGCTCCGGTAAGTCCACCCTGCTGCGCTGCATCAACCTGCTCGAGAACCCGCACCAGGGCGAAATCCTGGTCGCCGGCGAAGCCCTCAAGCTCAAGGCCGCCAAGAATGGCGACCTGATCGCAGCCGACAACCGCCAGATCAATCGCCTGCGCAGCGAAATCGGCTTTGTCTTCCAGAATTTCAACCTGTGGCCGCACATGTCGATCCTCGACAACATCATCGAGGCGCCACGCCGCGTGCTCGGCCAAAGCAAGGCCGAGGCCATCGAAGCCGCCGAAGCGCTGCTGAACAAGGTCGGCATCTACGACAAACGCCACAGCTACCCCGCCCAGCTTTCCGGTGGCCAGCAACAGCGCGCCGCCATTGCCCGTACCCTGGCCATGAAGCCCAAGGTCATCCTGTTCGACGAGCCCACTTCGGCGCTCGATCCGGAAATGGTCCAGGAAGTGCTTAACGTTATCCGCGCATTGGCCGAAGAAGGCCGTACCATGCTGCTGGTGACGCACGAGATGAGCTTTGCCCGCCATGTGTCCAGTGAAGTCGTCTTCCTGCACCAGGGCCTGGTCGAAGAGCAGGGATCGCCGCAGCAGGTCTTCGAAAACCCGACCTCGGCGCGTTGCAAGCAATTCATGTCCAGCCACCGCTAACGGAGCAATACATGCACACCTACAAGAAGTTTCTCCTGGCAGCTGCTGCCACGCTGGTGATGTCGGCAAACGCCATGGCCGCAGAAAAACTGCGCATGGGCATCGAAGCCGCCTACCCACCGTTCAACAACAAGGATGCCAGCGGTAACGTGGTTGGCTTCGACAAAGACATTGGCGACGCCCTGTGCGCCAAGATGAAAGTCGAATGCTCGGTCGTTACCTCCGACTGGGACGGCATCATCCCGGCCCTGAATGCCAAGAAGTTCGACTTCCTGGTGTCGTCGCTGTCGATCACCGACGAGCGCAAGCAGGCTGTGGACTTCACCAATCCGTACTACTCCAACAAACTGCAGTTCATCGCGCCGAAAAACGTCGACTTCAAGACTGACAAAGAGTCGCTGAAAGGTAAGGTCATCGGCACCCAGCGCGCCACCCTGGCCGGCACCTACCTTGAAGACAACTACCCGGATGTCGAGATCAAACTCTACGACACCCAAGAAAACGCCTACCTTGACCTGGTTTCCGGTCGTATCGACGGCATCCTGGCCGACAAATACGTGCAGTACGAGTGGCTGAAAAGCAAAGACGGCTCGAACTTCGAGTTCAAGGGCGAGCCGGTGATGGACAGCGACAAGATCGGCATTGCCGTGCGCAAAGGTGACACCAAGCTGCGCGACGACCTGAACAAAGCCCTGGCAGAAATCAAAGCCGACGGTACGTACAAGAAAATCAACGACAAGTACTTCCCGTTCAGCATCGAATGATCCGCCCTGACCGGCGCGCCCTTGCGGCGCGCCAGTCCCTAAAATGACCTGCCCATGAATATCGACCTGCACGGATTCGGTCCGGCCATGATGGCCGGCACCCTGATGACCGTAAAACTGGCGCTTTGCGCCTTGCTGCTGGGGCTGGTCCTGGGCCTGCTCGGCGCCCTGGCCAAGACCTCCCCGTTCAAGCCGCTGCAATGGCTTGGCGGCTTCTACTCGACCCTGGTTCGCGGCGTGCCCGAACTGCTGTGGGTACTGCTTATCTATTTCGGCACCGTCGGGCTGATGAACAGCCTCGGCGAAGCCCTGAACATGCCCGGCCTTGAGCTCAGCGCCTTTGCCGCGGGCGTGATCGCCCTGGGCCTGTGCTTTGGCGCCTACGCCACCGAAGTGTTCCGTGGCGCTATCCTGGCGATCCCCAAGGGCCACCGCGAAGCCGGCCTGGCGCTGGGCTTGTCAAAGGGCCGCATCCTCTCGCGGATCATCCTGCCGCAGATGTGGCGCATCGCCCTGCCCGGCCTTGGCAACCTGTTCATGATCCTGATGAAGGACACCGCCCTGGTATCGGTAATCGGCCTTGAAGAAATCATGCGTCATTCGCAAATTGGCGTGACCGTGACCAAAGAGCCGTTCACCTTCTACATGGTCGCGGCCTGCATCTACCTGGGCCTGACCGTGCTTGCCATGACCGGTATGCATTTCATGGAAAAACGCGCCGCTCGCGGCTTTGCGAGGGCTGAATAATGAATTGGGAAGTCATCTTCAAATGGCTGCCACGCCTGGCCGAAGGCGCGACCCTGACCCTTGAGCTGGTGGCCATCGCCGTGGTTGCCGGGTTGATCCTGGCCATACCGCTGGGCATCGCCCGCTCCTCGCGCCACTGGTACGTGCGCGCGGTGCCGTTCAGCTACATTTTCTTCTTCCGTGGCACGCCGCTGCTGGTGCAATTGTTCCTGGTCTATTACGGCCTGGCGCAGTTCGATGCGGTGCGCTCCAGTTCGCTGTGGCCGTACCTGCGCGATCCGTTCTGGTGCACGGTGCTGACCATGACCCTGCACACCGCTGCGTACATCGCCGAGATTCTGCGTGGCGCGCTGCAGGCGATCCCTAAAGGTGAGATTGAAGCGGCACGGGCGCTGGGCATGTCGCGTGGCAAAACGCTGTTCTACATCATGCTGCCACGCGCTGCGCGCATCGGCCTGCCGGCGTACAGCAACGAAGTGATCCTGATGCTCAAGGCCAGTGCCCTGGCCAGTACCGTGACCCTGCTGGAACTGACCGGCATGGCCCGTACCATCATCGCCCGCACCTACCTGCCGGTGGAAATCTTCTTCGCCGCAGGCGTGTTCTACCTGGTGATCTCGTTCATGCTGGTGCAAGGCTTCAAGCTGCTGGAGCGCTGGTTGCGCGTGGATGCCTGCCAAGGCCGCTGAGACCTCACTGACTGCTTCGCGGGCACGCCCGCTCCCACAGGTGTAGCGCCAACCTTGAATGTGGCGCTATACCTGTGGGAGCGGGCGTGCCCGCGAAGAGGCCCTCAAAACCACCACACATCCTTGCCATGCCCAACCACCTCCACAGCCCCCACCTAAGCACCCGCTTCCAGGCCCTCGACCAGTTCCTGATCGAGCACCAGCAGCTGTGGAAACCGCGCCCCTTCACCAGCCTGCAGCTGGCCTGGGAAACCGCCCACCCCGAGCTTGCCGCCCACCTGCGCCAATGCTCCCTGGCAGACGCCGAAACCGACACCACCGCTGCCTCGTTGCCCGCCCCGTTCCCGCAACTGGCCCAGCAAGCCCGACAGCTTTCGGCACTCGGCAACCTCCCGGAAACCGACCTGCCCCCCGCCGCGCATCGCCTCGACGTAGCCGTCCCCGGCCGCAAATGGCAGCAGATCGAAGCCTTCGCCAGCCACCTGGCCTTCCGCGAGCAGCCCCGCCACTGGCTGGACTGGTGTTCTGGCAAAGGCCACCTGGGCCGCCGCCTGCTGCAACCCGGCCAACACCTGACCTGCCTGGAATACGATGCCGAACTGGTCGCCGCCGGCCAGGTCCTGAGCACGCACCACCACTTGCCGGCGCAGCATGTGCACCAGGATGTGATGGCCAGCGACAGCGCGCGCCACCTGGCTGACGATAAAAGCGTGGTTGCCCTGCATGCCTGTGGCGATCTGCATGTACGCCTGCTGCAACTGGCCAGCCAGCAAGGTTGCCGGCAACTGGCCATAGCCCCCTGCTGCTACAACCGCATCGCCGCGCAGCAATACCAGGCGTTATCCACAGCCGCGCAGGCGTCGAGCCTGCAGCTGTCGCTGGACGACCTGGGCCTGCCCTTGAGTGAAACCGTCACTGCCGGCGCCCGCGTGCGGCGCCAGCGCGACACCTCGATGGCCCGGCGCCTGGGCTTCGACCTGCTGCAACGCCAGCAGCGCCAGAGCGATGAATACCTGCCGACACCTTCCCTGCCGGTGGCCTGGCTGGAGAAGCCCTTCGAGCAATACTGCCGTGACCTGGCTGAACTGAAGCAATTGCCAGTGAGCGGCAACCCGGACTGGGCAATGTTGGAAGCTGCGGGCTGGCAACGCCTGGCCGAGGTCCGCAACCTGGAGCGCGTACGCAACCTTTTCCGTCGGCCACTGGAGCTGTGGCTGGTACTCGATCGCGCCCTGTTCCTCGAAGAACAAGGCTATGACGTGCGCCTGGGCCTGTTTTGCGATTACCCACTGACCCCGCGCAACCTGCTCATTCTTGCGGAACGCGACGGTTAGCCGCAGCACAACCTGTGGATAAGTCTGTGAACAAGCTTGTGATTACCTGTTGGATCCAAGCGCTATTTCAAGCGCTTGGCTTATTCCTGCTTGCGGCTGCAGCCCAGTAAAAACAGGCGTTTGCGCAAAGACCAGCGGCGTAGCGATCCGGCATGCCTTTCGCTCAGGTCCCAAATGCCACTTGTGCATAAACATTTCTTGTGGTTAGCGCAAGCGGCTTTTGTGGGAGCGGCCTTGCGTCGCGAAAGGGCCGCAAAGCGGCCCCCGTTTTCAGCGCAATCTCTGAAATCGCCGGGGCTGCTTTGCAGCCCATTCGCGACGCAAGGCCGCTCCCACAAATGACCGCGTCAATGCCTAATGCGCCTTACCCTTGGCGATCTCGATATCGTTCATCAGCGCCTTGGCCATGTCGCACAGGTAATCGGCTGCCCCCAGGAATTTATGGTCGTCCTCCATATCGCCCTCGCGCACCAGGTGCTTGATGTAGCCCATCAGGATCGAGACATGCTCGTAGGCCGCGTCGACGGGGACGCCGGGCTCTACGCGTAGGAGATTGAGGGATGGGTTAACGGCTGCGAGGAAGGTTTCCACGCCTGCGGTTGTGATTGGCTCAGAAACATCTTTTTTCATGGCAAATCCTTATTCACGGAAGGAGACTGCCAAAAATCTTTCTCACGGATTTGGGGCGGCAGCCGTACGCAGGGTGAGAAACCGAGTGAATAAGGAAGCCCGGCCAGACCGAGGTCTGCCCACGTACGACCACCATGGCGGGTAACGCTTATTCAAGTCGGGTTCTCACACCCAGTCGCCAGAGCGACCCGAAAACGGTATCCGTGAGCCACTTCCCCGACAACAGCGTTACTTCGGCGGCGCGCGTAGGATACTTCCGAAGCATCCAAACCCTGAAGCTTTTGACCCCATGGTTCAGAATTCCCTTACACAGATAACCCGGCTTACCCGCCCCCGTGTAGGAGCGGGTTCACCCGCGAAGAGGCCATACCAGACAACACAAGGCTAATGCTCCACCCCCGCAACGGTGTATCATCCGCCCCCCAAATCATTAAAAAGTGACGTCGCGCGCTGCCCGCCAGCCCCGCGACCTTCTGGCGTTGCGCCAGAACCGACAATGGACCACCGGACCTGAGCATCGTGACCCGAGCCAACCCCCTCGCCCTGTTGACCTTCGCCCTGGCCCTGACCGGCTGCGCCGGCGGCACCTCGCCCCACCCCAACAGCAACCTGGGCTGGAACCACCCCGGCATGCAGCTGGGCGGCGACAAAGGCCTGCCCCTGCGCACAGAAGCCCCATGCCGCAAGCGCGGCTGCGACAATGACAAGCTGTTTTTCAACCCGGGTAAAAGCGAGCCTAGCGTCACCACCATGCACCGCGGCTGGTAGGAAAATTCTTCTTTTAGGCCGGTGACTTAGGTCTTTTGCGAACATTCGCAAGGAAGTGGTTTACAGGCGCCAAACGATCGCTATAATGACGCCCCATTGCCGGTATAGCTCAGATGGTAGAGCAACTGACTTGTAATCAGTAGGTCCCGGGTTCGATTCCTGGTGCCGGCACCATTCAAGGTTCCATAGAAAGCTTTCAAAATCTCTGGAACCCCCGAAAAACCCGCCTTCTGGCGGGTTTTTTCGTTTTGGCGTTCCGTCGGATTCCGAGGGTAGCCAGCGCTAATAAGGGTACTTTTAAGGATACCTACCAATTCGACATTGGAAAGTACCCTTATGGCTCGCACAACGGCTCCCCTTACCGACAACGCCTGCCGCACTGCAAAGGCTCGCGAACGTGAGTACAAGCTTTTTGACGGCGATGGCCTTTACCTGCTCGTGAAGCCCAACGGTCGCAAAGGCTGGCGGCTCAGGTACGTGAAGCCCGATGGTCGCGAGGGCCTGACCTCACTCGGCAATTACCCGGTGGTCGGGCTGGCTGACGCTCGCCACAAGCGCTTCGAGCTCAAACAGCAGCTCGCCAACGGCATTGACCCCATCCAATCCAAGCAGCAGGCCAAGGTGCAAGCCGTAATCAATGGCCGTACCTTCGAAAGCGTTGCGCTCGATTGGTATGCCGGGATGGTGCCCAAGTGGGCGCCGGGCCACGCCAAGACTGTACTCAGCCGGTTGAAGACTCATGTATTCCCTTTGCTCGGTGCCAGGGCAATCGTTGAGTTGGACACCCACGACCTCATGCAGCCACTGGAGGCCGTGACAAAGCGCGGCACCATCGACGTGGCGCTCAGGATCAAGAACTACCTGCAAAGCATCATGCGCGAAGCCAAACGGCTGCGGCTGATCACGACGAACCCAGCCCACGACCTCGATGGCTCAATCAGAGCACCGCGGGTTACACATCGACCCGCACTACCCTTATCGCGGCTGCCAGAGCTACAGGCGCGCATCGACGGCTACAAAGGTCGCCCCCTCACGCGCCTCACCGTGATGCTGTCGCTGCACGTGTTCGTACGCTCCAGTGAACTGCGTTTTGCCCGCTGGGGCGAGTTCGACCTCCAGCGCGGCATCTGGGAGATCCCCGATACCCGCCCAGCGCTGGATGGTGTGCCCTTTTCCACAAGGGGTACAAAGATGGCCGGGGACATCCACGTTGTACCCTTATCGCCGCAGGCAGTGGCCTTGCTTGAGCAAATCCACGCGATCACCGGCATGTTCGAGCTGGTGTTCACGGGAGATGCCAAACCGTGGAAACCGATGTCCGAGAACACGGTGAATGCCGCGCTCAGGACGATGGGCTACGACACCAAGGTGGATATCTGCGGCCACGGATTCCGAGCCATGGCGTGCAGTGCGCTGGTCGAGTCGGGGCTGTGGTCAGAGATAGCGATCGAGCGCCAGATGAGCCACAAGGAACGCAACAACGTGCGGGCCGCTTATACCCACAAGGCCGAGTTCCTCGAAGAGCGCCGGATGATCATGACCTGGTGGAGTCGGTTTCTTGAGGCGAACCGCGAGGACCATGTGACGCCACATGAGTTTGCCAAGCAGACGGGCGAGAACGTCACGCGCCTTCGCAGTGCCAAGAGGACCGAGTAGCCCGCCGCACCACCACCTCAACTCGCTGTGAAGTTACCCACAGCACCGCATGAAGCTCCTCCGCGCGGGTCCTTTCAAACGGGGCTGCAAAGCCGCCCCGTTTGAAAGGACCATCCCTAAGAAAAAACGGCTGGCACAGCTTACGTCTGTGGAAAACCACTGATGTCCACCGGGGGGTAGTTTTATCCACAGGCGCTAAATCCCTGATATCGCGCTGCTTGACGAATATTGTCCACAAGCGTAGACCGGGAGTCGCAAGAGCTGTCGATGACAGCATCCCAGGTGACCCGAACCTTTAAGGTCACGCCGCTCCCGCGGTGGTTCACCCGCAAGTACGATTCGCGTCCGGCAGCTCGTACGGTCACTACCCATGTGATGGATGCCAACTCAATATCGTTGCCCCTGCGGCAACCACCCTACCCATCTGCTCAGCAGCAACCTATCCGCTTGGCCATTTCACGTGCGCCAACCTGCGCCCGTCTCTTTCACTGGAAAGAGACGGGCGCGTTTAACACTGCTGCAGCCCTCATAGCATTTGGCTTTGCGGCAACTTCACTCGTGACAATCGGCGTGACAAACGCCGATGTCACCAGCAACAGCGATGTAGATGATGGTGCCGCAGACCAAGGAATGGACTGCACCTGACTGACAGTCAGGCATGCCCCGGTCATCGCATTGCTGCGCTCACCCGGCTCAGGATCTCGCGGCACTGGTCTCGTCAGCCAATGCAGCCCCCACCCGCCCACCGGTAACGGTGTTCAGGAGGCCAGATCATGAGATGCCCTCGCTCCCGGACGTAAGGAGCCGCCAGTCCCGCGTTAGAGGACATCCCCACAGGTCGCAGGGGCCTTGATCCCTGATAACACTCAGCATTCTTGGCGGGATGACGTGGGACGAGGACTGGAGAGCCTAAGAAGAGGTGACCGATATGGCATTGGTGGGTAGACGCGGCGGGCGCAATTTCGGCTACGGCAGACAATTGAGCTACGCAGGGCCCCAGGCGCTGAAAGACATGTTCGGCGGCGGTCACTACGGCACGGTGAAAGCGCACTGTGATCGGTGGCAAGCATTCGTGAAGTGGTGTCGCTCCGAACAGGGCCCCGGTATCAATGATGCGCAGCAGATTGATCGCAAAGTGTTGGCCGACTATGCGGCGTATCTGCGCGACCTGGTTGGGCGCGGTGACCTCGCCGTTAGCACCGCACAAAACCGGCTATCCAGTGTTAACAGGACCATGGCGGCGCTTCGCGGTGATCAGTACGTGAAATTGCACAGCCCGAGCAAGGCTTTGGGTATGCAGCGCACCGGGGTTCGACAGTCGGTGCCACAGGGCCAAGACCGCGAACAGGTTAAGCAGATCGTCGATGCGCTTTGCAACCAACATCAACTACGGGCCGCCGCGATTGTTTTGTTGGCGCGAGCCACCGGCATGCGCTTGCGTGAGGCCATCTTGGCTGACCTGCCACGGCTAAGCCGTGAGGCTAACGACCTAGGCAGGATTAACATTCAGGATGGCACCAAAGGTGGCCGCGCTGGCGCCTCGGCGCCACGTTGGATTGCGGTGGATGACCATATTCGAGAGACGCTTGAGTTGGCACGGCAGGTGTCGCCTGTGGGTAGCCGCAACCTAATTGCGCCACACGAAAGCTACCTGAATTTTCTGCAAGAAAAAATCCGCCCGGCGCGGGTCATCCTGCATGCACACAACCTCAAGGGCTTCCATGAGCTACGAGCGGCGTACGCATGTGAGCGCTATGAACAAATCACCCAGCATCGGGCGCCTATCAACGGCGGCCAATGTTGCCTAGCAGATAGGAAAACTGATCGTGATGCACGGATGCAAATTAGCTACGAGCTTGGGCATGGTCGAATCGAAGTGGCCGCGGCTTATATCGGGGGACGAGCATGAGCAAACCATTCGATATGGAGTTGTTCTTGGCTGGCGTGCTAATCGGGTCGCACGCGACGCGCCGACGTCATTTGCGGCAGGCGAAAATCATCCAGGCTGAAATTGCAGAGCGCTGGCAGCGAGAAACACCTTGGGGTTGGCAGAAAAAGCATGTGGCCTGGTTTCTCGAAAATCGCATTAGCCACCGAAAGGAAGCAACACGGTATTACTATCTACTAACGGTCAGGCTGCTTACTCGACGATTAGTAAAATCGTGGATTTTCAATCTCTGAGGGAAACCTTCTATACCCCTAAGACCGGACAGGTCGGGTCGGGTCGGGTCGGGTCGGTGACTGAGCTTGCGCATGGCTGGATTCTGCCCAACAGATCATTTCCTCATTGAGGATAACTTTGCTATAAAGCACCATCATGGCCCAATGCCACCAAAACAGGGAAGAAGACGTGCGTAAGGTCTATCAGGAGCAACTGCAGAAAGCTGTTTCACTTTCCTCCCCAGGCGAATCGTTGAGTTATCTGTGCTCTATAATGCGTTCGCTCCTGCAATGCCTCTCGATCAGTGCATTAGAAACGGTCATCCAAGCCACTCCCTCTGTGGATGAGGACGTAGATCTGAAGCCGTTTCTGGACCGCTTCAGTCAGCCGTCTGACGGTTTGCCGGTAGAAATCCTAGATGCACTGGTACCTCGGATTCGCAGTCTGGTGTTTCGCAACTACTTCAATGGGTGGTACGAAACCTTGCCAGAAAGCCAGAGTAGCTTGGTTGAGGAATTGCAGCAGTGGGTTGCTTTCCGCAACGGCCGACCGGCGCACGGCGTCCTAGACGCGCCTACTACCGATCACTGGTCTACCAAAACAGCAGATCTAATCCGACGAATTTTAGCCCGCGCAGATGGCGTGCTACCCACTGCGAAGCAATCGGGATTGGCTGTTCAGATTGGTGATCTGTTGGTGCCGATCAATACACCATTGCTCGTGACCGGGCATGCTGTGGTAATCAAACGTATCGTTTCGCGTAAAGGTGTATTGAAGGCTCAAGGTCATCTGCTGTCGTGGACTGATGCACGCGAATTCACCAGCGACTTACAGCAAAGCAGCGTTTTCTCTGCTGAAAGCCAAACTGTGGAAAAATTTAGATGGACAGAAATCCCCACTCAAAATAGCTCGTTCTTATTGCTTAATAACATTCCAGGCAGGCAAACCTCAACGTTTGTTGGCCGAAGTAGAGAACTAGATAAGCTTAAGGCGTGGATGGGCGACATAGTTGACTCCAGGGCCTGCTTGGTATTTGGTGACGGTGGCTTTGGAAAAACGACTCTTGTACTTGAGTTCTTCAACAGCTTACTAGAGGGCTCTCTCGAGGCAGACTTTCCGCTGCCTTCGATCATCAGTTTTTACACAGCGAAACGAACCAAATGGACTGAACAAGGCCTCATACATTTCAAAGGTATTTCCGAGGCAATGGAGGACAGCGTAAGGGAGTTACTGTATAGCCTTACTCCTATTCTAGGCAAAGAGTGGTACAAGCATGACGGTCGATCACTCATTGACAAAGCGGCCCAAGCGTTTGCCGATGAAGGGTTTACGCGTAATGACGTACTATTGATCATCGACAATACAGAGACCTTGGCTACATCACAGGTTGATGCGCAAGAACTCGGTGACTTTATTTACATGGTCGCCAAAAAGATTGGCCGAGTAGTCATAACCTCTAGACGCCGGGAAATTCTCAATGCGGAACCACTTCCGGTCAGTCAACTTCCTGAGTCGGAAGCGTTCTTGCTATTACAAAAACTAGGATCTGAGTACGGCGCGCGTGCAGTTACTCAAGCCGGTGAAGCTCGACTGCGCAACGTGTGCGCTCAACTAATGTGCAAGCCACTATTGATCGACACGCTGGTTCGCTACATTGCACGATCGTCTTCTAGCATCCAAGATGGCCTTGATCAAATCCTAAAAAAAACCAATGACGAGCTCTTGGAGTTCTTGTACGAAGATGCTTGGGCACGTATGAATACTTCAGTGCAGAAAGTATTCATGACACTGGTCTCGTTAGCCAGCCCTCTAGACGGCAAATGTGTAGGGGATGTATGCACTCAGTTAGGCGTATTGCACGCCGAGTTCCAAGGAAGCCTCGGTGAAACTTACTTCGCTACCATCGTGGACCGAGGCGACAGCTACGATCTAGAGATTGTGGAATTAGCTAAGGAATTCTTCCGTCAAAAGAAGAAGAAATTACCAACTGACGTTTCGGAGCTCATCGACAAGATTGCTCTGAAGGTAGATAAACAGGCTACAGCTCGATTTGAAATAGAAAAAAGTTATCGCACTGACCGAGTCGCTGATGGTTTCAGGAATGAGTACGCAAAAGCCGCCAAAATTGCCATGATCAAAAAAGATCATCTCGCTGCCTGCGAGAATTTTGAGTTGGCGTTACTCGAAGAGCCGCTGAATGCTGCCCTACATGAACGTTATGCCTCGTTCCTATTTAGATCTTTGGGTAAGGCGGACGTAGCCTACCCCTATGCCGAACGAGCCACGACATTGGACGAGCACAGCGCAGATGCATGGCTAACACTTGGGCTGATAAAATACAAACAAGGTGACCTTGAGGGCGGCGACCGGGCCATTGACAAATCCTTAAAATTCGGAAAAACCGAACAACTTTGCGCGTTGAGAAAAGGGATTGCTCGCTATCACGCTGCCAAACAAGAAGTTTACAGCGGGCGCACCGTCAGAATCTTGAAAGAGGCAGAACTGCTAGTAGTACAGTCAACTAAGAGCAGGCACACCAATGACTTTTATCATCACAAGAACAAACGTGAAGCCGAGAAATACATTGTACTTATTCGCAATCTCTCGGATACTGTAAAGAAGCGGATCTCTGCGATGCAAACTCAACCTGACCGCTAAAAATAAGTTCGCTGCCGGCTGATGCTGGCAGCATCCCTCTAAGACTTATCATCCCAAAGCGATGCCACAACTACAAATCCATCGCTAAACACTTTCATCTTCAAAACCGATTGCATTTCCATCCGCAGTGAAAACAAACACGGAACCCACAAAACCTACCTCGCCCGGATTATAGAAATAGGTAAGGATAGCTATAGGGATAGAAGCTTCTTAATTCAAAAAATATTCCCAATTAAATCATGTATTTATGGAAATTTTCGACTCCTGGTGCCGCACCATACGCAGTATCAAAAAAGGCTCACCGAAAGGTGGGCCTTTTTTGTTTTCCCCCCGCAGCCCTCAATCCCTGCCTTACGGATGCCCTGAATCCACCACGATCGGTGTAGGAGCTGGCTTGCCTGCGATGGGCTGCGCAGCAGCCCCAACCACCCCAAGCAGAAGCAATTCTCTGATCACCAGCACAGCTCAAAAACAGACACACTCTCCAACACAAACGCTTTGACTCGCCAACCAATCCACACTACGATTTATCGCAAATTTTAGATATTTCTGCCGAGGCAAGCCGATGGCGCTTCAATTCCACGAAAGCCCTTTCCACGCCACCCACGACGCAGATACCGCCAGCAAAATGGCCTTGAAAATGGACTTGTCCATTTTCATCACTGACTGCATCAAAAAAATGGGCCTCAAACAGCATGATGCCGCAGCCAAGCTGAACGTAACCCAATCCCGCATATCCGAGCTTGCAAATGGCAAGATCGAGAAATTCACCTTGGACGCCATGATGGACATGCTGGACAAGCTCGGCTTTCGCACAACCCTGACCCTGCCCTCGAACGATGCCGGTTCACCGATCCAGATCGTGATCACCCAAACGCCTGGCAGCTAAACCCTGTATCCCATTTTTCTCAGTTCTTGCTTCAACTCCTTCATCCGCTGTTCGGCGACCTGCATCGCGTGCCGTTCGGACCTGTTGGTCGTTTTCACGAACGAATGCAACACGACGACCATGTCTGCAAATTTGGCCACATACACGCATCGGAATGCAGGGCTGCCGTTGATGATGAGCTCAATCGCACCCGCCCCGACCGACTCGGTCAACGACTTGATCGGCCGCTCTGGGTCCTGGCCATACTGTATGCGTCGCAGCCACGGCGAGATGCAGTATTGGGGACGGCATGGATGCCAAGAGGAGCGAATCTAGCGCAGTGGCTTGCAGTTGGCTGAATTAGAAATGTTTCGCGGTATACCCTGAAATATCGTGTTTCTCTCGCCCGCTGAAATCAGTTCGACCTCATTTGGGGCCGGCTACATCACGTTGTACCCCGCCGCATGCAGTGTCCTTGCTTGGGCAGATCCACACGATCACTGGCAAATTCGACTTGGTATTTGCGGGGGTTGCCGCACTCAGGACGATGGCTACGACACCAAGGCGGACATCTGCGGCCACGGGTTCCGTGCCATGGCATGCAGTGCGCTGGTCGAGTCTGGGTTGTGGTCGGAGACGGCTATCGAGCCTGTCAAACCACCCCATGCATGAAGAACTCAACCGGTACGCTGAAAAACTCAGCAAAGCCCTTTATCTGGGCAACCGTCATCTTCCGCTTGTTGTTCAGAATCTCGGATACCGCGCTCTGGGTCGCTATCGCCGACAGGTCCTTCTGCTTCACGCCCCTATCCGACAGCAGAAAGGCCAACGCTTCGGCCTGGCTCGCGAACGGCACCAATACAGACTCACTCTCATACTCGTAGACGCGGTCCGCTACCATCTCGGCAAAGCGTGCCGCAGCGTGGCCTTCGCTGTCCGCATGGGAGTAGAGCTCGTCGATCAAGGCCATGCGTGCCTCAAGCTCGGCATCGTCCTTGATGGGGTCATGGCAGGCGGCTAGAAGCTGGGCCATGGTTGCCATCTGAGTGTTCAGGCCATCGAGCATGGGTGAAATATTAGCGATGAAGGCATCTAGTCCATTGGCTTCGATTTTATCCCGCTTCATGTTGTCACCTGTCGAATTGAAATATCGCGCGGCCCAGGTTGCTACCTGATATCGCTTCTGCACCATTTGTCGTACTCGGCGTGCGACAAAATGGCCTTGATGTAGAGAGTACCCGTTCGCGCATTGAGCCACGCGATCAGGCGGCATTCGTTTTTCTTGATATCGAACACGTAGATATCAAGCGGCCCTTTGCGGCTGGCGGGCCTGAGTTTTGAGTGGGGGATGCGATCAACATTCCAGCCAGACACAGTGGCCCACGTCTGCCTCAACTGTTCAAAAGATTCGAACCGCAGCGTCGCCCTGTCGAAGGTCGTCAGCCACAGGCTTAGGGGCGCTTTCCACTGGCCGTGGACTTCAATCGCCTTGGTAACCGCCGCTTTCGTTATGACCCGCATTGTGTTGTCCCGGCGCACCAACATAGGGTGGAAAATATCTCCGATCCAGATATCTGTCAACCAGATATCTGGATGCGCGATGTACGGTGACCTGGCGATCGCCAATGGATTGATGCCCGTCAAACGACGGGCTGGGCGAGGAGTTTACGTTCAGAACAGGCAGCCCTGAGGGAGGATGAGCATGGCCAAGAGATTCCCCACAAACCCTCGCCACCCCGAGCGAATCTGCTGGGGTTGCGACCTGTACTGCCCTGCCAAGGCGCTAGCCTGTGGCAATGGCGCAGACCGGACCATGCATCCGGTGGAGCTGTTTGGCGAGGATTGGGATAGCTTCGAGGGCCAGTTGGAGAAGCCGGTTGATCCAGGGCAAGCGGTAGAGCCCAGGTAAGAAAGGGCCGCTTGGCGGCCCAGCGCAGGCCTTGAACCCAGCGCTGGTTCTGTGGAAGGGCTTGATCAGAACGCGGTGCTTACCGTCAACGACAGGTTACGCGGGTCGCCATAAATCGCCCCGGCATAGAACCCGTACTGGCTGTAGTAGTGCTTGTCGAACAGGTTGTTGGCGTGGAGGCTGACGCTGGTGTCGTCGGTCAGCTGGTACTTGGCCATGGCATTCCAGATGGCATAACCGGACCAGTTCACGTCAGTGGCACCATTGCTCACACCGTTAGTAGGCTGGCCAGCAGGGCTGGAGATGGCGCGGATGTTGGTCTGCGCAGTCACGCCGGCGCCCAGGGTCAGGCGGTCGAGCGGGCCGCTCAGGCGGTAGGTGGTGGAGGCCTTGAACAAGTGCGACGGGTCGCTGCGGCCGTCGCTGTCGACGCGGCGAAAGTGCAGGTAGGTGTAACCGGCGTAGACGTTCCAGTTGGGGGTCAGGGCGCCTGCGACTTCCAAGTCGATACCATCGGTTTCCTGCCCGGAGCCGGCCTTGTAGGCGCTGCCGCCAGTCGGGGTGGTCAGGTCGCCGTCCAACACGGCCTTGTTTTCCTGCTTGGTGCGGAAGTACGCCGCCGAGGCGTTCAGGCGGCCATCGAACCACTCACCCTTGATACCTGTCTCGTAGCTTTGCCCACGAATCGGCTCGACCTTGCTGCCGCTGCTGGTTTCAGACGTTTGCGGCGTGAAGATATCGGTGTAGCTGGCGTATACCGAGTAGTTGACATTGAGGTCATACACCGCGCCCAGGTAAGGGGTGACGATGCCGTTTTCTTCCTGGCTGCTGCGCTCGCCGGCCACGCTGCGGGTGACCGAGGAATAGTTGCTGGTGCGCACGCCAACGATCACCGACAACGGGTCGGTGATGCTCAGGCGGGTGGCGGCGTACATGCCCTGCAGACGGGTGGTGGTCTTGCTGTGAAGGCCGGTGCGCGAGGCGATGAGGTCGTAGTCGTCATCCACGCCATTGTGCCAGTCGGTCACCGGGAAGCCGTTGTTGGCGCGGAACTGGCAACCCAGTGCAGGCGCGCTGGTCATGCCGTCGCCGACCATGGTGCAGGTGTACTGGGGCGACCAGCCGACGGTGCGGCTGTCGTTGTAGCCGACCATCGCCTGGTGGGTGCGGCCAAACAGCTGGAACGGGCCAGACAGGTCGATCTGCGCCGACTGCTGGGTGGTGTCGCTGGAGCTGTGCAAACCATTCAGTACTGCGCCGCTGCCGTCCTGGTCCCAATAGCCGCCGTAGCTGCCGCGCCCGGCCGAATTCACCTTGGCAAGGCCGCGATGGTTCAGGGCTTCGGTGGTGGCCTGGGCGGCTTTCAGGTCCAGGGTCCAGTCGTTGTCGAAGCGATGCTCGAGCGAACCGAACGCAGTGCGGGTGGTGTACTCGCCAAAGCTCCAGCTGGGCACCAGGTTGGTGCTGCGCGGCAAGTCGGTCTTGCTGCCGTCGCGGTACCAGATCGGGATGTTCGCGCCCCAGCCGCCACCCACGACCTTGTTGTACTCATACTGGTAACCGGCGCCGAGGGTGGTGGCGTCGTCCAGGTCGAACTCGAAATTGGCCAACGCGGCGCGGGAACGTTCGGACTGGTTGTCGCGGAACGAGTTGGCATCCTGCTGGGTCATCACGAAGCGCGAACGCAGGCGGCCATCTTCGGACAGCGGCAGGTTCAAGTCAGCACCCAGACGACGCTTGTCCCAGCTGCCATAAGTGGCATAAGCGCTGCCGCCGAAGGTTTTGGTCGGTGCCTTGCGGATCAGGTTGACGGTGGCCGAGGGGTCGCCGGTGCCGCCCAGCAGGCCGTTGGCGCCGCGCACGATGTCGATGCGTTCGTACAGGTCCATGTTCAGCGCATTGCCGCTGCCACTGAAATCGGAGCCGCCCTGGGTCTGCAGGCCATCGACCTTCCAGTTGCTGATCGAGTAACCACGCGCGCGGTAGTCGGTGCGCCCACCCACCTCGGACTTGTTGGCCGTTACGCCTGGGGCGGTTTCCAATGCCTGCTCGATGGTGTGGATGTCGCGGTCATCCATCTGCTGGCGGGTGATGGTGGTAACCGATTGCGGTGTCTGCCGTGGCGTCAGTGCCAGGCCAGTGGAGCTGCGGGTGCTCTCGACCGTATAGCCCAACTGGCCGGCATCGTCGGCAGGCAGTACTGCGCTGTCTTCGATCTGTGTGGCGTCGAGTTCAAGGGGTTTGCCGTCGGCAGCCACTGCACCACCGCTGATGGCGACGGCAATGCAGAAGGCCAGCGGCTTGAGGCAATTGCCACTTTGACTGAAGGGGATGAACACTGGCGTGATGCTTTGGGGATTCATTTGGGAAGGCTTCGTATTTGCAGATGATTTTTTGTTAGGATTCTAGGGATCAGCCCTCCGGGCTCCAGACCCGACATGTACGGGGATGTAATTGAACGTAACGAGCGCCACCGGCCCTCACCGAACAGGTGTTTTTCTGCATGAGCACGACCCTGCTGGTTGTCGATGATGACGACGAGATCCGCGAACTTCTTTGTGATTACCTGACCGATGCCGGCTACAACGTGCTGGCGGCAGCAGACGGTCAACAGATGCGTGACCAGCTGGCCCGGCACAAAGTGGAGCTGGTGGTGCTCGACCTGATGCTGCCGGGTGAGGACGGCCTTAGCCTGTGCAGGCAGTTGCAGGCCACACCTGGGTTGGCAGTGATCATGCTGTCAGCCAAGGGCAGCACGCTGGACCGCATCATCGGTCTGGAAGTAGGCGCCGACGACTATCTGGCCAAGCCCTTCGAACCACGCGAACTGATCGCCCGGATCAAAGCCGTACTGCGTCGTCCGCAACGCCTGGGCACCTCTGCCGAAGAACCTATGGTGGACGCCCAGCTGTTCGCAGGCTTTCGCCTGGAACACGTCAAGCGCCTGCTCACCCGCCCGGATGGCGAGACCCTGACCCTGCCGCGCTCCGACTACCGTGTGCTGCGCGAACTGCTGGAAGCCAACAACCGAGTGGTCTCCCGTGACCAACTGACCCGCAGCGCGTTCGGCCGCGATCACCTGCCCGACGACCGCTCGGTGGACATGTGTGTCAGCCGCCTGCGCCAGCAGCTGCGCCGGGCGCCGGCGGGGACCGCGCAAATCCTGACCATCCGTAACGAAGGCTATTTGCTGAGTCTCGCCCCCCTCGCGGCTGGTGTCTGACATGCGCTGGTGTCACCGGCTATGGCCCCGCACCTTGTTTGGTCAACTGCTGCTGATCATGGTCAGTGGCACGCTGGTGATCCAGTTGATGTCGAGCAGCATCTGGTTCGACGTGCGTTTCGCTCAGGCGCTAGAGGTGCCCGTACGACTGGTTGCTGCACGCAGCGCCCCCCTGATTGCCCAGGCCGACTGCCACGGCGGTACGCTGCAGGCGCCAGCCCACTACCAGCTTCACTGCGTCGAAAGCCCGCCTGCGCAAGAGCATGACGAGCGCCGCGGGCACAGGCGGGTCGAGCTGTTGTTGCAGCAGGCCCTGAAGTACGAGCTGGGGCATGCCCAGGACGTACGCCTGATGCACGTGCAACTCACCGACGAGCTGGGCCAGCCGATCGTCTGGCGCAGCCTGTTCGGCCTGCGCACGGCCCAGGCGCATATCCAGTTCGCGGTGCCGCTGGCCGATGGCCACTGGCTGACCGTTGCGGGCCAGGAACTGCAGGGCTGGAGCGGCGAGTCGGCCTGGGTGCTGATCAGCGATTACCTGCTGCGGGTGTATGCGCTGCGCATCGTCGCGGTGTTGCTGGTGTGCCTGGTTGCCGTGCGCCTGTGCCTGCGCCCGTTGCGGCGCCTGGCCGATGCCGCACGCGGCCTGGGCAGCAACCTCGAGCAGCCTCCCCTGGCGCTGGATGGCCCGGAGGAAGTGCGCCAGGCGGCGCAGGCGTTCAACGCGATGCAGCAGCGGCTGATTGCCATGGTCAACGACAAGGCCTACTTCCTGGCCGCCGTGTCTCATGACCTGCGCACCCCACTGACCCGCATGCGCCTGCGACTGGAGCGCTTACCCGATGACGAACACCGCCAACGCCTGCAGCAGAACATCACGCAGATGGACAATATGATCGGTCAGGTTCTGGATTACCTGCGTGCCGGAGAGCAGCAGAACTTGCAGCAGGTGGACCTGGACCGGCTGGTGACGCGCCAGTGTGCGGACCTGGCGACTGACCAGGAACCACTGCCGGTGCACGGCCGGGTGAACAGCCTGCGGGGGGATGCCCTGCTGCTGCAGCGCTGCCTGCAGAACTTGTTGGTCAATGCGTTGCGTTATGCCAAGGATGTTTCTGTCACGCTGGAGCGGACCACCACAGGAGTGTTCATCCACATCGACGACCGTGGACCAGGCATTTCGCCAGCGCTGCTGCCGACCATCACCGACCCGTTCGTGCGCGGTGAGGGATCGCGTAACCAGGCATCCGGCGGATATGGGCTGGGGCTGAGCATTGCCCAGCGGATCGCCGCCAGCCATGGGGGTGAGCTGATATTGTCGAACCGTGAGAGCGGTGGATTGCGGGTCAGCATACTGCTGCCTGGCTAACGCGATCTTCTGTGGGAGCAGCCCCACACCATAGGACTGCGCAGGCCAGGGAATTCGCAATCAGGTAACAGTCTTTTACCGATTACCCAGGTTTTCCGTCCCCTGCGTTTGCCTATCCTAGGCCCGGTCATCCTGCCTGCGATGGACCCATGAAACACTCTCTTCCCAGCCGCTACGCCTGCCTCGTACTCTGCCTTGTCTTCACTTTCGCCAGCCTGCCCCTGCTGGCCCAACATGCCTGGCTGTGGCCGGTAACGCTGATCACCGCGCTGCTCAGCCTGGTCGGTCTGAATGACCTGCGCCAAAGCCACCATGCGGTGCGACGCAACTACCCGATCCTGGGCAATATCCGTTACCTGATCGAAACCATCCGCCCGGAAATCCGCCAGTACCTGATCGAAGGTGACGACGACAAGCTGCCGTTCTCCCGCTCGCAACGCTCGCTGGTCTACGCCCGCGCCAAGAACGAAAGCGCCGAGAAAGCGTTCGGCACGCTCAACGACGCCTACAAACCTGGTTTCGAATTCATCAGCCATTCCATGCTACCGGTGGCCACGCCAGACCCTGCGTCGTTCCGCATTGCCATCGGCGGGCCGCAATGCCGAATGCCCTACTCGGCCTCGATCTTCAACATCTCGGCGATGAGTTTCGGCGCCCTCAGCGCCAACGCCATCGCCGCGCTCAACCGCGGCGCGCGCATGGGCCGGTTTGCCCATGACACTGGCGAAGGCAGCATCAGCCCTTACCACCGTGAACACGGCGGCGATCTGATCTGGGAAATTGGCAGCGGCTACTTCGGCTGCCGCACCGAGGACGGTCGTTTCGATCCACAGCGCTTCGCCGAACAGGCCCGCTCGGCACAGGTGAAGATGATCGAGATCAAGCTCAGCCAGGGCGCCAAGCCTGGCCACGGCGGCATTTTACCGGGGCACAAGGTCAGCCCCGAAATTGCCGAGACCCGTGGCGTACGCGCAGGCGAGGACTGCATCTCGCCGGCGGCGCACAGCGCCTTCCGCACACCGGTCGAGCTGCTGCAGTTCGTAGCCGGCCTGCGCGAGCTTTCGGGCGGCAAGCCCGTGGGCTTCAAGTTCTGCCTGGGCCACCCTTGGGAATTCATGGGCATTGCCAAGGCCATGCTCGCCACCGGCATCACCCCTGACTTCATCGTTGTCGACGGCAAGGAAGGCGGCACCGGCGCGGCACCTCGCGAGTTCAGCGACAACATGGGCGTGCCGATGCGCGAAGGCTTGATGTTCGTGCACAACACGTTGGTCGGCCTGAACCTGCGCTCCAGCATCCGCATTGGTGCGGCGGGCAAGATCGTCAGCGCCTTCGACATTGCCAGCGTATTGGCCATCGGCGCTGACTGGGTCAATTCGGCACGCGGTTTCATGTTTGCCATTGGCTGTATTCAGTCGCAGAGCTGCCACACCAACAAGTGCCCGACCGGCGTGGCGACCCAAGACCCTCTGCGCCAGCGCGCCCTGGTGGTGCCAGACAAGGCCGAGCGGGTAGCCAGCTTCCACCGCAACACACTGCACGCACTGGCCGAGATGCTGGCTGCCGCAGGCCTGGAGCACCCTTCGGAGCTCAAGCCCAAACACCTGGCACGGCGCGTCAGCCCCAGCGAAATCGGGTTGTTTTCAGACTTGCACACATTCCTCAAACCAGGTGAGTTACTCAGTGGCTCGATCGAAAGCGAGTTTTATGCGCGGATGTGGCGGATGGCGCGTAGCGACAGCTTTGCACCGGAGACCGTAAGCCCAGCGCCGGCTCAAACAGTAACCGTTCGCCGAAAAGAAACAGCCCCGGCATAGGCCGGGGCTGTTCGATACATCAGATCAGAATCAGAAGATGCTGATCGGGTACTCGACGAATACGCGGACTTCGTTGCCGTCGTCGTTGTAACCGTTCTGCTGCACGGCGTTGTTGGTACGCAAGAACGAGCTACGCAGCTTGATCGACAGGTCCTTGGCCGGGCCGTCCTGCACCACGTAACGGATCTGGTTGAAGATCTCGCGCTCTTTACCTTCGCCGAAGCCTTGCGGGTTGGCGACGTTGCGGGTGTTGATGTTGTCACCCACCACGTAAGCCAGCTTGTAGGTCAGGCCCGGAATGCCGTAGGCACCGAAGTCCAGGCCGTAGCCCAGTTGCCAGGAGCGCTCGTCTTCGGCGTTGAAGTCGGACCAGTACGAGTTGGCCAGGTAGATGGTGGAACCACCGTCACCCACGCCGCCGGCGTTCTGGTAGAAGCCGTAGTTGTAGCCCGTGCTGCCAGTGCTGCGCTGGTGAGCGAGGGTGAACGAGTGCGCACCGTACGCGTAGGTGGCTGCAAGACTCCAGATGGTGTTGGAGTCGCCGTTCAGGCCTGCGGCTTTTACGTACTTGTTGTTGATGTCCGACTTGTAGCCGTTGAAGTCCAGGGTCAGGGACTGGTCGCTGGCGATCGGGAAGACGTAGTTCAAGCCCAGGTAGTGCTTCTTCATCACATCTTCGTTGTCGGCGGTGTACAGCGAAGCGGTGAAGTTGTCGGTGAACTTGTAGCTGCCACCTAAGACGTTGATCGACTTCAGGCCACCACCATCACGGCGCTCGGCGCTCTTGCGCGCTTCCTGGGTGAAGCGGCCGGCGTTCAGTTCCAGGCCCTGGATCTCTTTGGAGGTGATCAGGGTGCCGGTGAAGCTTTCTGGCAGCAGACGTGCATCGTCGTACTGCAGCACTGGCAGTGCTGGCATCTGGTCACCGTACTTCAGCACGGTGTTGGAAATGCGGAACTTCACAGCAGCACCACCACGCGCCAGGTTGTGCGGCGAGCTGGCGTTGCCTTCGGCATTGGTGGTTTCGTGCGGCTTGAAGAAGTCGACGCCGCCACCACCGTTGTGGCCTTTGCCGCCATCCAGGCGCACGGCGTACAGGCCGAATGCGTCTACACCGACGCCAACGGTGCCTTGGGTGAAACCGGAGGAGAAGTTGGCGATGAACGCCTGGCCCCATTCGATCTGGTCGTCGGTGCCATGCTTCTTGTCACGGTTGATGTAGGCGTTGCGCAGAAGGACGTTGGCGTGACTGTCCTCGATGAAGCCCTTGCTGTCAGCCTGGTCATTGGCCTGAGCCTGGGTCGCGGCGATCATCGCCAGGGCGACCAGGCTGATCCTGGTTTTCAACATGTTGTTTTCCTTATTTCTTAATCAAAAACGCGCTGCAATATGACGCCAGGAACCAACGCCCCTTCGTAGGTTCGACGCTATGCGGATCCAGCCGGGTGGGCCGACCGGTAATTTCACGGCGGCCCTTGGCAGCAGCTTGGCCAATACCATGGCCAGCAGGCGTTGGCCGAATCCTAGCCGTGTGCGATTACAAATGTCAAAAAGTCGTGAAATGCAGGTTGATATAACCGAAATTACCGGCCTGTCTGGTGCATTTCCATGCAGGTTTGCGCTATCAGCGGGCAATTTATCTTGTGTAGGAAATTGCCATTTGATCGAACGGACAATTTCCTGGGAGCAGGCAGAGCGTGGCCGCAGAGGCTGTTACAAACGGACACATATGTAAAGACAAGCCTTTACAAATACCCAAGCAAGAGCAAATAACAAGCATTACCATTCGCACTTTATTTTCAACTGCCCGTCCCGGATGTGCCCATGCTTGTACCCTGCCGTCTTTCACCCCTGACGCTCGGCCTGTCGCTGCTGTTCAGCGCCAGCCTGGCCAGTGCCGCCGCCACCACACTGCCGGAGTCGTCGGTTACCGCCGACAGCGAACGCGAGAAGGACAACCCGCGGGTGAAGGAGGTGAGCACCGCAACCCGCACCTCGACGCCCGTGCGTTATGTGCCGCAGGCCATCGATACGGTGAAAACCTCCAATGTGCTGGATTACGGCAGCAACACGCTGGGCAAGGCGCTGGAGGGTATCCCCAACGTCAGCAGCGGCGCCGACACCCGTTTTGACAGCGTACGCATCCGCGGCTTCGAGGCCAGCAACGACTTCTACCTGGACGGTATCCGCGACGACAGCCAGTACATCCGCGACCTGCACAACATCGAGCGGGTCGAAGTGCTGAAGGGGCCTGCAGCGGTACTGTATGGCCGTGGCAGCCAGGGCGGCATCGTCAACAGGGTCAGCAAGGCACCGGAGCCGGGTCGCCGCTCGACCATCGAAGCGCAGGCCGGCAGCGAAGACCTGCGCAGCCTGTATGCCGACCTCAGCGCAGACCCCAGCGACACGGTCAGCCTGCGCCTGAACATGGGCAACCAGGACAACAACAGCTTTCGCGAGGGTATCGACGGCAGCCGCCAACTGTTCGCCCCGTCGATCAGCTGGCAGATCACCCCCGACCTGAACTGGCTGGTGCAGTATGAATACAGCCGCTACAACCGCACACCAGACCGCGGCATCCCGAGTGTCAACGGCCGCCCGGCAGACGTCAGCCGCAGCGCCACCTACGGCGACCATCGCGACTACATTGACGACCGCGCCCAGTCGCTGCGCTCGCGTCTGAACTACCAGCTGAACGAAACCTGGCAGCTGCGCCACACCCTGGGCCTGTTCAAACTCGACAGCGAGTTCGACAACACCTATGTCACGGGCTACAACGCCGGCACCAATACCTTGACCCGCCAACGCTGGCAGCAGGACCTGAACACCCGCAACCTATTCAACAACCTGGAGGCCGAGGGCGACTTCGACACCTTGGGCCTTGAACACAAGCTGCTGCTGGGCCTGGAGTTCGGCAACCAGCGGCGCGATCCGCTGCTATACAGCGCCGGCAGCCAGAGCCTGCCAGGCCTGGGCAAACCCAGCCAGCCGCACAATGGTACGTTGGCGGTATCGAGCAACAACCACACCGTGGTCGACAGCCGCGGGGTTTATCTGCAGGACCAGATTCGCCTGAACGATCAGTGGCAGGTTCTCGCCGGCGTGCGCTTTGACCAGTTCGAAGTGGAAACCACCAACAAGGATGGCTTGCGCGAACCGCAGGACAGCAACAGCACCAGCCCACGCCTGGGCGTGGTCTACACGCCATGGCGCGACCATTCGTTCTACGCCTCGTGGAGCAAGACTTTCTCACCGGTGGGTGGCGGCTTGATCGGCATCACCCCAGGGGCACAGGGCAACACCAATAAAACCGACCCGGAAGAGACCCGGCAGAAAGAAATAGGCGTAAAGAGCGACTGGTTGGATCAGCGCCTGACCACCACCCTGGCCATCTACGAGCTGGAACTTTACAACCGCCGCACCCGCGACCCAAACGACCCGAACATCATCTTGCTCAGCGGCATGCAGCGTTCACGCGGCATCGAGCTGACTGCCACCGGCAACATCGTCGGCAACTGGTATGTACGCGGCGGCATTGGCCTGCAGGATGCGATCATCGTCAAGGACAATAACGGCCAGGAAGGCAACCGCATCAATGACGTGGCCAAGCGCAATGGCAGCCTGTTCGTGACCTGGAAGCCAGAATTGGGGTGGTACGCCGAAACCGGGCTGACACTGGTGGGCGAGCGTTATGCGGACAACCAGAACACCACGGTATTACCAGGGTATGGCCGTTGGGATGCACTGGCGGGGTATCGGACCCATGACTGGGATGTGCGGGCGGCATTGAGCAACATTGCTGACAAGACCTACTACAGCTCGGCGACCAGTGCGGCGCAGATCCAGGTGGGCGATCCGCGTAGCCTTGTGGTGACGGGTAGCTACAGTTTCTGATTTTAAGTTGCCTGTACCTGCCTCTTCGCGAGCATGCCCGCGAAGAGGCAGGTACAGGTGCAATCGATCAGTGCCACACCGCCATCAGCGCCTGCATCTCTGCTTCGCTGATCAACCCTTGGGGGTATCGCCCGGCAAGCAGACGTCGTGGGTCGGTCGTCCTGACCCTGATGCTTCCATGGTGTTTCAACCGCTTCGCCAAAAGCCTGAGCGATTGGCGATCAACTGCCGATGGGCGCAAAGCCGACTCACTTGCTGCGTTCATGTCCACACGTACTCCCTGGCCCGTGAGCGGCTAATTTACGTAGGTATTGTTACAGATCAGAGGCGCGGCCTGACCGTGCCATCTTGCTATCTGCTTGAAAAACAATACAAAACGTATGCCAGCTCGGCTTCCGGGCGTCGCCCGCGCAAAAAAGAGGCCCGTCACATGACGGGCCTCTCATTCATTACGGGCTCAGCGCTTGACCGGCGCCGGCTGCTGTTGGGTCAGGCAGTGAATGTTGCCGCCACCCAAGAGCAGCTCGCGGCCCGGGATCATCACCACCTCATGGTCGGGGAAGATCCTTGCCAGGATCGCTCTGGCTTCGGCATCTGCCGGGTCGTCGAAGCTTGGGGCAATGATGCCACCGTTAACAATCAGGAAGTTCACGTACGAACCCGCCAGGCGCACCGACGGGTCACGCTCCTGGCTGCCGGCGACCTGGTCGACACCGGCGCACTCTTCGGCAGTGGCAAACAGCGGGCCCGGGATCGGCATCTTGTGCACGATGAACTCGCGGCCCTTGGCGTCGCGGGTGTTCTTCAGCACATCCATGGCCGCGTGGCAGCGCGCATAGTTGGGGTCGTTGGAATCATCGGTCCAGGCCAGTAACACTTCACCCGGGCGCACGTAACAGCAGAAGTTGTCGACGTGACCGTCAGTTTCGTCGTTGTACAGGCCATCGGGCAGCCATACCACGGTGTCGACCGCCAAGTGATCGCGCAGCACCGCTTCAATCTGCTCGCGGCTCAGGTGCGGGTTGCGGTTGCGGTTGAGCAGGCATTCCTCAGTGGTGATCACGGTGCCTTCACCGTCTACGTGGATCGAACCACCTTCCAGCACAAAGCCTTCGGTCTGGTAGCGCTGGCAGCGCTCCATTTCCAGCACCTTGGCGGCCAGTTCCTCGTCGCGGTTCCAGGGTGCGTACAGGCCGCCATCGAAGCCGCCCCAGGCGTTGAAGCCCCAATCTACACCGCGCACTTCGCCATGGTCGTTGATGACGAAGGTAGGGCCGGTGTCACGCACCCAGGCATCGTCGTTGCTGATTTCAACCACACGAATGTTCGGCTGGTCGAGTTGGCGCCGGGCGTTCTCGTACTGGCCGGCGGAGACCGCGACGGTTACAGGTTCGAAACGGGCAATGGCCTTGGCCAGGGTTACGTGGGCAGCCTGCGCCGGCTTGCCGCCCAGACGCCAGTTGTCCGGGCGCTCCGGCCAGACCATCCATACCTGAGTTTGTGGGGCCCACTCGGCGGGCATGTGGAAACCATCGGCACGGGGCGTGGAGTTGAGGGTTTTCATGGGTGACCTCTGTGATGGCCCTGAGCCGGGTATGCTGGGGCGTTTGTCAATTTATAACCGATATATATCGATATTTGAAGCCTGAAAATCGAAGAATTCCGCGCCATTCGGCGAATTTAAATCGATAACAATCGACACCTATCAGCGCTGGTCTGGTGAAAGGAACGGCCTGCTGTCTACCATAGCCACACCTTATGCATCCTGTTACAGCTACGCGCGGAAATTTCCGGCAAGGCCGACTAGGGTCAATACTTGAACGACGGGCCAGCGAGCCGCTATGAACATCATCCCTACAGCAATCCCTGAAGTACTGATCATCGAGCCGAAGGTGTTCGCTGACAGCCGTGGTTTTTTCTTCGAGGCATTCAACGCCCGTGAGTTCTCAGAGCAAACCGGCGTGAACGTGACGTTCGTCCAGGACAACCACTCGCGCTCCATCAAGGGCGTGCTCCGTGGGCTGCACTACCAGGTGGCAAACACCCAGGGCAAGCTGGTGCGCGTGGTGCACGGGGAAATCCGCGATATCGCCGTGGACGTGCGCAAAAGCTCGCCAACATTCGGTAAATGGGTCGCGGTGCACCTGTCAGCCGACAACCATCGCCAGCTGTGGATTCCGCCTGGCTTCGCCCACGGTTTTGCGGTGATGAGTGAATCGGCAGAGTTCCTCTACAAGACCACCGACTACTACAACCCTGGCGCCGACCGCTGTATCCGCTGGGACGACCCGCAACTGGCCATCGACTGGGGGCTGCAGCAGCCACCGCTGTTATCGGACAAGGACAAGGTGGGCCTGCCATTGGCAGAGGCGGAAGTGCTGCCTTAACTAGCGCATAATTGCGTCAGACTTTTCTGGCGCATTTACCTGATGATTGCAAAGCCCACGCCCCCACGCCGTCCCCGCTGGCGCAGCCTGGCCCTGCTGGCGCTGATCTTGGCCCCATTACTATGGCCCCTGCATCACTTGGCCGAACGCTATTACCAGGAAGAACTGGCCTCGCAGAACCGCCAGACCCTCGACCTGTATGTCGCCAACCTGCTCGGCACCCTGCACCGCTACGAGACCTTGCCGCAAATTCTCGGCGACTTGCCAGCGCTGCGTGGCGTGCTGGCCGACCCTTTCCGCCTGGAAGCGGTGACCAACGCCAACCGCCTGCTCAAGGACATCGTGCAGAAGACCGGTGCCGAGGTGATGTACCTGATGGACGTCAGCGGCAACACCTTGGCCGCCTCGAACTGGGACAAGCACGACAGCTTCGTCGGCCGAAACTTCGCCTTCCGCCCTTACTTCAACGAAGCCATGGCCGGCCACCTTGGCCGCTTCTTCGGCCAGGGCACCACCTCGGCCAAGCGCGGCTACTTCTTTGCCGCGGCCGTGCGCGACCGCGAGCGGATCGTCGGCGTGCTGGTGGTCAAAGTCGATCTCGACCACACCGAAACCCTGTGGGGCCGTACGCCCGAGCAGCTGTTGCTGACCGATCACAATGGCGTGGTCATCCTGACTTCGCGGCCCGACTGGCGCTTCCGTGCTACCCGCACGCTGACCGACGCCGAGCGCCAGGCCATCATCGCCATCCAGCCCTATCCGACCCAGGCCCCACAGCCGCTGGTTCTCAACCCGCAGGCCTGGATCACCCAGACCCGCGACATCAAGGAAACTGGTTGGCAAGTCAGCATCCTCGCCCCGCGCACGCTGGTTGATCGCTCGGTGCAGACGGTAATGGCCATCGGTGCCGGTACGCTGCTGGTACTGATGTTGCTGGCAGGCCTGGTGATGCAACGGCGGCGCCATTACATCGACCGCATCGACTTCGAAGCCCGTGGCCGCCAGGAACTGGAAAAGCGCGTGGCCGAACGTACCGCCGACCTTGAAGGCCTGAACACCCGCCTGAAAAATGCCGTGCTGGAGCGCGAAAACGCTCAGCAGGAGGCAGTGCGCGCACAGGACGAACTGGTGCAGGCCGGCAAGCTGTCGGTGCTCGGCACCATGTCGGCCAGTATCAGCCATGAGTTGAACCAGCCCCTGGCCGCCATCCGCAGCTACGCAGAAAACGCCGAGATCCTGCTCGACCACCAACGTACCGAAGACGCCCGCGGCAACCTCAAGCTGATCGGCGAGCTGACCGGGCGCATGGCCTCGATCATTGCCCACCTGCGTGCCTTCGCCCGTCGTGACCGTCATGCCCCGGAGAGCGTGGCCCTGCAGCCGGCTCTGGACGATGCCCTGGCGCTGCTGGCCAAGCGCCGCCGGGCGATGGCCGTAGAGCTGATCCGCGACCTGCCGGAAGCCACCTTGTGGGTTCAGGCCGGCGAAACCCGCCTGCGCCAAGTGCTAGGCAACCTGCTGGCCAATGCCCTCGACGCCCTGACCGAAAAAGCCAACCCGCGCCGCCTGTGGCTAAGTGCCGAGCAGCGTGATGACTGCGTCTACCTGTACATCCGTGACAACGGCCCCGGCTTCAGCCGCCAGGCCCTGGAGCACGCCAAGGAGCCGTTCTTCACCACCAAGACCCGCACCCAGGGCCTGGGCCTGGGGCTGGCCATCTGTGAAAGCCTGATGCGCGCCCTGGGCGGTGAACTGCTGCTGGCCAACCACCCGGAAGGTGGCGCAATGCTGACTCTCCAGCTGCGGGTGGCCGCATCTGGCGCTACTTTGCCCAATTCGGAGGACCCCTCGGCATGACCACCGAGACACTGATCGACAGCCGAGCCCAGGTCATCCTGGTGGACGATGACCCCCACCTGCGCCAAGCCTTGAGCCAGACCCTGGACCTGGCCGGGCTCAAGGTAGTCGCGCTGGCCGAAGCCCAAGGCCTGGCCGAGCGTATCGAGGCCGACTGGCCCGGCGTGGTGGTCAGCGACATTCGCATGCCGGGCATCGATGGCCTGCAGTTGCTGGAACAACTGCACGGCCGCGACAGCGAACTGCCGGTGCTGCTGATTACCGGCCATGGCGATGTGCCGCTGGCGGTGCAGGCGATGCGCGCCGGGGCTTATGACTTCCTGGAAAAACCCTTTGCCACAGACGCCCTGCTCGACAGCGTGCGCCGCGCCCTGGCTTTGCGCCGGCTGGTGCTGGACAACCGTAGCCTGCGTCTGGCACTGAGCGACCGCCAGCAACTGGCAACCCGCCTGGTCGGCCATTCACCGGCCATGCTGCGCCTGCGCGAGCAGATCGGCGCTTTGGCCGGCACCCGCGCCGACGTGTTGATTCTGGGCGAAACCGGCGCCGGCAAAGAGGTGGTGGCCCGCGCGCTGCACGACCTGTCCAGCCGCAGCGAAGGGCCGTTCGTGGCGATCAACGCCGGCGCGCTGGCCGAATCGGTGGTCGAAAGCGAACTGTTCGGCCACGAGCCCGGTGCGTTCACCGGCGCGCAGAAACGCCGTATCGGCAAGTTCGAATTTGCCAACGGCGGCACGCTGTTCCTCGACGAAATCGAGAGCATGAGCCTGGATGTACAGGTGAAGTTGCTGCGCATGCTGCAGGAGCGAGTGGTCGAACGCCTGGGCGGCAACCAGTTGATCCCGCTGGACATCCGCATCATAGCCGCGACCAAGGAAGACCTGCGTCAGTCTGCCGACCAAGGGCGTTTCCGCGCAGACCTGTATTACCGCCTGAACGTGGCGCCGCTGCGTATTCCGCCACTGCGTGAACGCGGCGACGACATATTGGTGTTGTTCCAGCATTTCGCCGATGCTGCCAGCCAACGTCATGGCCTGTCGCCGCATGCGCTGCAACCCGCGCAACGCGCCCTGCTGCTGCGTCATGACTGGCCAGGCAACGTCCGCGAGCTACAGAACGCCGCCGAGCGTTTCGCCCTTGGCCTGGAGCTGGCACTGGATGGCCAGGCACCCTCGGCAGCAGCCCCGGCAGCGCCCATGCTCAGCGGCAACCTCAGCGAACAGGTCGAGCAATTCGAACGTTCGCTGATCGCCGCCGAACTGGCCCAGCCACACGGCTCCATGCGGAGCCTGGCCGAAGCACTGGGTATCCCCCGCAAAACCTTGCACGACAAGCTGCGCAAGCATGGCTTGAACTTCGACGGCGGCAGCGGCGGGCATGACGATCAAGAGGACAACCGTTAATGAGCACCGATAGCCAGTACCTGCAGTCCGTACTGCACAGCGACATCCCCCTGACCCGCGAAATGGGCCTGGAAGTGATCGATTGGCAGCAGCACACCCTGCGCCTGCAACTGCCGCTGGCGGCCAACGTCAACCACAAAAGCACCATGTTCGGCGGCAGCCTGTACTGCGCAGCAGTGCTGGTGGGTTGGGGCTGGCTGCACCTGCGCCTGCGTGAACTGGGGATCGATGACGGGCATATCGTCATCCAGGAAGGGCAGATCAGCTACCCGTTGCCAGTGACCGGCACGGCGGTGGCGCGTTGTGCCGCGCCAGACGAGAAAACCTGGGAGCGGTTCCTGACCCTGTACCAGCGGCGTGGGCGGGCACGGTTGACGTTGGAGACCACGGTGAGCAATGACGGCAGTGACGAGCCGGCGGTGAGGTTCAGCGGCCAGTACGTTCTGCACCGCTAGTACGACTAACGCGGCCTTTGTGGGAGCGGCCTTGCGGCCCTTTCGCGACGCAAGGCCGCTCCCACAGGATCGTGCCAGGCAGTTAGATGAGGTTCAGGAAGGCCTGGCGCCATTCAGCATTTACCGGCAACGCCAGGAAGTACGGGTTAAGCAGCGACTCGCGCGGCGGATACCGGAACGGCAAGCCATCCAGCCCGATCACTTCGCCACCGGCCCCCTCCACCACACCCTGCGCCGCAGCAGTATCCCACTGCGAAGTCGGCGCCAGGCGCGGATAACAATCGGCGCTGCCCTCGGCCAACAGGCAGAACTTCAACGAGCTGCCGATATTGGCCAGCTCCAGCTCGCCCACCGCAGCCCCAAGGCCGGCCAACAGCGCTTCCTGCTCCGGGCTGGAATGCCGACGGCTGGCCACCACGGTAAAACGCTCGCCCTGCGCGGGTGCGTTGCGTACTTGGATCAGCTGGGCTGCCTCACCGGCATCTGCACGCCAGGCCCCCATGCCGCGTCCACCAAAATAGCAGCGCCCATTGGTGGGCATCGACACCACGCCAAACACCACCTCGCCGTTCTCGATCAGGGCGATGTTGACCGTGAACTCTTCACTGCCGGCAATGAATTCCTTGGTGCCATCCAGCGGATCGACCAGCCACCAGCGGCTCCAGTTTTGCCGCTCGGCCAGCGCAATATTGCAGTCCTCTTCGGACAGCACCGGAATCTGCGGCGCCAGCGCCAGCAGACCATCGGCGATTACCCGGTGCGCGGCTAGGTCGGCGGCGGTAACCGGCGAATCGTCGGCCTTGTTGGTTACCGCGACATCGGCGCGCCAGAATGGCAGGATCGCCTCGCCTGCCGTCAGCGCCAGCTTGACCACTTCATGCATCAGTTGCAGGTCGTTCATAGCTCCAGCAGCCCCCGCTGAATCAGCAGGTCACGGGCCAGGTACAGCGCCGCCAGGGCGCGGCCCTCGGTGAACTGCGGATGCATGGCCAAGGCCGACAACTCACGCAGGTTGACCTTGTCGACCCGCATCGGCTCGGGCTCGTCGCCTTCCAGGCGCTCTTCGTACAGGTCGCTGGCCAGCACCACCTGAATCTTCTGGCTCATGTAGCCCGGCGACAGCGACAGTTCCGTCAGGTGCTCCAGCTGGCGTGCGCCAAAACCGGCTTCTTCCTTGAGCTCCCGGTCGGCTGCCGCCAGCACGTCTTCGCCCGGCTCGATCAGGCCCTTGGGCAACGACAGCTCGTATTCATCGGTGCCACCGCAGTATTCCTCCACCAGCACGGCGTGCTCGGCATCGAGCATGGCCACGATCATCACCGCGCCGTAGCCGTTACCCCGGCCCACCAGGCGCTCATAGGTGCGCTCGGCACCATTGCTGAAGCGCAGCTGTACGGCTTCGACGCGGAACAGGCGGCTACTGGCGACAATTTCGCGGCTGAGTACGGTGGGTTTCTGGCGCATGGGGCGGCTCCTTGGCGTGAACGGGTTACTATACCGTGGCTTGCCGACTGATCGAGAGTTTCCCATGCCTGTTCTTCCCTGGTCTGCCATCGATACCGTCCTGCTGGACATGGATGGCACCCTGCTCGACCTGCATTACGACAACCGCTTCTGGCTGGACCACCTGCCCCAGCGCTATGCCGAGCTGCACGGTGTAAGCCGGGCCATGGCCGAAATGGAGCTGCAACCGCTGTTCGAACGCAATGCCGGCACATTGAACTGGTACTGCCTGGACTTCTGGAGCCGCGAGCTACGCCTGCCCATTCGCGAGCTGAAGCGGGAAATTGCCGACCTGATTGCCCTGCGCCCGGATGCCGATACCTTCCTGGCGGCGATTCGCCAGGCTGGCAAGCGTGTCGTGATGATCACCAATGCCCACCGTGACTCGCTGTCTCTGAAGCTGGAGCGGGTGGAGCTGGCACCATACTTCGAGCGGCTGATCAGCTCGCACGACTATGGCTACGCGAAGGAAAGCCCGCAGTTTTGGGATGCCCTGCAGGCGGATATCGGCTTCGAACCGGAACGCAGCCTGTTCATCGATGACACGCTGGCGATTCTGCGCAGTGCACGGCGGTTTGGTGTGGGGCACTTGCTGGCGGTGCGCCAGCCGGATAGCAAAGCAGGGCCGCGGGATACTGAAGAGTTTGCGGCGGTCGAGGATTACCGGGAGTTACTGGTAGGCCTGTAAGGCCCCATTCGCGGGCGCGCCCGCGAAGAGGCCTGTACAGACTTCAGCGATCAGTCAGGAATACGCAGCACCTGCCCCGGATAGATCTTGTCCGGGTGTTTGAGCATCGGCTTGTTGGCCTCGAAAATCTTGTTGTACTGATTGGCATTGCCATACACGACCATGGCAATGGCTGAAAGTGTGTCGCCCGATTTCACTGTGACGAACCTTGCCGCCTGGACTACCGGCCCGGTCACGGTGATCTGGTCCTCGACACTGGCCACGCCGCTGATGTTGCCCGCCGCCAGGATGATCTTCTCCTTCTCTTCCTGGCTGGCCACTTCACCCTTGAGGATGATCTTGTCTCCTTCTACAGTGGCGGTGATGTTGGGGTTGCCCAGGCCAACAGCTTCCACGTGTTTCTTTAGCTGCTCCTCGGCATTGGCGTTGCCAGGGGTCAGCAGGTCGATCAACTTCTCGCCGGCTTCCTTCACGAAACTGAACAGGCTCATTGCGCTCTCCTTGTTGACGAAACCTTGGACACAGGAGTCTAGGTCAGCTTTACCACTTCCGCCCTGCGCGACCAATCGACGCGGTCTATCAAGGCATAGACCCTAGCGATTAGACGCCGCCGGCCCACGCGCCTAGGCTTGTGCTATCAGAAAGCCGCCGGTATTCAGCGCCCCGATGAACAGCAAGCCTCCGGTCTGCGCGGCCTCATCGCCCTTGTCCATGCCCGCCGCCAGCAACACCTACGACTACGTCCAGCTCAGCGACGCCAAACGCGACAGCACCCCGCTGGCCGAGGAAGTGGCCCTGGCCATTGTCTATAACGGCCTCAACCAGGCAGTGATGCTGGTCAGCCCTACCGATCTGGAAGACTTCGCCGTCGGTTTCAGCGTCGGCAGCGGCATTGTCGAAGGCACCGCAGAAATCTACGACCTCAAGCTCTCCGGCAGCGGCTCGGCACTGTACGCCGACCTGGAAATCTCCAGCCGGGCGTTCTGGAACCTGAAAAACCAGCGCCGCCAACTGGCCGGCACCAGTGGTTGCGGCCTGTGTGGGGTCGAGGCACTGGAGCAGGCACTGCCGGATCTGGCCGTGTTGCCGGGTGCGCCCCTGCCCCCGGCCCAGTGGCTGGTCGGCCTGCGCGAGCGCATCGACGCCTTCCAGCCACTGGGCCAGCATTGCGGTGCCGTGCATGCAGCATTGTTCATGGACCGCCAAGGCGAACTGCTGCTTGGCCGCGAAGACATCGGCCGGCACAACGCCCTCGACAAACTGATCGGCGCCCTGCTGCGACAACGCATCGACACCCAGGGTGGCCTGGCCATCGTCACCAGCCGCTGCAGCCTCGAGCTGATCCAGAAAGTACTGCGTGCCGGCATCCAGACCCTGGTCAGCCTGTCGGCGCCCACCGGCCTTGCCCTGCAATGGGCGCGCAAGCACAACCTCAACCTTATCCACTTGCCCAAGCACAGCGCACCGCGGGTCTACAGCCCAGCGGCGGAGTCGTAACAGTCGTGACCTCGTACCAACAACTTCCGGACAACACCCCAGCCTCCCCCCCTCGCTACAAGCCCTACCACGGCCCCGCCGGCGGTTGGGGCGCACTGCGTAGCGTGGCCAAGGCCTGGGTCGGCAGCGATAATGCGCTGAAGAACATTCGCGCCCTGCTCAAGACCAACCAGAACGGCGGTTTCGACTGCCCCGGCTGCGCCTGGGGGGACTCCCCGGAAAGCGGCATGGTCAAGTTCTGCGAGAACGGCGCCAAGGCGGTGAACTGGGAAGCTACCAAGCGCCGTGTCGATGCAGCCTTCTTCGCCCGTTACAGCGTCACCTCGCTGCTGCAGCAGAGCGACTACTGGCTGGAGTACCAAGGGCGCCTGACCGAACCGATGGTCTACGACGCACCCAGCGACCGTTACCTGCCGATCAGCTGGGATGCCGCCTTCGCCCTGATCGCCCGCGAACTGAACAAGCTGGCCAACCCTGACCAGGCCGAATTCTATACCTCGGGACGTGCCAGCAACGAAGCGGCGTACCTGTACCAACTGTTCGTGCGCGCCTACGGCACCAACAACTTCCCTGACTGCTCGAACATGTGCCATGAGGCCAGCGGCGTGGCGTTGGGGCAAAGCGTCGGGGTCGGCAAAGGTACAGTCACCTTCGACGACTTCGAGCACGCCGACGCCATTTTTGTCTGGGGCCAGAACCCCGGCACCAATCACCCGCGCATGCTCGACCCACTGCGTGATGCGGTAAAGCGTGGCGCCCAGGTGGTGTGCATCAACCCGCTCAAGGAGCGTGGTCTGGAGCGCTTCCAGCACCCCCAGAACCCACTGGAAATGCTGACCAACAGTGACCGCCCGACCAACACCGCCTTCTTCCGCCCGGCCCTGGGTGGCGACATGGCGATGCTGCGCGGCATGGCCAAGTTCGTCCTGCAATGGGAACGCGAAGCCCAGGCCAACGGCGAACCGGCCGTGTTCGACCACGCCTTTATCGCCGAACATGGCCATGGCGTCGATGAGTACCTGGCCGTGGTGGACGCCACGCCGTGGTCGCACATCCAGGCACAGTCCGGCCTGACCTTGGCCGATATCGAACTGGCCGCGCGCATGTACTGCCAGGGCAAGCGTGTGATCATGTGCTGGGCGATGGGCATCACCCAACACCGTCATTCGGTGCCGACCATTCAGGAAATCGTCAACCTGCAGATGCTGCGTGGCAACATCGGCGTGCCCGGCGCCGGCCTGTGCCCGGTGCGTGGCCACAGCAACGTGCAGGGTGACCGCACCATGGGCATCAACGAGCGCCCGCCAGAGGCGCTGCTGGATGCCATCGAAAAGCGCTTTGGCTTCCCTGTGCCGCGGCGCAATGGCCATAACACCGTCGAAGCCATTCATGCGATGCTCGATGGCCGGGCCAAGGTTTTCATCGGCTTGGGCGGCAACTTCGCCCAAGCCACACCCGACACCGAGCGTACCGCCCAGGCGCTGCGCAACTGCGAGCTGACCGTGCACATCAGCACCAAGCTCAACCGTAGCCACCTGGTCCATGGCAAGCAGGCACTGATCCTGCCATGCCTGGGCCGCACCGACATCGACCTGCAGGCCGACGGGCCGCAGGCAGTCACGGTGGAAGACTCGTTCAGCATGGTCCATGCCTCCAACGGCCAGCTCAAGCCGCTGTCGACGCAAATGCGCTCGGAGCCTGCGGTGATCGCCGGCATCGCTGCCGCCACGCTGGGCAAACAACCGGTAGACTGGCACTGGCTGGTGGCCGACTACGACCGCATCCGCGACCTGATCGGCGACACCATTCCCGGTTTCAGCGGCTTTAACCAGCGCCTGCGTAATCCGGGCGGCTTCTATCTGGGCAACAGCGCGGCCAGCCGCGAATGGGCGACCAGCACCGGCCGCGCCAACTTCAAGGCCAACCTGCTGCCCGACACGCTGCTTGACGAACGCGTACGCGCCAGCGGCCAGTTGCCAGACTTGATCATGCAATCGATGCGCTCGCACGATCAGTACAACACCACTATCTACGGCCTGGACGACCGCTACCGCGGCGTGCGTGGCCAGCGCGAGGTGCTGTTCGCCAACGAAGCCGACATCATCCGCCTGGGCTTCCAGCCGGGGCAGAAGGTCGACATCGTTTCGCTGTGGGGGGATGAACATGTGCGCCGGGTGCAAGGCTTTACCCTGCTGGCCTTCGACATACCTGCCGGGCAGGCGGCGGCATATTACCCGGAGGTGAACCCGCTGGTGCCGCTGGAGAGCATTGGCGTGGGTAGCCATACGCCGACATCGAAGTTCATTGCCATCAAGCTGGAGCGTGCGCGCGAGGACGGGCGTATCCTTTAAAAACGAAAAAAGCCCTGTTCCGTGGCGGCTCAGGGCTTTGTCATAAAGGTCTCAGACAGCCTGAAAACGATAAAGTTTCATAGTAAATACAGCAAGTTAGAGAATTGTGTACAACTCGTGTTACTCGTCGGATTTCCGTTGCCAGCCACGCCTCTTAGCCTCAAATTCGCCTCGTCATCCCTATGAGGCTCTCTTGATGAAGAAGTACTCCTCGATTCTGTTGTTGTCTTTCAGCTTGCTCAGCGGCGTTGCCATGGCAGGCGGCACCACCGAGGCCGGCATTGGCGGCGCATTGGGTGGGGTACTGGGCTCTGTCGTGGGCAACTCCATCGGTGGCAGCACCGGCGGCGCCATTGGTGCCGGTCTGGGCGGTGCAGCAGGTGGCGCCCTGGGCGCAGACAAACGCCAGCGTGGTGAGGCCGCTATCGGCGGCGCGCTGGGCGCTGCAGGTGGTAACGTGGTCGGTCGCTCCGTGGGCGGCACCACGGGTAGCTACATTGGCGCGGCAGCCGGCGGTGGTGCCGGTGGTGCGCTGGGTAACTACCTGGGCAAAGAGGCCGACAAAGACGATTACCGCGATGGCCGCCGCTATCGTCGCGGCTACGACGACGACCGTCGTCACTGGGACCGTGGTCACCATTATGGCCACCGCAAGCACAAGCGCCACTGGCGCGACTAACGCCTGAGGGCCCTGCCCCCGGCAACAAAAGCCCCGCCCCTGCCAGCGGGGCTTTTTTATGCCTGCCGCTCCAGCACGAGGCCGGACAGGATCACCTGCAGCGCCTCTGGCAACGCCACAGGCCGGCCACTGGCGCGCTCGATGAACACCTGCACCACCGTGCCTGCCGCGCATGCGTCCGATTCGCCCGGACGGTACAGCGCCAGCCGGTACTCTACCGTGCTGCCCGCCAGACGCGTCACTCCCAACCCCACTTCCAACAAGTCCGGGAAGCCCGGTAGCGCGTAGAAATCCGCAGCAGAACTGACCACGAAGGCGGCCAGTTCACCGTGCCGCAGGTCCAGTTCAGCCTGCTCGACGAGAAACGCCTGGATCGCGGTTTCGAAAAAACCGTGCACCGTTGCACCGGCGATGTGGCCGTTCAGGTCGTTGTCCTGGGGGCGGGTAAGGATCGGGTGGAAGTGGGAGAAGGCAGTGCGCTGAGGGGCTTCGGTCATCTGGCTGGCTCTTGTCTTCGCAATGGATGCTGACAGTGAAACAGAAAAACCAGACTTTCGCTGCCTATGCGGGCCCCTTCGCGGGCAAGCCCTAACCCACAAAAAAGCCGCCCCTGGGGGCGGCTTTCTCGTTGCGGCTGAGCTCGGCTTACAGCTGCGGGCCAGCGGCCTTGATGGCGTCGGAAACTTCGAACTTCTTGAAGTTTTCGATGAACAGCTTGGCCAGACCTTTGGCAGCCTCGTCGTAGGCCGCTTTGTCAGCCCAGTTGGTGCGCGGGTTGAGCAGTTCGGTTTCAACGCCCGGAACGGCCTTCGGCACGTCCAGGTTGATGATGTCCAGGTGCTCGGTTTCGGCACCGACCAGTGCGCCGCTCTGGATTGCAGCGATCACGGCACGGGTGGTGGGGATGCTGAAGCGCTTGCCAACGCCGTAGCCACCACCGGTCCAGCCGGTGTTGACCAGGTAGACCTTGGAGTTGAAGCCGTTGATACGCTTGATCAGCAGCTCGGCGTACTCGCCAGCCGGACGCGGGAAGAACGGTGCGCCGAAGCAGGTGGAGAAGGTCGACTTGATGCCGCCGCCAGAACCCATTTCAGTGGAACCGACCAGCGCGGTGTAGCCGGACAGGAAGTGGTAGGCCGCCTGCTCGTTGTTCAGGATCGAAACCGGAGGCAGAACACCTGTCAGGTCGCAGGTGAGGAAGATCACTGCGTTAGGCTCGCCGCCCAGGTTCGCTTCCGAACGCTTGGCAACGTGCTCCAGCGGGTAGGCCGCACGGCTGTTCTGAGTCAGGCTGACATCGGTGTAGTCGGCGTGCTTGTTGGCGTCGAGAACGACGTTTTCCAGTACTGCGCCGTGCTTGATGGCTTTCCAGATGACCGGCTCGTTCTTCTCGGACAGGTCGATGCACTTGGCGTAGCAGCCGCCTTCCATGTTGAAGACAACGCCTTCGCCCCAACCGTGCTCGTCGTCACCGATCAGGTAACGGCTTTCGTCAGCCGAAAGGGTAGTCTTGCCAGTGCCGGACAGGCCGAAGAACAAGGTCACATCGCCTTCTTCGCCGATGTTGGCCGCGCAGTGCATAGGCAGTACATCGGCAGCCGGCAGCAGGAAGTTCTGCACCGAGAACATGGCTTTCTTCATTTCGCCGGCGTAGCGCATGCCAGCGATCAGCACTTTCTTCTGAGCGAAGTTGATGATCACGCAACCGTCGGAGTTGGTGCCGTCACGCTCAGGCTCGCACACGAAGTTGGCGACGTTGAGGATCTGCCATTGGTCGCGGCCAGCCGGGTTGAACTGCTCCGGGTTGATGAACAGGCAACGACCGAACAGGTTCTGCCAGGCAGTCTGGGTGGTCATCTTCACCGGCAGGTAGTGCTCGGCTGCGGCCCCTACGTGAACATAGGAAACGAAGTGATCCTGGGCGTTGTTGAACGCCTCGACGCGAGCCCACAGGGCATCGAACTTGTCGGCCGGGAACTTGCGGTTGATCGGGCCCCAGGAAATGGCGTCCTGGGTGGAAGGTTCTTCGACGATGAAACGGTCAGCCGGCGAACGGCCGGTACGGTGACCAGTCTCCACGACCAGTGCGCCAGTATCGGCTAGTACGCCTTCACCGCGTTGCAGCGCTTCTTTTACCAGCTCATCGACGCTCAGGTCGGTGTACACGGTGTTGTTGGCTTGCGTCATGAGATACCCCATCCGGCCCGAGGCCGAGTGCTCCAAACGTTTTGTAGTTGTCTTGAAAAAACTACTACAGCGAAAAAAGTGGCCGGATTATGCCAGAAACGCCCAAAAAAAGTAGGCCCCTCCTGTCAGAACTGCGCTTTTGCGCAATTCGACAGGAGATTATCCTGTGATTTAACGTTTCAGTGACGAGTTTCTGAGGCCACGTCAGTACCGCCACCCGCAAACAATTGCGCCACATCGCTGGCATCGAAGAAGTAGCGCTCGTTGCAGAACTGGCAATCGATCTCTACCGTCCCGCCACATTCGTCCACCAGCGCCTTGGCGTCGTGCTCGCCCAGACTGACCAGCGCATTGCCGGAGCGTTCCCGCGAACAGCTGCAATTGAAGCGCAGTGGCTGGATATCGAACAGGCGCACGGCGTCTTCGTGATACAGGCGGTGCAGCAGTGTTTCGTTGCCCTCTGTCCACTCTTCAGGCTTGAGTGTCTTGGCCAGGGCGACCACATGCTGCCAGCTGTCTTCGCGCTCTTCATCATCCGGCTGGCGATCACGTGGCAGTTGCTGCAGCAATAGCCCACGGGCCTTGCCGCCTTGGGCATTGAGCCAGAAACGGGTATTGAGCTGCTGCGACTGGACGAAGTAGTTGGTGAAACATTCAGACAGGTTGGCGCCATCGAGGTCGACGGTCCCCTGGTAGCGCTGGCCCTTGACCGGGTCGATGGTCAGGGTCAGGTGGCCGTCGGGCATCAGCTGCGACAGGGTGGCACCAGCCGGAATCTGGTCCGCTTCGTAGCGGGCCATGCCACGAATCTCGCGCTCACTGGAACATTCCACCATCAGCAGCGGAATCGGCCCGGCCGAACGCGCCTGCAGAATCAGCAGGCCATCGAACTTCATTGCACCCACCAGCAAGGCGGTGGCGGCCATCAACTCGCCGAGCAGCACCTGGACCGGCTGGGGGTACTCATGACGCGCCAACACCGCGGCGTAGCTGTCATCGAGAGACACCCACTCGCCGCGCACATCGCGCTCGTCGAAGATGAAACGTTGGGTGAAATCGGTATCAGGCAAATCGCTCATAGGTTTCGGCTATCTAAAAAATGATGACAAAATGGTTACAAGGGTTGTCGAAAACCGGCGAGAACCCGTGACAGAGCGCTTACAAGGCGCTCCGATTCCTGTTTGCAATAGAGGTATTTTATGGACAATCGACCACTGTTCCAAGCAAGGTGGTCCTGGGGGCCATTGGCAGCCTCTACGCTGCTTCCCATCGCTCTACTGTGTTTCTGGTTATGGCCTTTTGGCCAGATCCTGTGCCTGACTTTCGACGAGTGGCTGTTCCGCAGCCTGAACGCGCCGCTGGCCGATAGCACCACCTGGCGCTACATCTGGACCATCGGCAGCCTACGCCCGTTCGACATCGTCGTCGGCCTGATCCTGCTGGCAGTGCTCATTCGTGGTGACTGGGTGTTCAAGGCTGCTCAGGTTCGCCAGGCATTCTTCGGCTTTCTGGTCACGCTACTCCTCTTAGTGGTGATTCGCGCGCTGTTTTCCAAGTGGGTGGATGCAGCCGGGTGGCAACACAAGAGTCCCTCGATGATCTTCGACGACGTCGTGCACCTGAGTGACTATTACCCGAACCTGGAGGCTGCCTGGGAACTCAAGGACCGCTCCAGCAAGAGTTTCCCGGGTGATCACGCCTCGGTGCTGCTGATCTGGGCGCTGTTCATGAGCGTGTTCAGCCGCGGCCTTGCGCAATACCTGATGGTCTGGGGCCTCGCAGCGCTGTTCATGCTGCCGCGCCTGGTGGCCGGTGCCCATTGGGGGCAGGACGACTACATCGGCGGCTTGCTGATGGCCGTACTGGCGCTGGGCTGGAGCTACTACACGCCGCTGGCGGCCAAAGGCAGCGAGGCGTTGATGCGCTGGACAGCGCCGTTGTTCAAGCTGCTGTCCACGTTACCGTTGGTCGGACGAATGGCGGTGTTGCGCTAGATTTTTTGGGGCTGCGCAGCAGCCCCATTCAATCGTAACTTCCATGCAGCTGGTGAATCTGCCGCCGCTGCTTCTTGGTCGGCCGGCCATCGATGGTCACGCCCATGGCCCCGGCCTTACGCATTTCAGCCGCCTGTTCACGGCGACGCACACTTTCTTCGGTTTCCTCGTACAACGCCTGCGCCTCTGGGGCACCACGACGCACCACCGACAGCGCCTTCACCACCACCGTGCGCTCATCGAAGCCGGTACGCAGCACGAACTCGTCGCCCACCCGCGGTTCCTTGCCCGGCTTGCATCGCTCGCCCCGGCAATGCACCTTGCCACTCTCGATCGCCGCCTTGGCCAGCGCTCGCGTCTTGTAGAAGCGCGCCGCCCACAGCCATTTGTCCAGGCGAACCTTGTCGTCGTCTTCGGCTTTTTGTGCCATCCCGTTACCTCGGATTCTGTCTTTCATCGAACTGTACTACCTTCACATACGGATGCAAAAAGTCCCCGCCGTGCTTAAAGTTCACCACCTCATTCGCAGGGTGCGCTTCGTGAAGACATTTGACCATTTGACTGTGATCGGCCTGCGCGAGTGGGTCGCCCTGCCTGACCTCGGCGTGGCCGGGCTGCGCGCCAAGATCGACACCGGTGCCAGCACGTCGAGCCTGCATGCCACCGAAGTGGAACCCTTCGAGCGCGACGGCCAGCCCTGGGTTCGCTTCACTGCGCACCTGGGCTCGGTGGTGCAGTTGCGCCACCGCCGCTGCGAGGCACCGTTGGTGACGATGAAAACCATCAAGAGCTCCAACGGCCACGCCCAGACCCGCTACGTCATCCGCACGTCACTGGCGCTGGGTGATGGTGTGTGGGAGGTGGAGTTCACCCTGGCCTGCCGCAAGAACATGCGCTACCGCCTGTTGCTTGGCTCCAAGGCCCTGATACACGGCCAGCTGGTGGTGAACCCAGGCCTGAAATACGTACAAGATAAACCGGCCTTCCCGGCCACCCTTTCCCCTGTCACAGGTGCTGCATGAAGATCGCTGTGCTGTCGCGCAATCCGCGTCTGTATTCCACCCGCCGCCTGGTCGAAGCCGGTACCCAGCGTGGCCACGAAATGGTGGTGATCGATACCCTGCGGGCCTACATGAACATTGCCAGCCACAAGCCGCAGATCCACTACCGCGGCAAGCCGCTGGAAGGCTTCGATGCCGTGATCCCGCGCATAGGTGCTTCGGTTACGTTCTATGGCTGCGCGGTGCTGCGCCAATTCGAAATGATGGGCGTATACCCGCTCAACGAGTCGGTAGCCATTGCCCGCTCGCGCGACAAGCTGCGCTCGTTGCAGCTGTTGTCGCGGCGCGGCATAGGCCTGCCGATCACCGGTTTCGCCCACTCGCCGGACGACATCCCCGACCTGATCCAGATGGTCAACGGTGCCCCGCTGGTGATCAAGGTACTGGAAGGCACCCAGGGCATTGGCGTGGTGCTGTGCGAAACGCCCCAGGCGGCCGAGTCGGTGATCGAAGCGTTCATGGGCCTCAAGCAGAACATCATGGTGCAGGAGTACATCAAGGAGGCCGGTGGCGCAGATATCCGATGCTTCGTGGTAGGCGACAAAGTAATTGCCTCGATGAAGCGTCAGGCCAAACCGGGCGAGTTCCGCTCCAACCTGCACCGGGGTGGCGTCGCCAGCCTGATAAAAATCACCCCAGAAGAGCGCATCACCGCCATCCGGGCGGCCAAGGTGATGGGGTTGAGCGTGGCGGGTGTGGATATCCTGCGCTCCAACCACGGGCCTTTGGTGATGGAGGTAAACTCGTCGCCAGGGCTGGAGGGCATCGAGGTCACCACCGGCAAGAACGTCGCCGGGATGATCATCGAGCACCTGGAGAAGAATGGCGGGCCCAATCAGACCCGGACCAAGGGCAAAGGCTGATTCAAGCCTCTACCCGCCGCTTCGCGGCCAAGCCGCTGCCACAGGTACTGCGCAATCCCTGTAGGTGCGGCTTTAGCCGTGAAGAGGCCAGTGAGCCTCACACAGCATTACGCGGCAGCAGCAGCCCCAGCGGCAACCTGACCCGCGCCTCGATCCCGCCGCCAGACCGGTTACGCAACTCCACGTTCCCGCCATGTTGCGCAGCAATCCGCTTGACGATCGCCAGCCCCAGCCCGGTGCCCTTGCCGCCCCGTGCCCGATCACCGCGAATGAACGGGTTGAAGATGGTTTCCAGCTCCGACTCGTCAATACCGGTGCCCCGGTCCAGCACACTGAGCACCACATACGGCGCACTCTCGTCACCTGACACATAGGCAGCCACCTCGACCCCCTTGCCAGCATGGTGCAGGGCGTTGCCGATCAGGTTGCCCAGCATGCGCTTGAGCGAAACCCGGCGCAGCGGGAACGGTGGAATCGGCTCCAGGCACAGGCGCACACGCTCTTCCGGCTGGTTGTACGGAGCCACCACCTCACGCACCAGGTCAGCAAGGTCGACCTCTTCCACCGGCTCGTCACGGCCATCGCGGATGAAGGCCAGGAACTGATCGAGAATCGCGTCCATGTCCTCGATATCGCGAACCATGTCATCGCTCAGCTCGTTGTCGCTGTTCAGCAAGGACAGCGACAGACGCAGGCGCGTCAGAGGCGTGCGCAAGTCGTGGGAAACCCCGGCCAGCATCAACTCACGCTCGCGCCCGGCCTGCTCGACATCCTCGGCCATCTGGTTGAACGCCTTGTACACCTCGGTCATCTCGCTGGGGGTATCGCTGATCGGCAGGCGCACACTGCGCCCCTGGCCAAGCTGGCGGGCGGCGAACACCAAGCGTTTGAGCGGCTGGTTGAGCTGACGTACAAAAATCCACGCCGAGGCGGTGGACAACAAGCCAATGGCCAGGAACCAGCCCAGCACGTTCCAGATCTTCTGCCCACGCAATGGGTGCGGGTACAGCGGCACTTTCAGCCAACCCGGCCCCAGGCTTGGCGCATTGACCCACAACGCGGGCGGTGCATGGATGCGCAGCCGCACTTCGGTGTCGTCACCCAGCTCGGCCTGCATCTGCCGTTGGTAGATCTCACTGTAGGGCCAATGCTGCTCGCCTTCGGGCACACCCGAGCCGGTCACCCGGATAAGACCTGCCGCCTCGGCGATCTTGTCGCGGTTTTCTTCGTCGGCGGCCCAATAGGCGCGCAAGGTCAGCGCCACACCATGGCTGTACTGACGGTCGACCAGCACGTCCTCGTTCATCAGCAGGTAGACCAGGGTCAGCGCCTTGGAGAACAGAACGACGATCAACACCAGCCACAGGGTGCGGGCGAAGAAACTTTGCGGAAACCAGAGCGGTGTTTTCATCGACGTCCAGGCATCATTTTCCGGCGTTTCCGTCCGGTACGAACACGTAGCCCACGCCCCAGACGGTCTGGATGTAACGCGGCTTGGACGGGTCCGGCTCGATCATGCGACGCAGGCGTGAGATCTGCACATCGATGGAGCGCTCCAGCGCATCCCATTCGCGGCCGCGCGCCAGGTTCATCAGCTTGTCGCGGGTCAACGGCTCGCGGGCGTGCATCACCAGAGCCTTGAGCACAGCGAACTCGCCGGTGGTGAGCATGTGCACTTCGTTGCCACGCTTGAGCTCGCGGGTGGCCAGCGACAGCTCATAGTCGCCGAAGGTGACCGACTCGTCCTCGCTGCCCGGCGCACCCGGCACGCTCGGCGCCTGACGACGCAGCACCGCCTTGACCCGGGCCATCAGTTCGTCCGGGTTGAACGGCTTGCCCAGGTAGTCGTCGGCGCCCAGCTCCAGGCCCTTGATGCGGCTGAGCTCGTCGCCCTTGGCGGTCAGCATGATGATCGGGATCTGGTTGTTCTGCTGGCGCAGGCGCTTGCAGGCGGACAGGCCATCCTCGCCTGGCAGCATCAGGTCGAGCACCACCAGGTTGAACACCTCGCGCTGCAGCAGGCGATCCATCTGCTCGGTGTTGGGCACCGCACGGGCACGGTAGCCTTTGCTGGTGAAGAAACGTTCCAGCAGGCTGCTAAGCCCCGGATCGTCGTCGACGATGAGAATCTTGTCACCTTCAGCGGTGTTTGGCGTGCCGGTCATGAATAACTCCTCTGATATCGCCGCGCATTATGGCGTAGCCATTGCTGCACGTTGCGTGAGCATTGTTAGCAGATTTTTCCCCCGGCGCCAGTTCCGGCTGGCCGGGCGCCATCACCGCAAGCCGTTTGCGATGGGTATAATGCGCGGCTTTCATCCAGCGCCGCCGGGCAAAAAGCCCACAGGCGACCCCCGTATTCACAAATGTCAGGTGGTTTACATGGACAGCATCAACAGCCGTATCGCCGAGGAACTGGGCGTACGCCCGCAGCAGGTCGAGGCGGCCGTGAGCCTGTTGGACGAAGGCTCGACCGTGCCCTTCATCGCCCGCTATCGCAAGGAAGTGACCGGTAGCCTTGACGACACTCAGTTGCGCCACCTGGAAGAGCGCCTGCGCTACCTGCGCGAACTCGACGAGCGCCGCGCCAGCATCCTTTCCAGCATCGAGGAACAGGGCAAGCTGACCCCGGAACTGGCCCGCGAGATCAAGCTGGCCGACACCAAGACCCGCCTCGAAGACCTGTACCTGCCGTACAAGCAGAAGCGCCGCACCAAGGGCCAGATCGCCCTGGAAGCCGGCCTTGGCGAACTGGCCGATGGCCTGTTCAACGACCCGACCCTGGCCCCGGAAAGCGAAGCCGCACGCTTCGTCAACGCCGAAAAGGGCGTGGCCGACGTCAAGGCCGCGCTGGAAGGCGCCAAGTACATCCTGATGGAGCGCTTTGCCGAAGACGCCGCCCTGCTCGACAAGCTGCGCAGCTACCTCAAGCAGGAAGCCGTGCTCAGCGCCCGCGTCGTGGCCGGCAAGGAAGAAGAAGGCGCCAAGTTCCGCGACTACTTCGCTCATGACGAGCTGCTGCGTACTGCGCCATCGCACCGTGCCCTGGCGATCTTCCGCGGGCGCAACGAAGGCGTGTTGAGCGTCTCGCTGAAGGTCGGCGAAGAACTGCCCGGCACCCTGCACCCATGCGAGCTGATGATCGGCAACCACGTCGGCATCGAGAACCGCAGCCGGCCGGCCGACAAGTGGCTGGGTGAAGTGGTGCGCTGGACCTGGAAGGTCAAGCTGTACACCCACCTGGAAACCGACCTGTTCGGCGAGCTGCGCGACAGTGCCGAAGGCGAGGCGATCAATGTGTTCGCCCACAACCTGCATGACCTGCTGCTGGCCGCCCCGGCCGGCCCCCGCGCCACCCTGGGCTTCGACCCGGGCCTGCGCACCGGCTGCAAGATCGCCGTGGTCGACGCAACCGGCAAACTGCTGGACCACACCACGGTCTACCCGCACGCGCCGAAGAACGACTGGGACCGCACCATTTCCATCATGGCCGCACTGTGCGCCAAACACTCGGTGGAGCTGATCGCCATTGGCAACGGTACCGCCAGCCGCGAAAGCGACAAGCTGGTGACCGAGTTGGTCAAGAAATATCCCGCCCTGAAAATCACCAAGATCATGGTTTCCGAAGCCGGCGCTTCGGTGTACTCGGCATCGGAATTGGCCGCCCGCGAGTTCCCGGACCTGGACGTGTCGATCCGCGGCGCCGTGTCGATCGCCCGACGCCTGCAGGATCCGCTGGCCGAACTGGTGAAGATCGATCCGAAATCCATCGGTGTCGGCCAGTACCAGCACGACGTGTCCCAACTGAAACTGGCACGTGGCCTGGACGCGGTAGTCGAGGACTGTGTGAACGCCGTGGGCGTGGACGTGAACACCGCTTCGGTGGCGCTGCTGACGCGCATCTCCGGCCTCAATGCCACCCTGGCACAGAACATCGTCGCCCACCGCGATGCCAATGGTCCGTTTGCCACCCGGGCAGCGTTGAAAAAGGTCAGCCGCCTGGGTGAGAAAACCTTCGAGCAGGCCGCCGGCTTCCTGCGCGTGATGAACGGCGACAACCCGCTGGACGCCTCTGCGGTGCACCCTGAGGCCTATCCACTGGTGCAGCGCATTGCTGCCGATACCGACCGCGACATCCGCTCGCTGATTGGTGACAGCAGCTTCCTCAAGCGCCTGGACCCGAAAAAGTTCACCGACGAAACCTTCGGCCTGCCAACCGTCACCGACATCCTGCAAGAGCTGGACAAGCCCGGCCGCGACCCACGTCCGGAGTTCAAGACCGCCACCTTCCAGGACGGCGTCGAAGACCTCAAGGACCTGGAACCGGGCATGATCCTCGAAGGCGTGGTGACCAACGTTACCAACTTCGGTGCCTTCGTCGACATCGGCGTGCATCAGGACGGCCTGGTGCATATCTCGGCGCTGTCGGAGAAGTTCGTCAAAGACCCGCGTGAGGCGGTCAAGGCCGGCGATGTGGTCAAGGTCAAGGTCATGGAAGTGGACATCCCGCGCAAACGCGTCGGCCTGTCCATGCGCATGAGCGACACCCCGGGCGAGAAGGTCGAAGGCAACCGCGGTGGTAATCGTGGCAATGGCGGCAATCGCCAGCAGCAGGCACCGCGTCAGCGCGAAACCGCCACCGCAGCCCCGGCCAACAACGCCATGGCCGCCCTGTTCGCCAACGCCAAGCAACTGAAGAAGAAGTAATGGACGTACCTCGCGAATACGTCGAAAGCGCCTTCAGCCAGCTGCTGGGCTGCCGCCTGCAACACCTGGACAGCGGTGTTGCCGAGGTAGCCCTGGCGCTCGAGCCCCAGTTGCGCAACCGTGGCCAGAAGCTGCACGGCGGGGCGATCTTCAGCCTGGTGGACATCGCCATGGGCCTGGCCTGCTCGGCCAGCCATGGCTTTGACCAGCAAAGCGTCACCATCGAGTGCAAGATCAACTACATGCGTGCCGTCAGCGACGGCGAAGTGCTGTGCACCGCTCGTGTGCTGCACGCCGGGCGGCGCACCCTGGTGGTCGACGCCGACGTAGTTCAGGGCGACAAGCTGGTGGCCAAAGCGCAAGGAACCTTCGCGGTTCTCTAGCTCACCAAGCAGTATCTGCGGTATTTTCAGCAGTGCGCTGGCACTGCTGGAACCGCGTAAACCAGGCGACAACGCCAGTTCCTTTCTTCCTACCCTTGTAGACCGTTATCTCTACCCCCATATTGGGGCGACTGACGCGTGAAGGAATACATCTTGAGCGAACTCCTCAACCGCCGCCTGAGCCTGCTCGGCGCCAATCTCCCCCTGCTCAAGCAGTGCCTGCACGGTATTGAGCGCGAATGCCTGCGCGTGACCGATGAAGGTCGCCTGGCCCAGACCCCGCATCCGGAAGCACTGGGATCGGCGCTGACCAACGAGCAGATCACCACCGATTATTCCGAGTCGCTGCTGGAGTTCATCACCCCAGCGCTGGCCGACCCGGCCAAGGTGCTCGAAAGCCTCGAAGAGACCCACCGTTTCGTCTACAGCAAGCTGGGCGACGAATACCTGTGGAGCCCGTCGATGCCGTGCACGCTGCCGGCCGAGGAGGATATCCCGATCGCCGAGTACGGCAGCTCGAACATCGGCAAGCTCAAACACGTCTACCGCAAGGGCCTGGCCCTGCGTTACGGCCGCACCATGCAGTGCATCGCCGGTATTCATTACAATTTCTCGCTGCCCGAAGCGCTTTGGCCACTGCTGCGCGAAGCCGAAGGCAGTACGGAAAATGACCGCGACTACCAGTCGTCGGCCTACATCGCGCTGATTCGTAACTTCCGCCGCTACAGCTGGCTGCTGATGTACCTGTTCGGCGCCTCGCCGGCCCTGGACAAAGGCTTCCTGCGTGGCCGCCCGCACCAGCTCGAAGAGCTGGATGCCGAAACCCTGTTCCTGCCTTATGCCACCAGCCTGCGCATGAGCGACCTGGGTTACCAGAGCAACGCCCAGGCCGGCCTTACGCCCTGCTACAACAACCTGGCCAGCTACACCGACAGCCTGCGCAAGGCCGTGGGCACGCCCTACCCGCCTTACGTTGAAATCGGCACGCATGTGGATGGCGAGTGGGTTCAGCTGAACACCAACATTCTGCAGATCGAAAACGAGTACTACTCGAACATCCGCCCCAAGCGCGTCACCTACACCGGCGAGCGACCGATCCAGGCCCTGACCTCGCGGGGTGTGCAGTATGTGGAAGTGCGCTGCCTGGACATCAACCCGTTCCTGCCGGTTGGTATCGACCTGACCGAGGCGCGCTTCCTCGACGCATTCCTGCTGTTCTGCGCGCTGGAAGACAGCCCGCAACTGGACAACGGCGAGTGCGGCCAGTGCACCAGCAACTTCCTGACCGTGGTCAAGGAAGGCCGTCGTCCGGGCCTGGAGTTGCACCGCAATGGCCAGCCGATCAGCCTGAAAGACTGGGCCAGCGAGCTGATCGGGCGTATCCGCCAATTGGCCAATCTGCTCGACCAGGCGCAAGGCTCTGATGAGCACGCCAAGGCCCTGGATGCGCAGCAGGCCAAGGTCGACGACACCTCGCTGACCCCGTCGGCCCAGGTGCTGGCACGCATGACCGAGCATGACGAGAGCTTCGTCCAGTTCTCGCTGCGCCAGAGCCGTGTGCACGCCGAGACTTTCCGCGAGCAACCGCTGAGCAACGAAAAGCAGCAAGCATTCGAGACGCTGGCCCGCGAGTCGCTCGCCAGGCAGTCCGAGCTGGAGCAAAACGAAGTCGGTGACTTCGACCTGTTCGTCGCCGCCTACCAGGCCAGCATCCTGGCAATCAGCAGTTGATGAACCGCACCACCACCCCGCGCAAACCACGCGCCAGCAGCCAGGCCAGGATCGAGGCGATCCTGGCGGCTGCGCGTGAGCTGTTGGCCGAACAAGGGGTGGCAGCACTTTCTATCTACAGCGTGGCCGAGCGGGCGCAGATTCCGCCTTCGTCGGTGTATCACTTTTTCGCCAGCGTGCCGGCCTTGCTGGAGGCACTTACTGCAGATGTGCACCGGGCATTTCGCGAAGCCCTGAGCGCTCCGATCGACAGCAGCGCGTTCAGCACCTGGCACGAACTGTCACGGCTGATCGAACAACGCATGCTTGATATCTATCACGAGGATGCGGCGGCGCGGCAGTTGATCCTGGCGCAGCATGGCCTGAGCGAGGTAGTGCAGGCCGACCGGCAGCACGACATGGAACTGGGCGACTTGATGCACAAGTTGTTCGACCAGCATTTTCACCTGCCGGTGATGCCACCGGATGTGGATGTGTTTGCCCTGGCCATGGAGTTGAGCGACCGGGTGTATGCACGGTCGGTGCAGCTGCACGAGGCGATCACCCCGCGCATGGCCGAGGAAGGCAAGCGGGTGTTCGAAGCGTATCTGGGGTTGTATCTGCCGCCGTTTCTGGCCAAGCGTTCCAGCTGAGAAATCTGGGGCCGCTTGGCGGCCCTTCGCGGGCAAGCCCGCTCCCACAGAGCCCGCGCGCACCCTGGAGCTTGCGAGTACCTGTGGGAGCGGGCGTGCCGGCGAAGGGCTGCAAAGCAGCCCCAATATCGACCCGCCGCATCACAGCTTGGCGATAGACACTTCGGTCGACTTCACAAAGGCAATCACTTCACTGCCCACCTGCAACTCCAGCTCCCGCACGGAACGGGTGGTAATCACCGAAGTGACGATACCCGAAGCCGTCTGCACGTCGATTTCCGACAGTACCGGGCCTTCGAGGATTTCTTTCACAGTACCTTTGAACTGGTTGCGAACGTTGATGGCTTTGATAGTCATGGTTTGTTTCCTTTTGGCTTCTGGGATTCAATGCGCCCAGCGCAGTTGCGTGGGCAGAGGGGCTACAGGATCCGGCTCGGGCGCAGTGCCCGGGGTGGACAGAACACGGTTGAGCACTTCGCTTTCCAGCGCGGCCAGACGGTGCGAACCACGCGCCCGGGGCCGTGCCAGGTCAACAGTGAGGTCGAGCCCGACCTCGCCGTCCTCGATCAGGATCACCCGGTCAGCCACGGCAACCGCCTCGCTGACGTCGTGGGTGACCAGCAGTACAGTGAAGCCGTGCTGACGCCACAGGCGTTCGATCAGTTGCTGCATCTCGATACGGGTCAACGCATCCAGCGCCCCCAGCGGCTCGTCCAGCAGCAGCAGGCGGGGCTGGTGAATCAAGGCTCGGGCCAAAGCCACGCGCTGCTTCTGGCCTCCCGAGAGCGCTGCCGGCCATTCGTTGGCGCGGTCGGCCAGGCCAACCGCATCCAAGGCCTCCAGCGCACGCGGGCGCCAGTCGCCAGACAGCCCAAGGCCAACGTTGTCGATCACCTTCTTCCACGGCAGCAGCCGCGCGTCCTGGAACATCAGGCGGGTTTCTTCACGGGCCTCTTCCAGCGGCGCGGCACCGGCCAGCAGCTGCCCGGCGGTGGGCTGGTCCAGCCCGGCCAGCAGCCGCAGCAAAGTGCTCTTGCCGCAGCCGCTGCGGCCGACAATGGCCACGAACTGGCCGGCCGGAATGTGCAGGTCGATACCCTTCAGAACTTCGCGCTGGCCAAAGGTCTTGCGCAGGCCCTTGGAGGCCAGCGGGGTGCCACGCAGCAGGCGTGGCGGCTGTTCCTTGAGCACGGTCATGCGCCCTCCTTCCTGGCAACTTGATAGGCCGGGTGCCAGCGCAACCACACGCGCTCCAGGCCTCGGGCCGCAAGGTCGGCAATCTTGCCGAGCACGGCATACAGGACGATGGCCAGCACTACCACGTCGGTCTGAAGAAATTCGCGAGCATTCATTGCCAGGTAACCGATGCCGGCGTTGGCCGAAATGGTTTCGGCAACAATCAGGGTCAGCCACATGAAGCCAAGGGCGAAACGCACACCCACCAGGATCGAAGGCAGCGCCCCCGGCAGGATCACCTGGCGGAACAGGCCGAAGCCGGACAAGCCGTAACTGCGCGCCATTTCCACCAACGCTGGGTCGACGTTACGGATGCCGTGGTAGGTATTCAGGTAGATCGGGAATAACGTGCCCAGCGCGACCAGAAAGATCTTTGCCGATTCGTCGATACCGAACCACAGGATCACCAACGGGATCAGCGCGAGGTGGGGCACGTTGCGGATCATCTGTACCGAGCTGTCGAGCAGGCGTTCGCCCCAGTTCGACAGGCCAGTGATGAAGCCCAGTACCAGGCCGATGCTGCCGCCGATGACAAAGCCCAGGCCTGCACGCCAGCCGCTGATGGCCAGGTGGGTCCAGATTTCGCCGCTGCGCACCAGCTCGACGCCAGCGCTTACCACTGCGCTAGGTGCCGGCAGGATACGCGTCGACAGCCAGCCAGCGCTGACGGCCAGTTGCCATATTGCCAACAGCAGCACCGGCAGCGCCCACGGCGCCAGGCGCTGGGTCAGGTTGGAAGAAGTTGCACGACTCATGGCCAGGCCCTCAGCTCTGCGACACAGATTTGGGCAGGATGTCGTTGGCCACCATCTCGCCGAACGGGCTTACATAACCTCCGGCTTTCGGCTGCTCTGGGCGCTGCACATCCAGGTGCGGGAACAGCAGCTCCGCCACGCGGTAAGACTCTTCCAGGTGTGGATAACCCGAGAAGATGAAGGTATCGATGCCCAAGTCGGCATATTCCTTGACGCGTGCTGCCACGGTAGGGCCGTCGCCCACCAGCGCGGTACCCGCGCCGCCCCGTACCAGGCCAACACCTGCCCACAGGTTGGGGCTGACTTCCAGGTTGTCGCGGTTGCCGCCGTGCAGGGCGGCCATGCGTTGCTGGCCCACCGAGTCGAAACGCGCCAGTGAGGCCTGGGCGCGGGAGATGGTGTCATCGTCCAGGTGCGAGATCAGGCGCTCGGCGGCGGCCCAAGCCTCTTCGTTGGTTTCCCGCACGATCACGTGCAGGCGGATACCGAAGCGTACTTCGCGCCCTTGAGCAGCCGCTTTTTCGCGCACCTGTGCGATCTTCTCGGCAACAGCTGCCGGTGGCTCGCCCCAGGTCAGGTACAGCTCGACCTGTTCGGCCGCCAGGTCCTGGGCGGCCTCGGACGAGCCGCCGAAATACAGCGGTGGGCGTGGTTGCTGAATCGGTGGGTAGAGCAGCTTGGCGCCCTTTACCTGGATGTGCTTACCGTCGTAATCGACGTTTTCGCCTTCCAGCACCTTGCGCCAGATACGGGTGAACTCGACCGAAGCTTCGTAGCGCTCCTGGTGGTTCAGGTGCAGGCCATCACCCGCCAGCTCGTCCGGATCACCACCGGTCACCAGGTTGAATAGCGCACGGCCATTGGACAAGCGATCGAGGGTGGCCGCCTGGCGTGCTGCCACGGTCGGCGAAATGATGCCCGGGCGCAGGGCTACAAGGAACTTCAGGCGCTGGGTCACGGGGATCAGCGACGCGGCCACCAGCCAGGAGTCCTCGCAGGAACGCCCGGTCGGGATCAGCACCCCACCAAAACCAAGGCGGTCAGCAGCCTGCGCGATCTGCTGCAGGTAACCGTGGTCGACCGCACGTGCGCCTTCGGAAGTGCCCAGGTACTTGCCGTCACCGTGGGTGGGGAGGAACCAGAAAATGTTAAGGCTCATTGGAGTCGTCTCCTCAAGGGTGGCTCTAGCCGGGGCGGCGCCCCGGCACTGGCAGTCAATCAAGGCGCGCTAGCGACTTTGGCAGGGGGTGTCCAGATCACGTCCTTGATGCTCAGCGGCTTGGGTATCAGCTTGAGCGCCTGGAAGGTGTCGGCGATCTTCTGTTGCGCGGCCACCACCTCTGGGGTCAGCGGCGCAGCGCCGTAGCCTTGGCGTTTGACCGAGGTCAGGGTGATGCCGGCAGGCAGGCCGAGCAGCGGGGCAACCTGGTCGGTCACTTCCTGCGGGTTGGCCTGGGACCACTCACCCACAGCGCGCACTTCCTCGATCACGGTGTTGATCACCGCTGGGTGCTGTGTCGCATAGTTGCGGGTGGCGAGGTAGAACTGGTGGTTGTCGACCAGGCCCTTGCCGTCACGCAGGGTGCGCGCTTGCAGCTGCTGCTCGGCGGCGGCCTGGTAGGGGTCCCAGATCACCCAGGCATCCACGCTGCCGCGCTCGAAGGCGGCGCGGGCGTCGGCCGGCGGCAGGTAGACAGGCTGGATGTCGCTGTACTTGAGGCCGGCGTCTTCCAGGGCGCGGACCAGCAGGTAGTGCACGTTGGAGCCTTTGTTGAGGACGACCTTTTTACCCTTGAGGTCCTTCACCGACTGGATCGGCGAGCCCTTGGGCACCAGGATAGCTTCGCTGTGCGGCGCTGGCGGCTCGTAGGCCACGTAGAGCAGGTCGGCGCCAGCGGCCTGAGCGAACACAGGAGGGGTCTCGCCGGTTACGCCGAAATCGATGGAACCGACGTTCAGCCCTTCAAGCAGCTGCGGGCCGCCGGGGAATTCGGTCCATTGCACCTGTACTCCCTGCTCGGCCAGACGCTTCTCCAGCGTGCCCTTGGCCTTGAGCAGCACCAAGGTGCCGTATTTCTGGTAACCGATACGCAGGCTCTCGGCCTGGGCTTGGGTAATGGCGCCGAAGGACACAGCCGCCGCAAACAGGGCGACCAGACCACGACGCAAGAAGACTGTGCGCATGGCGCTCTCCTGTGCGAATGGGGTTCGGGTTGCACCTGCTTGCCTCGTTAACGGGCGAGTAAGGTGGTGAAGCGGGTAATGCCGTTCAGATGCTCCAGCGAGCGCTGATCAGACGTTCGTTCAATACGCCGGGGGCCACGGGGCGCGGCCGACGGGCCAGGGCAACGTGGAAGGTTTCCAGCGAGTCGTGCAGGCGTTCTTCCAGCGCCTGTACCAACTGCGCGGGCTTTGTGCCTTCTGCGTAAGCCACCTGGCTGTCGTCGGCAAAGATCCCTTGCAGGGTCTCTTGTGCCTTGAGTGCCGACAGCACCGGCTTCAATGCGTAATCCACCGCCAGCATGTGGGCGATGCTGCCGCCAGTGGCGATGGGCAACACGATCTTGTGGGCCAGGGCGCGCTCGGGCAGCAGGTCAAGCAAGGTTTTCAGGGCACCGGAAAACGAAGCCTTGTACACCGGGGTGGAGACGATCAGGCCATCAGCCTGGGCCACCAGCTGTTGAAAGTGTTGCACATGCGGGCTGTCGAAACGGGCATGCAGCAGGTCTTCGGCGGGAAAGTCACGCACCTGGAACGTCACCACTTCAACGCCGCGATCCTGCAGCCACTGGCGCGAACGCTCGAGCAGCACGCCGGAGCGTGAACGGAGACTTGGGCTACCACCGATTGAGACGACCAGCATTGCTGCGCTTCCTTGTGTTCTGTTGGAGGTGACATTAACAGCTGCTACATATATCTAGAAATCATATTTTTTCATTTGTTTATTCCATTATCGTCTTTATCCACGAGGGCCTCTTCGCGGGCGCGCCCGCTCCCACAGGTTTTTTGCAGGCATAAAAAAGGGCCGTCGAAACGGCCCGAAAATCCCTGCTTGGCTAAGAGCAATGCAACGAGGAATCCATTAACGATTGGGTTGAGGGGTCAGGCGCAGATAGGGTTTGACCGCCCGGTAACCTTTGGGGAAGCGCTGCTTGATCTCCTCCTCATCTTTGAGTGAAGGCACGATCACCACTTCGTCGCCGTCCTGCCAGTTACCGGGTGTGGCGACCTTGTGGTTGTCGGTCAGCTGCAGCGAGTCGATCACCCGCAGAATTTCGTTGAAGTTGCGCCCGGTACTGGCCGGGTAGGTAATGGTCAGGCGCACCTTTTTATTCGGGTCGATGATGAACAGCGAGCGCACGGTCAGGGTGTCGCTGGCGTTCGGGTGGATCAGGTCGTAAAGGTCGGACACCTTGCGGTCAGCGTCAGCAATGATCGGGAAGTTGACCACGGTATTCTGTGTTTCGTTGATGTCATCGATCCACTTGTGATGCGAGTCGACCGGGTCCACCGACAGGGCGATGGCCTTGACCCCGCGCTTGGCAAACTCGTCCTTCAGCTTGGCGGTCAGGCCCAACTCGGTGGTGCACACCGGGGTGAAGTCGGCCGGGTGGGAGAACAACACCCCCCAGCTGTTGCCCAGCCACTCGTGGAAGCGGATCTTGCCTTCGCTGGAATCCTGTTCGAAATCGGGGGCGATATCGCCGAGTTTGAGGCTCATGGGCTGCGGCTCCTGGGCTGGGTTCTGTACCGTATGGGTTCAATGTGCCTGCAATCGATTAAAAACAAAAAGAATAAATAACAATTTATTTATAACCAAAATACATATAAATCTGCAGGCATCGAGTAGGAGGCGGATTCACACCCGCCGTCCTCTCACACCACCGTGCGTACGGTTCCGTACACGGCGGTTCAGGTTACGCGGCTAAGCCGGTTAATCGTATCCAGTATCGAGACCAGCCCGAGCCGGTCCCACAGTTTCTTTGGCAGCGCGTAGTTCATATGTTGCGCTCCCGAATTCCACCATGGACCTCGGCCATTGAAGGCTGACTTGTTGGCACGCTCCTCGCTCAACCCCAGGCGCATCAAGTTTCTCAGCCTCGTGGGAGGCTGCTTCCATTGACGCCAGATGACGCAGCGGAGTTTGTGCCTGACCCAACCATCCAGTTCCTCAAGCGGCCGCTTGCTCTGGCTGAGCTTGAAGTAGCTAGCCCAGCCTCTCAGGACGGGGTTGATCCGCTCGATGACAGTCGCCATTTTGCGAGCCCGTACGCTGCGCAGCAGCATTCTGAGCCGGTCGCGTAAGCGGTCTAGGCTCATCCTTGCCACGCGCAGCCTTGGCTGCTGGTGCCAGCTCATCCCATAGCCTAGGTAGTCGCACTTCCACGCCCTTGCCACTTGGCTTTTCTTCCTGTTCACCGTCAGCTTCAGACGTTCTCTCAGGAAGCGCTCGACGCTGACCAACACCCGTTCGCCGGCCCGGGGACTGCGTACATAGATGTTCGCATCATCGGCATAACGTACGAAGCGATGGCCCCGCCGCTCCAGCTCGCGGTCGAGTTCGTCGAGCAGGATATTCGACAGCAACGGCGAAAGCGGGCCGCCTTGCGGCGTCCCCTCCTGCCGTGGGCTGACGACACCGCCCGACATGATCCCGGCTTCAAGGTAGCGGCGAATAAGCCTGAGTACGCACTTGTCTTTGATCCGACGTTCGATGCAGGCCATGAGGATGTCGTGATTGACCCGATCGAAAAACTTCTCCAGATCGAGTTCCACGCACCAGCGGTGTCCCGCTGTCACATGAGCACGGGCCATCTCGATGGCTTGATGCGTACTTCTGCCCGGACGAAAACCATAGCTGTAGTCCGAGAACAGTGGGTCGAAGATAGGTGTGAGCTGCTGCTGCAGTGCTTGCTGGATCAGGCGATCCACGACGCTGGGGATACCCAGTTGCCGTGTGCCGCCCTGCGGCTTGGGAATTTCAACCGCTCGCACTGCTTGGGGATGGTATTCACCGGCCAGCAACCTGGCCTTGAGGGTTGGCCAATACTGTTTCACGTAGCCCGCCAAGTCAGCGACCGTCATGCCATCGGCACCCGGAGCCCCCTTGTTGCTAACCACGCGTTGATACGCACGCCTGAGGTTGGCCGGTGCAAGCACCCGCTCCATCAGCGTGTCCGGCTCCGCGTTCGTCCACGTCGCTGACGCCGCCGGCACCTTTGCACTGTCAGGCATCACCCTCGGCTTCTGGCCGGGATTCGGGATGACAGTTTCCGCTGTGGGAAATTTCTGCATTACGGTTACCAACGAGACGGCGACGCCTACTGGCGGCATAACCTGTTCGGCCCTTGGTGGCGCGGTTAACCGCCACTTACTACGGCTTCGGCTGACTTCTGCACGCTCGTCCCGTCGCCTTTCGACGCGCGGTAGCACAGTGGCAAGCGTACAGATCTCCCAGGGTAATTCGCGCGACCTTCCTGCTTATGCCTGTCGGATCTACGTCACAGCGTTCCGTGCAAGTATTGGGCTTTGGCGATTTGTGCCACCTCACCCCGCTGTGCCGCCTCTATCCGCTTCCTGTTCGTCAGGCCAGCATTTTGCCTCGGGCTTCCTTCAGATTCGCGGTCACCCGCGACACCCTTGCCTCCGGCTAACACTTCCCCTTGCCGGGTGTGTAGAGGACTTTCACCTCCAAGTCACCCACTTGGCCACCACAACCAAGCGGGTTGCGCTTACGCGCAACGCGCCATGCCTGGCGCACACAAAAAAGCCTCGCATCAGGCGAGGCTTCTTTTTCAGCTACGGCTTACAGGAAGTTGTAAGTGTAGTTCACGATGAAGCGAGTCTGGTCTTTGTCCAGGGCGCTTTCGCCGCTACCACGGTAGACACCTTGACGCAGGCTGAAGCCCAGGCCTTTGAGAGTGCCTTCCTGAAGGGTGTAGTCGACGCGGGCGTCACGTTCCCATTCGTTGTAGGTGCCGTCACCCGACCTGTTGCGAACATCATCACCACGCAGGTAGGACACCGAAGCCTTCAGGCCTGGAACACCCAGAGCCGCAAAGTCATAGGAGTACTGACCAAAGGTTGTATTCTCACCGGCGCGGGCAAACTGGTTGATCATGCTATCGGTGAACAGGTAGAAGCTCGCGCCGCCGTTACCTTCCAGAGAGGAAGTGGAGCCGTCTTTACGGACGCTACCTTGGTTCAGCCAGACGAAACCACCATCATCACCCACTTGCTGGTGACCGAGCATCAGCGCATGGCCACCCAGGGTGTAGGTGAACATGGCGCTCCAGGTCTTGTTGTCGACCTCGCCCGAGTTCTTCGCGTAGCCACCGTTGTTGTCGAAGGCATAGCCAGTCTGGCCATTCTTGCCGTCGCTGCTGCTGTCGAAGTAGCGCAGGTCAGTCTTGAACGACTGGTTGTCGGCAATCTTGAATACGTGGGTCGCACCCAGGAAGTGCTGCTTGTAGAAGTCTTCCAGGTTCGAGTAGTAGTACTGCAGAGTCAGGTCTGGGGTGAGCTTGTAATCACCGCCGGCGAACTGGAACTTGTTGCTGTCGCGGAAGGCGCCGGAAACGGAGAGACCGGTACGGTTGCTCGAAGCACGACCCATGGCGTGGGTCAGTTGACCCGCGTTGATGGTCAGGTTGTCGATTTCCTTCGACTGGAGGGTGCCACCCTCGAAGGTCTGCGGAAGCAGACGGCCATCGTTGGAGACCAGGATCGGCAGCATAGGCGCCAGGGCGCTACCGTAGTGGACCTCGGTTTTGGAGAAGCGAGCCTTGGCGTTACCACCAATGCGTGCCCAGTCGTGGACTGCCGAACCATCGGAGTCACTCGGGAAGAACGTGTTGTTGGCATCTGGACGGCTACCACGGCCACCATCCAGGTGAATGCCCCACAGCGCTTGAACATCAACACCAAAACCTACGGTGCCTTGAGTGAAGCCAGACAGGTAGTCGAGCTTGAAACCCTGACCACTTTCTTTCTGGTCAATACCGCTTTCGCGGTTGTCATCGTTGAAGTACATGGTGCGCGAGCTGAGCGACAGCTTGCTGTCCTCAACGAAACCGGCAGCGCCTGCTTGTTGGGCGAGAACCCCCAGTGCCACGGCCAGAGCCAGGCTGGACTTGTACATGTTTTGCTCCTCTACGTTCTAATTTTTGTGTATCTCTGGCGGAGGGGTCTGATGCCCCGCTCACCGGGATGGGCGATTTAGTCCCAAAGCGTGACCGTTAAGTCAATCGTTTCTAAACGTTTCGCGACTTTGGTCTAAGACGCCACCTGCGCTACAGGATAATGACAATCCTATAAATCCAAAATGACTGTTTTATGAATTTGTAAGACTTTTAAGGAATATATTAGAAACCTTTACTGCCATCCGTTGTAGCAGAGAAGATTTTAATACCTTTTGGTTATTTGCAAACGTTTGCTCATAACCTAATGCCAAATCGTTCTATAGGGTCTTGCAAGCACCTCTGGCTTCGTCACGGGTCATGGCTTTAAAGCGTTTGGCCCCTAAGCTAATGCAAAAAAGTTATTTATTTTAATTTTCTTAGATCATTTAGCCTTCTCGTTATCCAACACGACTTGCCTGACGAGAGGTTCAACCATGATCCCGCACGCTCCGCTGCGCCTGTTCGCCGCCCTGACCCTCGCCAGCACCAGCTGGTTGGCCCAGGCAGCCGACCTGACAGTGGCCTACCAGACCACTGTCGACCCGGCCAAAGTGGCGCAGGTCGATGGCGACTACGAAAAAGCCAGCAAGGCCAGCATCGACTGGCGCAAATTTGATAACGGCGCAGACGTGATCACTGCCGTGGCCAGCGGCGACGTGCAGATCGGCTACTTGGGCTCCAGCCCGCTGGCCGCTGCCGCCACCCGCAAGCTGCCGGTTGAAACCTTCCTCATCGCCACCCAGATTGGCGCGGGTGAAGCGTTGGTGGCCCGTGACAGCATCAAGTCGCCGCAAGACCTGATCGGCAAGAAGGTCGCCGTCCCGTTCGTGTCCACCGGGCATTACAGCCTGCTTGCCGCACTGAAAAGCTGGAATATCGACCCTTCCAAGGTACAGATTCTCAACCTGGCGCCGCCGGCCATCATTGCCGCCTGGAAGCGCGGCGACATCGATGCGACCTACGTGTGGGACCCGGCCCTGGGCGTGGCCAAGGAAAACGGCAAGGTCCTGATCACCTCCGGCGAACTGGCCCAGAAAGGCGCGCCTACCTTCGATGCCTGGATCGTGCGCAAGGACTTCGCCGAGAAACACCCCGATGTGGTCAAGGCCTTTGCCAAAGTCACCCTCGATGCCTACGCCGACTACCGCAAGGACCCGAAAGCCTGGCTGGCCGACAAGGGCAACGTAGACAAGCTGGTGAAGCTGTCCGGTGCCAAGGCCAGCGACATCCCGGTGCTGCTGGAGGGCAACGTCTACCCGCTGGCCGCTGACCAGGCCAACGCCCTGGGCGCGCCGACCACCCAGGCGCTGACGGACACCGCCAACTTCCTCAAGCAGCAAGGCAAAGTCGAAGCAGTGCTGCCGGACTACTCGCCGTACGTCAGCGCCAAGTTCCTTCCAAACTGATCCGGAGCCCGTCATGGCCTTGCTCGAGCTGGAGCGCATCAGCGCACAGTACCCAGGCGCCAGCACCCCGGTGCTGGCCGATATCAACCTGAGCCTGGGACCACGCCAACTGCTGGTGGCCCTGGGGCCTTCCGGCAGCGGCAAGACCTCACTGCTCAACCTCATCGCCGGCTTCGTCGCCCCCAGTGGCGGTCACATCACCCTCGATGGTGTGCCGGTGCAGGGCCCCGGTGCAGAACGCGGCGTGGTGTTCCAGGACGATGCCCTGCTGCCATGGCAGAACGTGCTGGGCAATGTCGCCTTCGGCCTCGAACTGGCCGGCGTGCCCCGCGCCCAGCGTGAGGCCAAGGCCCGCGAAATGCTCACCCTGGTCGACCTCGATGGCTTCGGCGAACGGCGCATCTGGCAATTGTCCGGTGGCCAGAAGCAGCGGGTGGGCCTTGCCCGGGCGCTGGCGGCTGACCCTCGGGTACTGCTGATGGATGAACCGTTCGGTGCCCTCGATGCCTTTACCCGTGAGCAAATGCAAGAGCTGCTATTGCAAGTCTGGCAACGCACCGCCAAGCCGGTGTTCCTGATTACCCACGACATCGAAGAAGCGGTGTTCCTCGCCAGCGAACTGGTACTGCTGGCGCCCAACCCGGGACGCGTAGTGGAACGCCTGCAGCTGAACTTCGGCCAGCGCTATGCCGCTGGCGAATCGGCCCGGGCCATCAAGTCCGATCCAGCCTTCATCGAAACCCGCGAGCATGTGCTGGCGCGGGTGTTTTCCCAACGCCAAAGCCTGCAGGAGCGCGCATGAGCAGCCTGGACCTGCCGGTCGCCGGCAAACACAACACCCAAATCCGGCCAGCCGCCACGCTACGCCGCCCGCTGTCCACCCGCTGGATCAGCACCCTGACCCTGGCCAGCCTGCTAATGGTCTGGTGGCTGGTGACGGCCGCCGGCTGGGTAGAGCCCCTGTTCCTGCCCTCGCCCGGCGACATCCTGGCCAAGGCATGGACATTGCTGACCCAAGGCTACATGGATGCCAGCCTGTGGCAGCACCTGAGCGCAAGCCTGGGCCGCATCGGCCTGGCGCTGGTGGCTGCGACCCTGACCGCAATACCAGTCGGCATCGCCATCGGCTACAACCGCGTGGCCCGCGGCATTCTCGACCCGCTGATCGAGTTCTACCGGCCCATCCCGCCGCTGGCCTACCTGCCACTGATCGTCATCTGGTGCGGTATCGGCGAGCTGTCGAAAGTGCTGCTGATCTACCTGGCAATCTTCGCCCCCATCGCCATTGCCACAGCCACCGGTGTGCGCACGGTAGACCCGGCCAAGCTGCGGGCGGCGCAGTCGCTGGGTGCAACCAAGGCCCAACTGATCCGCCACGTCATTTTGCCCAGTGCTTTGCCTGACATCCTTACCGGCATCCGCATTGGCCTGGGGGTCGGCTGGTCGACCCTGGTGGCCGCCGAACTGATCGCCGCCACCAGCGGCCTGGGCTTCATGGTGCAGTCGGCGGCGCAGTTTCTGGTCACCGACGTGGTGGTGCTGGGCATCCTGCTGATCGCCCTGATCGCCTTCGCTCTGGAAATGAGCCTGCGTGCCCTGCAACGCAAGCTGGTGCCCTGGCATGGGCAGATTCACTGAACTCCATTGTCCACGCCAGCACACTGGCGCCCGATTGAAGAGACCGACATGAGCCTGACCATCACTCCCCTAAGCCCAGCACTCGGCGCCCAGATCAGCGGCGTGGACATCAGCCGCGATATCAGCGCAGAAGAGCGCGATGCCATCGAACAGGCACTGCTCCAGCACCAGGTGCTGTTCCTCCGCGACCAGCCGATCAACCCGGAACAGCAGGCGCGCTTTGCCGCACGCTTCGGCGACCTGCACATCCACCCGATTTACCCCAACGTGCCAGACACCCCACAGGTGCTTGTGCTCGACACGGCGGTTACCGATGTGCGCGACAACGCCGTGTGGCACACCGACGTGACCTTTTTGCCGACCCCGGCACTGGGCGCGGTACTCAGCGCCAAGCAATTGCCTGCTTACGGTGGCGATACCCTTTGGGCCAGCGGCATTGCGGCCTTCGAGGCCTTGTCGGCGCCGCTGCGTGAAATGCTGGACGGGCTGACCGCTACCCACGACTTCACCAAGTCGTTCCCGCTGGAGCGCTTTGGCACCACGCCGCAAGACCTGGCGCGCTGGGAGGCTACCCGGCGCAACAACCCGCCGCTGTCGCACCCGGTGGTGCGCACGCATCCGGTGAGCGGGCGCAAGGCGTTGTTCGTCAATGAAGGATTCACTACACGCATCAATGAACTGAGCGAACTGGAAAGCGATGCGCTGCTGAGGCTGCTGTTCGCCCATGCGACGCGACCGGAGTTCAGCATTCGCTGGCGTTGGCAGGAGAATGACGTGGCGTTCTGGGACAACCGCGTGACCCAGCATTTTGCGGTGGATGATTACCGACCGAACCGGCGGGTGATGCACCGGGCGACCATCCTTGGGGATGCACCTTTCTAGCGGTTGCCTGTCTGGCCTCTTCGCGGGCAAGCCCGCGAAGAGGCCAGGACAGGAGAGCTTGGTCAGCGGACCAGGTGCAGGTACTGCATGTGCCGCTCGTACTGGTCGAGGATGTCGTTGATGATCTGCTCCTTGCTGTAGCCCACCAGGTCATAGTTCTGGCTGCCTTCGCTCAGGTGCACCTCCGCCCGGTAATAGCGGCGGTTCTTCAACTCCTGCGTACCCAGCCCCCCCAAGGCGAACGATGGTGTGAAATAGCCACGCATCTGCACCTGGTAAATGAACGGCTGTTCCTCGCCATGGCCGATCTTCAGGCTGACGTTGTCATGGCTAGGGTCGTCCTGGGTAATCAGTACCAGGCCTTTCTGCTCGAACACTTCACGCACATCGGCAATCGCCGGGCGCACCACATCATCCATGAAGCGGTACACCTCATCACGCGACGGGAAGTGCACTGCCTGGCTCAGGCGCTGGCGCCAGCCGCCACGACCACGACGTGACTGGGCGAACGGGGCCAGCGAGTGCATCTGCGCGATCTGCCGCTGCGACTCCAGGTAGAACGCCTTGTGCAGCCCCCACATCATGCACAGCAGAATGAGCGAGAACGGCAGCGACGTCAGCACCACTGCCGACTTCAGCGAATCGATGCTGCCAGCGAACAACAGCGCACTGGTGATCAGTGCAGTCATCGCCCCCCAAAAGATACGCAGCCAGTTCGGCCCATCTTCATCAGCGTCACCACCCTTGGCCGACAAGGTCGACAGCACCACGGTGCCCGAGTCGGCCGAGGTGACGAAGAACACGAAGCTGATGAACACCGTGGTGGCGATCACTGCCTTGCTCCAGGGGTAGGTTTCCAGCAGCAGGTACAGGCTCATCGATGGGTTGTCCAACGCCGACTGACCCAGTGCGGTCATGCCGTGATTTATCACCTGGTCCAGGGCGCTGTTGCCGAAGATCGACATCCACGCCAGGGTGAAGCCCAGCGGAATCAGCAGCACGCCAAAGACGAACTCGCGGATGGTACGGCCACGGGAGATGCGGGCGATGAACAGGCCCACGAACGGCGCCCAGGCAATCCACCAGGCCCAGTAGAACACGGTCCAGCCGCCCAGCCAGCCACGGTTTTCACCATAGGCATACACGTCGAAGCTCTTGCGCGGCAACGCACCCAGGTAGTCGCCCAGGTTCTGGATCAGCGTGTTGAACAGGTGCTGGGTAGGCCCGGCGAACAGCACGAACAGCAGCAGCGCACAGGCCAGGAACAGGTTGATGTCGCTCATCACCCGCACCCCCTTCTCCACCCCGGCCACGGCTACGGCCACAGCCGCGCCCATCATCAGGGTGATGAGGATCACCTGCACCCACTGGCTGTGGCTGATACCGAACAGGTAGTCCAGACCGGCGTTCAGATGCAGCACCCCAAAGCCCATGTCGGCGCCCAGGCCGAACACCGTGGCGATGATGCCGAAGCCATCCACCGCATAGCCGATCGGGCCGTTGATGCGCTTGCCAATCAGCGGGTACAGCGCCGAACGCAGGGCCAGCGGTAGGTTGTGCCGGTAGGCAAAATAGGCCAATGCCATGCCGACGAAGGCGAACACTCCCCAGCCATGCAGGCCCCAGTGCAGGAACAGAATCTGCATCGCCTGGCGCCCGGCCTCGACCGTGCCGGCTTCGCCTTGCGGCGGTTGCAGCATGTGGGTCAGCGGTTCGGAGACACAGAAGAAGAACAACGTGATGCTGATGCCGGCGGCGAACAGCATGCCGGCCCACGACAGGTAGCTGAACTCGGGTTCGTCGTGGTCGGCACCGAGTTTGATCTTGCCGTAGCCAGACAAGGCGGTGACCACCACGAAGACCAGGTACAGCGTCATCGCCAGCATGTAGTACCAGCCGACCGTGTTGGCCGCCCAGTTCTGCGCTGCCAGCAACCAGTCACCTGCGGCTTGCGGGTTGGAGATGACTACCAGGCCAAAGATGAGGATGAAACTCGCCGCAAAGTAGAACACCGGGGGGTTCATGCGGATCTTGCCATTGGCAAGGGAAGGGTTCGGTGCACTCATAGGGCGTGCACCTCGTCGAATGACGTGAGGTTCGGAATGAACGGGTTCAGCAAAGGAATCCTCCTGTTGAACACCGGCAGCGGACCAGCGTTTTTCATTGAACAAGCGTTCAAGTTAAACATGGATCGGATTTCAATGCGAATTGGGGCGCTGATTGGTGTCGTCCTGCTCCGGCCTTTTCGCGGGTTAGCCCTCCCCTACATTGGTATGTTCTTTGTAGGAGCGGGCTTGCCCGCGAAGAGGCCAGCACAGGCAATTGCACTGCGGGATCAGTTCTTGTCCTGGCAGTCCAGCTGCAGGTTGGCCTGAGTAATGTTGCTTTCAGCCGGCACACTGCGAGTCAGCCACACATTACCGCCAATGGTCGAACCCTTGCCGATGGTAATACGCCCCAGCACCGTGGCCCCGGCATAGATCACCACATCGTCCTCGACGATCGGGTGCCGTGGCAGGCCTTTATGCAGCGTACCCGACTCATCGCTGGGGAAACGCTTGGCGCCCAGGGTCACCGCCTGGTAGATGCGCACGCGCTCGCCGATGATCGCGGTTTCACCAATCACCACACCCGTACCATGATCGATGAAGAAGCTCGGGCCGATCTGCGCCCCGGGGTGAATGTCGATACCGGTGGCCGAATGCGCCAGCTCCGAACTGATCCGCGCCAGCAGCGGCAGCCCGGCCTTGTACAGGTGGTGAGCCAGCCGGTGGTGGATAATCGCCAGGATGCCCGGATAGCACAGCAGCACTTCGTCGACGCTGCGTGCCGCCGGGTCGCCGTGGTAGGCGGCCAGCACATCGGTGTCGAGCAGAACGCGCAGTTCCGGCAGCGCAGCTGCAAAGCCCTGGATCAGGCTCAGCGCACGGGCGTCGACGCCCGCCAGCTCAGCCTTGCTTTGCCGTGCTGCGTAGCGAAGTTCAAGACGAGCCTGGGCCAGCAAGGCGGTCAGCGCGGCATCCAGGGTATGGCCGACGTAGAAGTCTTCACTTTCTTCGCGCAGGTCGACTGGCCCCAGGCGCATGGGGAACAGCGCCCCGCACAGTTGCTCCAGAATCTGTCGCATCGCTTCGCGCGACGGCAGCTCGCGCCCGCCCTGCTCGCCAATACTGCGGCCGTTGCGGGTGCGCCATTGCTCACGGGCCCCGCGCAGGCCAGTGACAATGCTCTGCAACTGCCAATGCGCGGATGAAGGTTGTTCGCTCACGGTTTTCTCCTGCCGTATAGGCCATCTGATTGTGTTGCCAGGCCCGCGAAAGGGCCGAACCTGCATGCATGCAATCCACTTTACGGCAAATCCGAGGCTTGGAAAAAACAACGCTTTATTCCATCCTGCGCTAAGTCAGGCATAAGCCGCGATGACGGAGTGGGTATCGTCGCCTACCCTCAAAGCAGCCGGCACCTGGCAAAAATCAAAAAAGGAATATTAAAGTGATTTTTTAGTATTTCCCGGCCTAATCAGCCAACCCTATAGTCGCCACCTCACTACCTAGACAACAAGCGCGGGGCTCTGCCATGTCGAAATTCGCCAAACCGCTACTCAACGCCAGCCTGGCCCTCCTGCTGGGTGCCGGCCTGCTCAGCCAGGCTTTCGCCGGCGAGCAATTGAAGACCATCCAGGAAAAAGGCGTCATCAACGTCGGCCTCGAGGGCACCTACCCGCCATTCAGCTTCCAGGACGAAAACGGCAAACTGACCGGCTTCGAAGTGGAGCTGTCCGAGCTGCTGGCCAAGGAGCTGGGGGTCAAGGCCAAGATCCAGCCGACCAAGTGGGACGGCATCCTCGCCGCGCTGGAATCCAAACGCCTGGATGTAGTGGTCAATCAGGTGACCATTTCCGAAGAGCGCAAGAAAAAGTACGACTTCTCCGAGCCCTACACTGTCTCCGGCATCCAGGCACTGATCCTGAAGAAGAAAGCCGAGCAGCTGAACATCAAGGGCGCACAGGACCTGGCCGGCAAAAAGGTCGGCGTAGGCCTTGGCACCAACTACGAGCAGTGGGTGAAAAAGGACGTGCCGCAAGCCGATGTGCGCACCTATGAAGATGACCCAAGCAAGTTCGCTGACCTGCGCAACGGCCGTATCGACGCCATCCTGATCGACCGCCTGGCCGCGCTGGAATACGCGCAAAAAGCCAAGGACACCGAGCTTGCCGGTGATGCGTTCTCGCGCCTGGAAAGCGGCGTGGCCCTGCGCAAAGGTGAGCCGGAACTGTTGGCAGCCATCAACAAGGCCATCGACAAGCTCAAAGCTGATGGCACGCTGGCCAAGCTGTCCGAGAAGTACTTCGGTGCCGATGTCACCAAATGATCGCTGAAAGCCTGCAACTCGTTGTCGACTCCGCGCCCTTCCTGCTGAAGGGCGCGGGTTATACGGTGCTGCTCAGTGTCGGCGGCATGTTCTTCGGTCTGGTGCTGGGCTTTGCCCTGGCGCTGATGCGGCTGTCGAAGATTCTGCCGCTGAACTGGCTGGCGCGGGTCTACGTGTCGTTCTTCCGCGGCACGCCGCTGCTGGTGCAGCTGTTCGTCATCTATTTCGGCATGCCGCAAATCGGCATCGAGCTGGACCCGATCCCCGCTTCGCTGATCGGCCTGTCGCTGAACATGGCGGCCTATATCTGCGAGATCCTGCGCGCAGCCATTTCCTCGATCGACCGGGGCCAGTGGGAAGCAGCCGCCAGCATCGGCATGACCCGCGTGCAAGCCATGCGCCGGGCGATCCTGCCACAGGCCTTGCGCACCGCGTTGCCACCGCTGGGCAACAGCTTCATCTCGCTGGTAAAGGACACCGCCCTGGCGGCGACCATCCAGGTGCCCGAGCTGTTCCGCCAAGCCCAGCTGATTACCGCGCGCACGTTCGAAGTGTTCACCATGTACGTGGCGGTCGCGGTCATCTACTGGGTGCTGTGCAGCATCCTTGCGCACTTCCAGAACCGCATGGAAGCGCGGGTCAACCAGCATGACCAGGAGCATTGAGCATGATTGAAGTCAAAGGCCTGACCAAGCGGTTCAAGGGCCAGACCGTGCTCAACGGTATCGACCTGACCGTGCAGCCCGGTGAAGTGGTGGCCATCATCGGCCCTAGTGGCTCGGGCAAAACCACCTTCCTGCGCTGCCTCAACCTGCTGGAAACCCCCGATGCCGGGCAGATCCAGATAGGCGCCATCAGTATCGATGCCAACCGCCCTTTGGGCGGGCAGCAGAGTGCGATTCGCCGTCTGCGCCAGCAGGCCGGGTTCGTGTTCCAGAACTTCAACCTGTTCCCCCATCGCACCGCCCTGGAGAACGTGATCGAGGGGCCGGTGATCGTCAAGAAAACGCCTCGCGAGCAGGCCATCGAGCTTGGCCGGCGCCTGCTGGCCAAAGTCGGCCTGGCGGGCAAGGAAGACGCCTACCCACGGCGCCTGTCCGGCGGCCAGCAGCAACGCGTGGCCATCGCCCGTGCCCTGGCCATGGAACCAGAGGTAATCCTGTTCGACGAACCGACCTCGGCGCTGGACCCGGAGCTGGTCGGTGAAGTATTGGCGACCATCCGCGGCCTGGCCGAGGAAAAGCGCACCATGATCATCGTCACCCACGAGATGAGCTTTGCCCGGGACGTGGCGAACCGGGTGATTTTCTTCGACAAAGGCGTGATCGTGGAGCAAGGCGAGGCCAAGGCCCTGTTTGCAGCGCCGAAGGAAGAGCGTACGCGGCAGTTCTTGCGCAAGTTCCTCGGGACTGCGGCCTCCGAGTAAACCTGTTCCGGCCCTTTCGCGGGTAAACCCGCTTCTATCAAACAAAAGATAACCCACTGTTCTTTCTAGCGAAAAAAACAGGCGCGCGGGGTCAATGGCGGCGAAGTGTTCACTCTTCTATACGTGGTCACAGCAAGCTGTGCCGACAGGGATTAACGCCGATGCCATTTGGGCCACTCTCTCATTCGGGAGCAAAGCAGCACACCAGTGCGGTCTACGGCCTCTTTCCCGCGCATTGGGAACCATAGCAAAGTATTCGGCGGCTGACCTACCCGGATCAGTCGGCGAATGCTTTTCTAGATCTCGATGTCAGTGCAGATCTGACGTCATGCGCATCCTGTTTGCTGTGCGACAGCGCAGCCCGGAAGGGCTGGGTGATCTCTCATCAAACAAAATGCAACCCATTGTTTTCTAAGCACTCAAGCGGCCACCAGTTGATACCCCAGTTTCCGGGCTTTGCGAAGCAAAGCCCGGACCTGCCGGTCTTGGCTTCTGGTTTCGAACTCCTCAAGACCTTGTTCAACATAAGCCTGCTTCTTGGTTAACAGGTTGTACACCAGACGTGCCAACTGATGCGCAGTGGCCTTGATGGCGCAGCTGGTATCCATTCGAGTCAGTCTGGCTCGGTGCGATGCGCCAATGAAACCCTTGTCGTTACGGGCATTGGATGCAGCCTGCTTGAGTGCTTGCGCTGCTCGATTGACTATTTTGGGCCCACCACCTGCCAGTCGATGACCGCCGGAAATTCGGGTAGGGGGAGCCAGTCCCAACCAAGAGCAGAAGTGCTGTGAGGACGGGAAGCGTGATAGATCTGTACCGATCTCCCCTGCCAGCACTAATGCAGTGTCCACCCCAATGGTTGGAATTGCGGTTAGGTCCACGCCAAGAACTTTCCACAAAGTCTGATGCAATACAGTCTGTTGGGCGCCGTTTCGGTGTGGGCTCCGTAAAGGCTTCTTGGATGGCTCTGGCTTGTTTTGCAGCACCGGCAACTGCTCTAACGCGGCTTTTATGGCGTCGTCACAATCTGCAATTTGCTGCTCCAGGAAGTCATAGGCAGCCAATTCCTGAGTTAGCGCATGCAAATGCTCGCGCCGCCAATTGCCATGAAGACTCCGAGCGACAGCCTCCTTGCCTGCCTTGATGCGGCGGTCGGTTAGTTCAGCCAGTTGCACTGGGTCCCGTTCACCTGCGCAGATGGCCCGCAAAATCTTCATGCCAGTTACACCGGAAATATCACTGATGACATTGGCCAGCTGGATGTTCATTTGGCTCATGGCCTTTTGCATCCGGTTCAGCGTCTGCGCCTGGTCTTTCACTTTGGAAGCACGCTGCCTGACCAATGACCGGACGCAGCAGGTCAGATCATCGGGGCGGAATGCGCCTCTGAGCAGTCCATGAGTCATCAGCTGCCAGATCCACTGGCAATCCAGCACATCTGATTTACGGCCCGTGATTTGCCGAGTTGCTCTGGCATTGACGAGATAAACGTCAAAACCGCGCTCGCTGAGAATCTCGTAAATTGGAATCCAATAAACCCCCGTGGATTCCATGGCAACGACCTTGATCCCCAGGCTTTCAAGCCAGTTAGCCATCTTGAGCAGGTCGTCAGTAAAGGACGTGAACGACTGGACGGGATTTTCGTGCCGGGGATCGACCGCCACGAAATGCTCTCGACCACCGACATCGATCGCCGCGCAATCGGGATGGACGACGGTAAAGCGTTGCTTGGAAGGCTTGCGCGCCATGATGAATCCTCGCAGGATAAAGGGCGCGCGGGGCACACGGTGGCGAAAGGGTTCACTCTCTCATACGTGGTCACAGCTGAATCAGCTGATGCCTACAGGGACTTCACGCCGATACCGTGCGGATCACTCTCCTACGCGGGTGTGCAGACACACACCAGTGCTGGCTACGATCTCTGTCCCGCGCACACGAACCCTAACAAAGCAAAAGGCGGCTGGCCCTACCGGGCCAACCGCCTTTTCTTTTTCAAAATGTCAGCGTCGCTGCGGAACTGAAGCCGTACACCTCATGTTTGCTGCGCGACAGCGCAGCCCGGAAGGGCTGGGTGATCTCCTACAGTGCACAGATCTTGAGGCATGTGTGTAGGAGCGGGTTTACCCGCGAAGAGCCCGGCACCTCTGTAACAAATCCCCCTTCTATAAATATTCCAAAAAGTTAGTTCATAAAAATTTTATAAATCATTAGGGTATATATACCGGACCACCGGACCAGCACACGTCTGTCGCGATCAGCTGTAGCGACATAACTATTTTGTGAGGTCAGGAATGGTCAGGATCACAATCACCCCAGTGCGTAACGCCAGGGCATTGAGTGCAGCCAAGGAGCGGCACTGATGCCCAGCCAAGCCAACACCCAATTCCATAGCGATCTCGACAGCTCGCCCCCGCTGCTGCCGGCCAAGGTACTGCGCAACGACGCCGAAGCCCTGCAAGCGGCCCGCGAGCTGGCCGAGGTCGCCCGTGAGCAAGCTTCCCGGCGCGACCAGCAACGCAAACTGCCCTGGGCCGAAATCGAACTGTTTACCCGCAGCGGTCTGGGCAGCATCACCGTACCCAAGGCCTACGGTGGCCCCGACGTGTCGTTCGCAACCGTCGCCGAAGTGTTCCGCCTGATCAGCGCCGCCGCCCCCGCCCTGGGGCAGATCCCGCAGAACCAGTTCGGCATGCTGCAACTGCTGCGCCTGACGGCCAGCGAGGCGCAACAAGCGCTGATCTTCCGCAGCGTGCTCGACGGCTGGCGCATCGGCAATGCCGGGCCTGAACGTGGCACCAGGGATACCCTCACCCTCAAGGCCCGAATCACGCGCGCCGGCGACAGCTTCCGCATAAGTGGCGAGAAGTTCTACTCCACCGGTGCCTTGTTCGCCCATTGGGTGGCGGTAAAAGCCCTAGACGATGAAGGCCGCCAGCGCCTGGCATTCGTGCGCCGGGGAAGCCCGGGGTTGCGCATTGTCGATGACTGGTCCGGGTTCGGCCAGCGCACCACCGCCAGCGGTACCGTGCTGCTGGACCAGGTGCCGGTTGACGCGGAACTGGTGATCGACAACTGGCGCCAGCGCGATATCCCCAACATTCAGGGCGCCGCTTCGCAGCTGATCCAGGCGGCGATCGACGCCGGCATCGCCGAAGCGGCTATCGATGATGCGATCACGTTCGTGCGCGAAAAGTCCCGGCCGTGGATAGAAGCCAACGTCGACCGTGCCAGTGACGACCCTTATGTAATTGCCGACATCGGCCGCCTGAAACTCGAGCTGCACGCCGCCGAAGCGCTGCTGCGCAAAGCTGCTCGGGTACTCGACGAGGTCAATGCTGCGCCTATCGACGCAGCCAGCGCGGCACGTGCCTCGATTGCGGTGGCCGAGGCCAAGGTGCTGACCACCGAGATTGCCCTGCAGGCCAGCGAAAAGCTGTTCGAGCTGGCCGGCAGCCGCGCCACCCTTGCCGAGTTCAACCTCGACCGCCACTGGCGAAATGCCCGGGTGCACACCCTGCACGACCCGGTGCGCTGGAAGTACCACGCGGTGGGCGCTTACCACCTTAACGGCACCCTGCCTGCGCGGCATTCCTGGATCTGATTTGCGGGCCCTGGGGGCTGCTTTGCAGCCCATCGCGACACAAGGTCGCTCCCACAAGTAGAGCGCAGTTTCCTGTGGGAGCGGCCTTGTGTCGCGATGTGCCGCAAAGCGGCCCCAATGGCCCCGGAGAACAACATGACTACAAATATCATCACCAGCGATGCCCAAGCCCTGGCCGTCGCCGAAGACATCGCCCAGCAACTGCGCCGCGACAGCGCCTTGCGCGACCGCGAGCGCCGCCTGCCGCTCGCCGAACTCGAGCTGTTCACCCGCTCCGGCCTGTGGGCCATCAGCGTGCCCAAAGCCTTCGGCGGTGCCGGCGTGTCCAACGTCACCCTGGCCAAGGTCATCGCCCGTATCGCGCAGGCCGACGGTTCGCTCGGGCAGATTCCGCAGAATCATTTCTACGGTCTGGAAGTGCTGCGGGTAAACGGCAGCCCCGAACAGCAACAGCGCCTGTACGCCGAGGTGCTGGCCGGCCGCCGTTTCGGCAATGCCCTGGCCGAGCTGGGCACCAAGACCGCCCACGAGCGCACCACCCGCCTGAGCCGTGACGGCGACGGTTTCCGCATCAACGGGCGCAAGTTCTATTCCACAGGCGCCATCTATGCCCAGCGCATTCCAACCTCGGTCGTGGATGAACAAGGCATACAACAGTTGGCCTTCGTCCCGGCCGACAGCCAGGGGCTGCAGGTGATCGACGACTGGAGCGGCTTCGGCCAGCGCACCACCGGCAGCGGTTCGGTGGTGTTCGATAACGTGTACGTCAGCGCAGCCGACGTGGTGCCGTTCCAAAGCGCCTTCGAGCGCCCTACCCCGGTCGGCCCGCTGGCGCAGATCCTCCATGCCGCCATCGACACCGGTATTGCCCGCGCCGCCTATGAAGATGCCCTGCACTTCGTGCGCACCCGCAGCCGTCCGTGGGTCGACTCCGGCCTGGACAAGGCCACGGATGACCCACTGACGCTGAAAAGCTTCGGCCATCTGGCGGTCCGCTTGCACGCGGCCGAAGCCCTGCTGGAGCGCGCAGGCGAATACCTCGACCGCGCCCGCGACGACAGCACTGCCGACAACGTGGCCGCCGCCTCCATCGCCGTGGCCGAAGCACGCGCCATCAGCACCGAAATTTCCCTCACCGCCGGTACCACCCTGTTCGAACTGGGCGGCAGCCAGGCAACATTGGCCGAACACAACCTCGACCGCCACTGGCGCAACGCTCGCGTGCACACCCTGCATGATCCGGTGCGCTGGAAGTACCACGCCATCGGCAACTACTACCTCAACGATGCCAACCCGCCACGCCGGGGGACCATCTGATGGCCAAGCAGATTCTGCTCAATGCCTTCAACATGAACTGCATCGGGCACATCAACCACGGTCTGTGGACCCACCCACGGGACACTTCAACCCAGTACAAGACCCTGGACTACTGGACCAACCTGGCACGCCTGCTGGAGCGCGGTCTGTTCGACGGGCTTTTCATTGCCGACATCGTCGGTACCTACGACATCTACGGCCAGTCACTGGACGTCACCCTCAAGGAGGCGATCCAGCTGCCAGTCAACGACCCGCTGCTGCTGGTGTCCGCCATGGCTGCGGTCACCCGTCACCTGGGTTTCGGCCTTACCGCCAACCTCACCTACGAGGCGCCGTACCTGTTCGCCCGGCGCCTTTCCACACTCGACCACCTGAGCAATGGCCGGGTGGGCTGGAACATTGTCACCGGCTACCTCGACAGCGCTGCCCGGGCCATGGGCCTGGCGCAGCAACCGGAGCATGATCGCCGCTACGACCAGGCCGATGAATACCTGCAGGTGTTGTACAAGCTGCTGGAAGGCAGCTGGGCCGATGACGCAGTGGTCGCCGACCGCGAGCATCGCGTCTATGCCACGCCCGACAAGGTGCGCAAGGTTCAGCACCAGGGCGAGTTCTACAAGGTCGAAGGCTACCACCTGTGCGAGCCCTCACCGCAGCGCACCCCGGTGCTGTTCCAGGCCGGCAGCTCGCCGCGTGGCTTGGCCTTCGCCGGCAACCATGCCGAATGCGTGTTCATCAGTGGCCAGGACAAGGCAGCCACCCGCGCCCAGGTCGACAAGGTTCGCGCGGCCGCCCAGGCCGCCGGCCGCGACCCGCAGGCGGTCAAGGTGTTCATGGGCATCACGGTGATCGTTGCGGCCACCGAGCAACTGGCCCAGGCCAAACATGCCGAGTACCTGCGCCACGCCAGCGCCGAAGCGGGGGTCGCGCACTTCGCCGCGTCCACTGGCATCGACTTCGCCGCCTATGAACTGGACCAACCCATTGCCTTCAACCAGGGCAACGCCATCCAGTCAGCCACGCGCCAGTTGCAAGACAACGCCTGGACCCGCCGGCGCCTGTTGCAACAGCACGCCTTGGGCGGCCGCTACGTAACCCTGGTCGGCGCGCCTGAACAGGTGGCCGAGCAGTTGATCGCGTGGATCGATGAAACCGGCCTGGACGGTTTCAACCTGACCCGCACCGTCACCCCGGAGAGCTTCGAGGACTTCATCGAGCTGGTCATCCCGCAACTTCAGCAGCGTGGCCGCTACAAGACTGCCTACACCGAAGGCACCCTGCGCGAAAAACTGTTCCAGGCCGACCACCCGCACTTACCCGCCGACCATCCTGGCTCGGCTTACCGCTTTACCCCTACCCCGACTGGAGCCCTGCACCATGCTTGAGAAACTGTTCCGGCCCGTCGCGGCCATTGCCATCATCCTCGGCCTGTGCGCCGGTGCCCTTGCTGCCGAGCCGTTGAAGATCGGTACCACCTCGGCCTTTGCCATTCCACTGGAAGCCGCGGTGGAAGAAGCCCACAAGCAAGGCCTGGAAGTGAAGCTGATCGAGTTCAGCGACTGGATTGCGCCCAATGTCAGCCTCAACAGCGGCGACATCGACGTGAACTACTTCCAGCACATCCCGTTCCTGGAAAACGCCAAGGCTGCTGCAGGCTTCAACCTTGTGCCTTACGCCCCGGGCATCATCAACAACGTTGGCCTGTACTCGAAAAAGTACAAAAGCTTTGCCGAGCTGCCTGAAGGCGCCAGCGTGGCCATCGCCAACGACCCGATCAACAGCGGCCGTGGCCTGCTGCTGCTGGCCAAGGCCGGGTTGATCACCCTCAAGCCCGGCGTGGGCTACAAGGCCACCGAGGCTGACATCCTCGCCAACCCTAAAAAGCTGAAGATCCTTCAGGTCGAGGCGGTGCAACTGGTACGCGCCTACGACGACGCCGACCTGGTGCAGGGTTACCCGGCCTACATCCGCCTGGCCAACACCTTCGATGCTACCTCGGCGTTGCTGTTCGACGGACTGGAAAACAAGGAGTACGTGATCCAGTTCGTCATTCGCCCGCAAAGCAAGGACGATCCACGCCTGGCCAAGTTCGTCGACATCTACCAGCATTCGCCAGTGGTGCGCGCTGCGTTGAACAAAGCTCACGGCAAGCTCTACCAAGCCGGCTGGGAAGGCTGAAATGAGCCAGGCCAGCGCGCTCAGGGCGCCTACACCCCAAGCACTGCCGCCAATGGCCAGGGAACAGGCCCTGCGCCCCGACGTCAATGAAGCCCACGTGCGCTTCATCGGCCTGGGCAAGACCTACCCCGGCCAGGCGCAACCGGCGTTGCAAGGCATCGACCTGAACATCCGCCATGGCGAGATCTTCGGCATCATCGGCCGCAGCGGCGCCGGTAAGTCATCACTGCTGCGCACCATCAACCGCCTGGAGCAACCCAGCCAGGGCCGCGTATTGATCGACCAGGTGGATATCGCGCCTTTCAATGAGGACCAGCTTGTGGCCCTGCGCCGGCGCATCGGCATGATCTTCCAGCACTTCAACCTGATGTCGGCCAAGACCGTGTGGCAGAACGTCGAATTGCCGTTGAAAGTCGCCGGCGTGGCAAAAGCCGAACGCCAGCGCAAGGTGCGCGAGTTGCTGGAACTGGTCGGCCTGCAGGAAAAACATCACGTGTACCCGGCGCAACTGTCCGGCGGGCAGAAACAGCGCGTGGGCATTGCCCGGGCACTGGTGCACACCCCCGAGATCCTGCTGTGCGACGAGGCCACCTCGGCGCTGGACCCGGAAACCACCGCCTCGATCCTGGAACTGCTGCGCGATATCAACCAGCGCCTGGGGCTGACCATCGTGCTGATCACCCACGAAATGGCGGTGATTCGCGACATCTGCCACCGGGTAGTGGTGCTGGAACGCGGCGCAGTGGTTGAGCAGGGCGAGGTCTGGCGGGTGTTTGGTTCACCTCGTCACGAGGTTACCCGCACCCTGCTCGCCCCTTTGCAGGCCAAGCTACCCGCCGCACTGCAAGCCAGCCTCCAGGCCCACCCGGCGAGCGGCAACAGCGCCGTAGTGCTGAAACTGACGGTGCTCGGCGAGCCAGAGCTGTCTGCCCTGTTCAACGACCTGGGCGGGCGTGTGCGTCTGCTGCAGGGCGGCGTGGAAACCATCGGCGAACATGCCTTGGGGCAACTCATCCTCTCGGTGCAACACTCGCCGCACGACACCCATCAATTGCTGGAACGTGCCCGCCGTTGGGCCGAGGACGTGGAGGTATTGGGCCATGTGGATTGATCGCCTGCTGGAAGGCTTGCTTGATACGCTGCTGATGGTTGGGGTTTCGTCACTGATCGCCCTGCTGGTGGGTGTACCCATGGCGGTGCTGCTGGTGACCAGCGACAAGGGCGGGATCTTCGAGGCGCGGCTGCTGAACCGGGTGCTGGGCGCCTTCGTCAACCTGTTCCGCTCGATTCCCTTTCTGATCCTGATGGTGGCGCTGATTCCATTCACCCGCCTGGTGGTGGGTACCACTTATGGTGTGTGGGCGGCAGTGGTGCCACTGACCATTGCCGCCACACCGTTCTTTGCGCGGATTGCCGAGGTCAGCCTGCGTGAGGTCGACCATGGTCTGGTGGAAGCCGCACAGGCCATGGGCTGCCGGCGCTGGCACATCGTCTGGCATGTACTGTTGCCCGAGGCGCTGCCGGGGATCGTCGGGGGCTTCACCATTACCTTGGTGACCTTGATCAACTCGTCGGCGATGGCCGGGGCGATTGGTGCCGGCGGGCTGGGGGATATCGCCTATCGGTATGGCTACCAGCGTTTCGACAGCCAGATCATGCTGACCGTGATCGCCATGCTGGTAGCGTTAGTGGCGTTGATCCAGCTGGGCGGGGACCGCCTGGCGAAGGGTTTGAACAAGCGTTGAAATCTGAGGGCTGCTTTGCAGCCCGGTCTCAATCCCAGCGAAGATCCTCAGCCGGCACTGGCCGCCCGAACCAGTACCCCTGCCCCAACTGGCACTCCTCCTGCAGCAGGAAGCTGGCCTGTTCCGCCTGCTCGATGCCCTCGGCATGCACCTGCATCCCCATGCTACGGGCCAAGGCGATGATCACCCGCACAATGGCGATGTCGTCTTCATCCACTGGCAACCCAGCCACAAACCCTTGGTCGATTTTCAGCTTCTGCACCGGCAAACGCTTGAGCCGCAGCAGTGACGAATACCCGGTGCCAAAGTCGTCGATGGCCAGGGTCACCCCCAGTTCGCGCAAGCGGTGCAGTTGCTCCAGCGCCACCTCAGGGTCTTCCATCACCGCGCTTTCGGTCACTTCCAGCTCCAGCAAGGCCGGGGCGAGGCCGGTGTCGTGCAGCACTTCGGCTACCTGCCGATACAGCTCATGCTGGCCAAACAGGCGACTGGAGATGTTCACCCCCACGAATGCCAGCTGCCGGCCTTGAGCCTGCCACTGCACCATTTGCCGGCAGGCCTGGCGCAGCACCCAGGTATCGATCTCGGCAATCAGGCCGGTGCGTTCGGCAATCGGGATGAACTCACCCGGCGGTACCAGACCGCGCCTGGGGTGCTGCCAGCGCACCAGCGTCTCGACCCCGACCTGTCGGCCTGACGCCAGGTCGTGTACCGGCTGGAAGTACACCCGCAGTTCATCCTGCTCCAGGGCCCGACGCAATTCAGCGGCGGTCTCGACCCGATGCTGGGCGTGGGCGGTCAGCTCTTCGGTGTACAGCGCATAGCAGGCCCGCCCGTTGCTTTTGGCCTTGTACAACGCCGAGTCGGCATTGCGCAGCAACTGCTCGGCACCCAAGGCATCGCTGGGGTAAAGGCTGATTCCGACGCTGGCGCTGATGAACAGACGATTGCCGTCGAACTGAAACGGCTCACGCATACGCTCGATGATGCACTGCGCCAGCTTGCCCGCCTGGCCGACCTGCTGGCAGTTCTCGACCAGCACGCCGAATTCGTCGCCGCCCAGGCGCGCCAGGGTCACACCGTTACCCAACACCTCCCCCAGACGCTCGCCCACCAGCTTCAGCAACTGGTCGCCAATGGTATGGCCCAGGCCGTCGTTTATGCTCTGGAAGTGATCCAGGTCCAGCAGCAACAAGGCGCAACCGCGCTTGTTGGCCTGCGCCGCCGCCAATGCCTGCTCCAGCCGGTCGGTAAACAGCAGGCGGTTGGGCAGGCCAGTCAGCGGGTCGTGGTGGGCCAGGTAGGCAAGCTCCTGCTCCGAATGCTTGATGGCGCTGATGTCACTGAACACCGCCACGTAATGGCTGAGCTCACCCTCGTCATCACGAATGGCGCAAATGGTCTGCCACTGCGGGTAGATTTCCCCGCTTTTGCGCCGGTTCCAGATTTCACCACTCCACTCGCCCTTCTCGGCCAGGGTGGCGAAAACCTCCTGGTAGAAGGCCAGGCCATGGTGGCCCGACTTGAACTTGCTCGGGCGCTGGCCGATAACCTCATCCTGCTGGTAGCCGGTGATGCGCATGAAGGCACGATTGACGTGCACGATCAGGCCTTGGCGGTCGGTCACCAGCACACCTTCGAGGGTACTGTCGAACACTGCGGCAGCCATGCGCAGCCGTTCACGGTCTTCACAACGCAAACGCGCGCCATGGCCGATGAAATTGAGCAGGCGCACGCGCGACACATAGATCAGCAAGGCACTGAGCAGCACCCAGACCACCACGTTGATCTGCCGCCCCACGGTCAGTGCCAAGGGATCGTCAGTCATGCTGTGCAGCATCACCTCCGCCAGCGCAAGCCAGAGGATCGAGAGCACCACATACAGCGCAGCCATGCGCAAGGCGTCGCGAACGGAAACAGACATGTCGGGTGGGAAAGGCCATCAAAAAGGAGTGGGCATTATAAAGGCTGAAACATGTCGTGACCTCCTATCTCAACGGTTGACTGGTTTTATTTCCCCGCCAAGGGATAATCAGCCCTTCCCCCTGCATTTCGAGGGTATTTGCACCTATGTGGTATAACGGCCTGCTCGACCTGTCGGCCTGGCAACTGGTCGGCATCACTCTGTTGATGACCCACGTGACCATTGTCAGCGTCACGGTCTACCTGCATCGCTACTCCGCGCACCGGGCCCTGGAGCTCAATGGCGCGCTCAAGCACTTCTTCCGCTTCTGGCTGTGGCTGACCACGGCGCAGAACACCCGCGAGTGGACCGCCGTCCACCGCAAGCACCACGCCAAGTGCGAAACCCCCGACGACCCGCACAGCCCGGTGTACAAGGGCCTGGGCACAGTGCTGCGCAAGGGTGCCGAGCTGTACCGTGAAGAGGCGCGCAACCCCGAAACCCTGCGCATCTATGGCAAGAATTGCCCGGATGACTGGATCGAGCGCAACCTGTACTCGCGTTACAAACTGGGCGGTATCGCACTGATGGCGGTAATCGACCTGCTGCTGTTTGGCACCATAGGCATCACCATATGGGCGGTGCAGATGATGTGGATTCCGTTCTGGGCCGCCGGTGTGGTCAACGGCCTGGGCCATGCCCTGGGCTATCGCAACTTCGAATGCCGCGACGCCGCCACCAACCTAGTGCCCTGGGGCATCGTCATCGGCGGTGAAGAACTGCACAACAACCACCACACCTACCCCAACTCGGCCAAGCTCTCGGTCAAACGCTGGGAGTTCGACATGGGCTGGGCGTGGATCCGCCTGTTCTGCCTGCTGCGTCTGGCCAAGGTGCAGCGCGTGGCGCCCATCGCCCACCGGGTGGCCGGCAAGGCCAGCCTGGACATGGACACCGCCATGGCCATCCTCAACAACCGCTTCCAGATCATGGCCCAGTACCGCAAGCTGGTGATCGGCCCGCTGGTGAAACAGGAACTGGCCCGTGTCGACGCCTCGGTGCGCCACCGCTTCCGCCGTGCCAAACGGCTGCTCTCGCGCGAAACCAGCCTGCTGGAAGACCGCCACCACGTGCGCATCGAGTCCATGCTCGCGCACAGCCAGGCACTGAAAACCATCTACGAAAAGCGCCTGGCCCTGCAGCAGATCTGGGCGCGCACCAGTGCCAACGGCCACGACATGCTGGCAGCCATGAAAGACTGGGTACATGAGGCCGAAACCAGCGGCATCCAGGCACTGCGCGACTTCGCAGCACAACTCAAGACTTACTCGCTGCGCCCGACCGGCGCCTGACCGCCGTTGATCGGCACGCCCCCCAGCGGGGCGTGCCATTCGGAACTTCGCCCCCACCTCTCCACTCGAATCCGGAATATCGCCTGCGTGGCGGGCCGGATGCTGGCCGCACGCTTTCACGTTGAGACCTGCTCCGTGCACATGGCCAAGAACATTCCAACGATTTTCCCCGGCACCCCTCCTCCCGAAGCCGCCCAGACTTTACTGGCGTTACTCCACGCCCAAGGAGAGGTTGCCCGCCTGAGTGAGCGTGATCAGCTGTTCAGCTCGTTGCTCGACAGCGTCAACGCAGTGCTCTGGGCCTTCGACTGGGAAACCCGTCAGGTGCTGTACGTGAGCCCAGCCTACGAGCGCATCTTCGGCCGCCCGGTCAGCCTGGTGCTGGCTGACTACAACGAATGGCGTGACAGCATCTACCCCGACGACCTCGAGTTCGCCGAACGTAGCCTGGCCCAGGTACTGCTCAAGGGCGCGGTGGAAGACCGCGAGTACCGCATCCTCAATGCCGACGGGCAACTGCGCTGGCTGAGCGACAAGTGCTACATCAACCAGCAGCACGATAGCGACCGGGTAATCATTGTCGGTATCGCCGAAGACATCACCGAGAAGAAGCAGCTTGAAGGCGAACTGCAGCGCCTGGCCACCACCGACGTGCTGACCCAGAGCAGTAACCGCAGGCACTTTTTCGAATGTGCTCAGCAAGCCTTCGACAGTGCACGCGAGGACGGTACACCGCTGGCTTTCCTGCTGCTGGATATCGACGACTTCAAACGCATCAATGACAGCTATGGCCACCAGGAAGGCGACCAGGTGCTGCAACACATCGCCGACAGCGGCAAGGCCGTGCTACGCCGGGGCGACCTGTTCGGACGCATTGGCGGCGAAGAATTTGCGGCGGTGTTTCCCGGCTGTACCGCCCAAATCGCGGAGCAGATTGCCGAGCGCTTGCAACGGCAGATACAGCACTTGAGCTTCAGCCATGGCCAGCAGACGTACGGGGTGACGGTGAGCCAGGGGTTGACCGGGCTGACCGATGAGGATGTGGCGCTGGACAGCCTGTATGCGCGGGCCGATGCGGCAATGTACCAGGCCAAGCGGCAGGGCAAGAACCAGATAGTCCGCGGCTGATCAGGCGGCACGGGCACTGGCTTTGGCCGGTATTCGAGGGCCTGTGGGAGCGGGCAAGCCCGCGAAGGACCGCAATGCGGCCCCCGAATCTCAGTTGGAAACCTCGGCCCCAGCCACCGGCGGTTCTTCCTGCGGCTTTACTTCCGGATTCTCCACCTTGCGCAACCGCCTCAGCTCCGGCAGGCCAAGCTTGAGCAGGCGCGCCGTCTTGCCGCTGGCCACCTTCTCCAGCCCCTGCCCAGCCGGCAGCCGCGACAACTGCCCAGCCAGGTTCATGGCCAGGATCTCCAGCGAGTAAACGCCACCACCCAACTGGTAGATCGCAGCGATCAGCTCGCGCAGTGCCAGCGGCAAACGCCAGCGAGTACGCAACGCCGAGCCGAATGCCGCAGCAAATTCTTCCAGCGATTGCTGCACATTGCGCTCGTCCAGATCCCCCCCGGCCAACCGCCACTCTTGCAGGCAGCGCAACACCGCCAGGTCGCCCAGGCAATGCAGCAAGCCCGCGCAATAACAACGCCCCTCGTCCAGTTCGAGCATGCGCGCCAAGGTGCGGCCATATTCGGCAGTGTGCAGTGACAGGTCCCAGTAACGGGTCGCGTGCTCCGCCAACAGCGGGTCACTGAGGCGTGCGCTGCGCTTGAGGGTCATGCCCAGGATCAGGTTCATGCTTTGGGTACTGCCAAGCTTGTTCAGGGCCTGCAGCAACGTCTGCACCGGGGCTTCACGGTGCAATGCCGCACTATTGGCGGCAGCGATCAGCACCGCCGTAACTTGCGGATCGTTACGCACTTCCTCTTCGAGCACCCTGAGGTTCAGGCCCTGGGGGTTCAGCGCTCGATTGATCGCAACCTGCACATCGGCCAGCAGCGGCCCACCATCGGCGGTAGCGCGACGCTGCTCAAGGTAGGCTGACAGGGTGGCCCCCGCCTGCAACGCCGGTACCGGGCAGGCGATCTCCTCGCCAACGGCCAGCAGCAACTCTTGCAGGCGCTTGCGCAGGTTATCCAGGTTCAGCGGCTTGCTCAGGTACGCCGTGGGGTGCAGGGGCAGCGCTTCGCGCACACTGGCGCTGTCATTGCGGTTACTCATGAGAATGAACGGCACCCCTGGCCCTTTGGCGCGCACCTTGCGCAGCAGGTCGAGGCCGTCGACACCGGCCAGCTCACGGGCGGCGATGATCAGGTCAGGCTTGCTGGACAAGGCACTGAGCGCCTGCGAGCCGTCCGCGCATACCTGCAGGCGGGCGTCACAGCGCACGCTGAGCAGCATCTCGCTGAGCATGTCCCGTACCCAAGGATCGCCTTCGACAATCAGTACGCTTGGTGGGGTGGGGGCTGCAGCGCTCATCGCCAACTACTCCTGAATAACCTGACACACAGTCCGTCGCAGCTTCCAAAGCCAGTCCTCCGATAACCATAGCGCCACACGGCTTATCTGGGCATAAAAAAAACCCGCCTAGGCGGGTTTTTTCTGAAGCGCGTCACATCAGGCGATTTCAGCGAAGCACTCTTCGATGATGGCCAGGCCTTTGTCCAGCAGCGCGTCTTCGGCGGTCAGCGGAACCAGGATACGCAGGACGTTGCCGTAGGTGCCGCAAGACAGCAGGATCAGACCCTTTTCACGAGCCTTGGCGACAACCTGGCCAACAGCAGCAGCGTTCGGGGTGTGAGTGCCCTTCTCGAAGACTTCGACGGCAATCATCGAGCCCAGACCACGGACGTCGCCGATGATCGGGTACTTCTTCTGGATTTCGCGCAGGCCGGCGGTCAGGCGCTCACCCACAGCCTTGCTGCGGTCCAGCAGTTTTTCTTCTTCGAACACTTCGATCACGGCCAGGGCCGCGGCGCAAGCGATCGGCGAACCGGCGTAGGTACCGCCCAGGCCGCCAGGCGCGATGGCGTCCATGTATTCGGCCTTGCCGCACACACCGGCCAGCGGGAAGCCGCCAGCGATGGATTTGGCGAAGGTGGTCAGGTCAGGCGCAACGCCCATCTGTTCCATGGCGAAGAAGGTGCCGGTACGGCCAGCGCCAGTTTGTACTTCGTCGGCGATCAGCAGGATGCCGTGCTGGTCGCACAGGGCGCGCAGGCGCTTCATCAGCTCTTTCGGCGCTGGCAGGAAGCCGCCTTCGCCTTGTACTGGCTCGAGGATGATTGCGGCGATGTCGCGCGGCTCGGCGTCGTTCTTGAAGATGCGCTCGACCGAGGCGATGGCGTCGTCAACGCTGATACCGTGCAGTTCGCTCGGGAACAGGGCGCGGAAGATGCCGCCTGGCATCAGGCCCATGCCAGCGGAGTACGGCACGACCTTGCCGGTCAGGCCCAGGGTCATCATGGTACGGCCGTGATAACCGCCGGTGAAGGCGATGACGCCAGCGCGGCCAGTGGCAGCACGGGCGATCTTGACGGCGTTTTCAACGGCTTCGGAGCCGGTGGTGACCAGCAGGGTCTTCTTGTCGAAGTCGCCTGGGACCAGCTTGTTGATCTTTTCGCACAGCTCTACATAGGGCTCGTAAGCCAGCACCTGGAAGCAGGTGTGGCTGACCTTGGTCAGCTGCTCTTGCACGGCTGCAACTACTTTCGGGTGCAGGTGGCCGGTGTTCAGTACTGCGATGCCGCCGGCGAAGTCGATCAGTTCGCGGCCTTCAACGTCGATCACGGTCGAGTTCTTCGCGGTGTCGACGAAGATCGGGTGGATCTGGCCGACGCCACGTGGGACGGCAGCTACACGACGTTGCATCAAGGATTCGTTGGTTTTGCTCATAATGCCCTCATTGCGCCGACAGGAATGGCGCTTTTATTCGGGGGCGGCTGGGAGTGCTCGCGAACAGTATTCGTTGATCGACTGTCGTGAACGCCCTGGCCACCAGGTACTGCAATGTAAAAAAGGCCAGCGAGACGTCGCTCTCGCGCCCCGCTGGCAGAGGTAAAGCCTTTACCGTGCTATCAGACGCTGATGCACAGGTATTTGATTTCGAGGTAGTCCTCGATACCGTACTTGGAACCTTCGCGGCCCAGGCCCGAAGCCTTGATACCACCGAACGGCGCCACTTCGTTGGAGATCAGGCCGGTGTTGATACCCACCATGCCGTATTCCAGGGCTTCGGCGACACGGAACACACGGCTCATGTCGCGGGCGTAGAAGTACGAGGCCAGCCCGAACTCGGTGTCGTTGGACATGGCGATGACTTCGGCTTCGTCTTTGAAGCGGAACAGCGGCGCCAGTGGGCCGAACGTCTCTTCCTTGGCGACAGCAGCGGTCTTCGGTACGTCAACCAGGATGGTCGGCTCGAAGAAGTTGCCTTCGATCAGCTTGCCACCGGACAGCACTTTGGCGCCTTTGCTGACGGCGTCCTCGATGTGTTCCTGGACCTTGGCGACAGCCTTGCCATCGATCAGCGGGCCAGTGGTGGTGCCTTCTTCCAGGCCGTTACCGATCTTCAGCTTGGCAACTGCAGCGGCCAGCTTCTCGGCGAACGCGTCGTAGACGCCGTCCTGCACGTAGATACGGTTGGCGCAGACGCAGGTCTGGCCGTTGTTACGGTACTTGGAGATGATCGCGCCCTCGACCGCCTTGTCCAGGTCGGCGTCGTCGAACACGATGAACGGGGCGTTGCCACCCAGCTCCAGGGAAACCTTCTTGATGTCCTTGGCGCATTCTTCCATCAGCTGGCGACCGATTTCGGTCGAGCCGGTGAAGGACAGCTTGCGTACCAGGGAGTTGCCGGTCAGTTCGCCGCCAACTTCGCCGGCGCTGCCGGTAACCACACTCAGCACGCCAGCCGGGATGCCGGCACGGTGGGCCAGCTCGACCAGGGCCAGAGCGGAGTATGGGGTTTGCGAAGCCGGCTTGAGGACCATGGTGCAGCCAGCGGCCAGGGCCGGGCCGGCTTTACGGGTGATCATGGCGGCCGGGAAGTTCCACGGAGTGATGGCCGCGGTAACGCCGATTGGCTGCTTGATGACAATCAGGCGCTTGTCTGGCTGGTGGCCCGGGATGGTGTCACCGTAGATGCGCTTGGCTTCTTCGGCGAACCACTCGATGAACGAGGCAGCGTAGGCGATTTCGCCCTTGGCTTCGGCCAGCGGCTTGCCCTGTTCGGTGGTCATCAGGCGAGCCAGGTCGTCCTGGTTCTCGATCATCAGTTCGAACCAGCGACGCAGCTTGGCCGAGCGCTCTTTCGCAGTCAGGGCACGCCAGGCCGGCAGGGCCTTGTCGGCGGCTTCGATGGCGCGGCGGGTTTCCGCGGTACCCATCTTCGGCACGGTACCGATGACTTCGCCGGTGGCCGGGTTGGTCACCTTGATGGTCTGGCCGTTGTCCGCATCCAGCCACTCACCATTGATATAGGCTTGCTGGCGGAACAACTGAGCGTCTTTGAGCTGCATGTCGGCTTCCCGAATTGTTGATTGTTGAAAAGCGCCCAAGGCAGGGCATCGAGCGTTTGAAATCTCAAACGAATGCTAAGCGGCTGCTGGGGTGTTGGACAATAGGCTGTTCGAAAAAAAGAACAAAAGGTTGAACACCCTGGCGGAAATTTCACTTTTTTGTGTTGTGGGAGCTGGCTTGCCAGCGATAGGGCCAGTACAGGTTAGACGAATGAACTGAAAGAAATGTGAAGGGGGGACCGACGGCCCTCCCGGAGGGGATGAATCAGAACGCCTTGGCGAGGTCGATCAGCTCAGCACGCCCTGATGCCGTGCTGAAACGATGATGCTGTTGTCATCGGCATCGTAATCGGTGGCACGTTGCCCAGTTGCGCCCTGTACCCACACTCGGGGTGTCGCCAAAGAGCAGGTTACCCTCGGCCAGTTCGTTGGCTAGGCGGTCGTCCTGCTTCTGCACCCCTTCCGGCAACTGAAGGGATCAGCTTCACTTGCTGACCAGGTCACGCAAGTAAGCCCAAGGGTAGATCCCGCGCTCATGCCCATCGCTGAACACCAGTTGTACGCCATACCCTTGCGACTCGATTTGCACCACGCGCACATCGTCGCGCACCAGGCTGATCCCTCCGGACAGGCGCGCCGCACGGCATTGTGAGCAAGGGCAAGCCCCCCGCAAACGGGTATGGCTGAGGCTGTGCTCGCCGTCTTCCCATTGCAGCAGCAGTTGCCCTGGCCCGCGCAAGTTGCGAATGGCTTGCGGGGCGTTCATCAGGCAGCCCCGCGCAGTTGCGCCAAGGCAATCCGCACAGCCTTGCGCACCTCGGGGTCGCTGTCGGCCTCGGCGGCCTGCAGCACCGACAAAGCACGCGCCTGGCCCAGCTCGCCCAGCGCCAGCGCCGCCTCCTTGCGCAGGTTGGCGATGCCATGGCCAAGCAAGCCGCCAAGCGCGTCCAGTGCAGCGGCATAGCGCAGCCGACCCAGTGAGCGCGCTGCCCGCAGGCGTACCTGCCAGAAGTCATCGGCAAGGGCATCCACCAGCGCCGGGCCTGCTTGGTCCTGACCAACTTTGCCTAATGTGGTGGCGGCTTCCTCGCGCACTTGCCAAGCCTGGTCAGTCAGTGCCGCCACCAACGCAGGCAACACCGAGCTGTCCCGGGCAAGGCCCAATGCGCCGATGGCCGCGCGGCGCACCTCTGTGTCTGGCTCGGTCTCGGCGAGCGCTGCCAGCGCCAGCAACGCCGGCTGGTGCTTGAGCCAGCCAAGAATGCCCACTGCCTCACGCCGTACGGCGGCGGCGTCATCGGCCAGCGCCAGCAGCGCAGGGTCGGCAGCATCCTCCAGGCGCAGCTCGCGCAAGGCACGTAGGGCACTGGCGCGGACGAAGGCATCGGCGTGCTTGACCCATGGCAGGATCAGCTGGCCGGCTTCAAGGCTTTTAAGTTCGCTGAGGCTCTGTGCAGCGGCCAGGCGTACAGGCTCGGCGGCATCGGCCAGCGCAGCGCACAGGGCTTGCACAACTTCGGGTTCTTCCCAGGCCTCAAGCAGGCGCGCGGCCTCGGCACGCACCTCGGCGGCGGCGTCCGCCAGCAGGGCATCGGTGAGCCAAGGCAAGCCATCCGGGTCTTCCAGGTCGGCCAGCTCGATCAGGGCGATGCGGCGCACGCCAGCGTCGCTGGCATCAAGGCGAGGTAACAGGGCAAGAATGTCGGGGTTGTCGGTCGTTCGGTCAGTCATAGCGCGATCCGTAGCGGTGGGTGGTCAGTGTCCGGCAGGCCCAGCGGAGTCAGACGCGGCAGTTCGCGGCCTTCCTCGTGGCGCAGCAACGCCAGGCAGTGACGCTTAAGGTGAGTGAATTCAGGGCTGGTCAGCAGGCTGGCGCGGCGTGGGCGCGCAAAGTCCAGGCGCAGGTCTTCGATGAAGCGACCGGGGCGCGGGCTCATCACCAGGATGCGGTCGGCGAGGAACAGCGCTTCGTCGATATCGTGGGTGACGAACAGCACGGTGGTGCGGATACTGGCCCAGATATCGAGCAACAGCTCCTGCATACGGGCGCGGGTTTGCGCATCCAGCGCGCCGAAAGGTTCGTCCATCAGCAAGAGCCGTGGGCGGTTGATCAGCACCCTGGCAATTTCGGCCCGCTGCTGCATACCGCCGGACAGCTGGTTGGGCCAGCGCCCTGCAAAGTCGGCCAGCCCCACCAGTTGCAGCATTTCGCGAGCCTGCCGGTGACGTTCGGTGCGCTCCAGGCCCTGCATCTTCAGGCCGAAGGCCACGTTGTCGAGCACGCTACGCCAGGGCAGCAAGGTGTGGTGCTGGAACACCATGCCACGCTGCGGTGACGGCCCGTCAACGGGCTGGCCGTCCACGTTCAGCTGGCCGCTGCTGGGCACCAGGTGGCCGGCCAGGGCGCCGAGCAACGTCGACTTGCCACAACCGGAGGGGCCGAGGATGCAGACGAACTCGCCCGGCTCCACGGCAAAGTCCAGCCGCTGCACCGCCTCGAACGCTTCGCTGCCGTGCCCCAGGCGAATCGACAGGCCGCGACCATCGATACGCCCCGGCGCCTGTTGATAACGGTTCATCAACTGGCCCTCCGCGTGCGGTACCACGGCGTGGCCAGCGCCCCCAGGCGCTTGACCAGGGCGCTGCTGCCCATGCCCAGCACGCCGATCAGCAGCATGCCGACGACGATGTCCGGGTAGTTTTGCAAGGTGTAGGACTCCCAGGTGTAGTAGCCGATGCCGAACTGCCCGGAAATCATCTCGGCAGTGACCAGGCAGAACCAGGACGTACCCATGCCGATGGCAAGGCCCGTGACGATGCTCGGCAACGCTCCAGGCAATACCACCTCGCGCAGGATCGCCCAGCGCCCGGCACCGAGGCTGCGCGCCGATGCCACCAAGCGCGGGTCGACGGCCTCGACGCCATGCACGGTGTTGAGCAGGATGGGGAACAACGCGCCGGTGAAGGTGATGAACACCATCGACAGTTCCGACGACGGGAACATCAGGATCGCCAGCGGGATCCACGCCACAGCCGGAATCGGCCGCAGCACTTCCAGCGGCGGCAGCAGGGTATCTTCAGCCCATTTCGAGCGGCCGATCAGCAACCCCAGGGCCACGCCAACCAGTGCCGCAGTGGCATAACCGGCAAATACCCGCGCCAGGCTGCTGCCCAGGTGCGCCAGCAGGGTGCTGGAGGTCAGCAACTGCCAGGCAGCGTCCAGCACCGCCTTGGGTGTAGGGACATAGGTGAACGTCAGCAGACCAAGGTCCATTTTCACGTTTGCCGCCACTTGCCAGAACAGCAGGCAGGCCAGCAGCGACGCCAGGCGCACCGGCCAGCGCTTGAGGTTGCGGGTCATGTCGGTGCCTCCCGGTCAGCGCTGGGCGACCAGCTTCTGGTTGGCGCTGACGAAGTCCAGCGCCTCGCCACCATGGGCCTTGGCATACTGCTCGGCCTGGTCCTTGAGCAGGAATGCCGCCAGTTCGCCTTTACCGTTGCGCACGAACCAGGCCTGGTTGGCGAGCAATTTGATGCCACTGTCGGCGGCCTGGGCGTAGATGGCGCGGATGTCCTTGCCCTCCTGCTCCAGCTGGGCCAAGGCACCAAGGGCGGCCTCCGGCGAAGTGTAGTGGCGGACCTTGTCTTCACCGCGCACCCAGATCTGCGCCAGGCGGCTGAAGTCGGTGATCGGTTGGCCGGTCAGCGCGTCATCGGCCTTGAGTGGCAGTACGTCGTAGTCTTTCAGCGCCTTGTCGTAGTCAAGGCCTGCCTCTTTGAAGGCGGCACGGATGTACTGGTCGTCGATGAACTTGCCGGTGTCCAGGCCACGGTCGGTCTTTTTCAGCAGCTTGAGCGTATCGATGGATGTAGCCACTGCCTGGCGGTATTCAGGCTTCCAGGTCAGGTCGCGGGTCTGCAGGCCAAGCGGGCCGTGGAACAGGTAATTGACCTCGGCTTCGATACCCGTGACCTTCTCGATCAACTCGCTGTACTTCTCAGGCTGCGCAGCGATCAGGCGGTCGGCTTCAAGGCTGGCGCGCAGGTAGGCGGTGACCACTTCCGGGTACTTCTTCGCGTAGTCGGCATCGACCAAGGCACCATGGAAGGTCGGTGCGTTGGCCTGGGCGCCATCGTAGATCTTGCGGGCGAAGCCACGGTTGGGGAATAACTCGGCGAACGGCACGAAGTCGGCGTGGGCTTCGATGCGGTTGCTGCGCAGGGCGGAGCCGGCGATTTCCGGCGCCTGGGCGATGATCCGCACATCCTTCTGCGGGTCCCAGCCCTGCGCGGCGACGGCGCGCAACAGCATGCCGTGGGCAGTGGAGGCGAACGGCACGGAAATGGTCTTGCCCTTGAGCTCCGCCAGCGACTGCACGCTGGAGGCGGCGGGCACGACGATGCCGTTGCCGCTGCCATGCACGCTGCCCGACAGCACACTGATGAACAGGCTGCGCTTGCCGGCATCCAGATGGGCAACGCCGTTGAATGACCCTGGGAAGTCGGCCATGGCGCCGAAGTCGAGCTTGCCGGCGACCATTTCGTTGGTCAGCGGCGCACCGCTGGTGAAGTTCTTCCACTCGACCTGGTAGGTGGCGTCCTTGTACTTGCCGTCGTGCGGCAGGTACTTGTCCAGCAGGCCCAGCTCACGGATCAGCAGGCCACCGGTGGCGCAGTTGATGGTGGTGTCCTGGGTGCCGATGGCGATGCGTATGGTTTCGGCGCTGGCGTTCAGGCCAGTGAGCGCCAGCGCGAGGCCGGCCACGGTTGCAACAAGGCGCATGGGTGTTTCCCCTCGAATCGTTATAAGAGTTGGCTTCGTCTCCGCCGCCCGGCTTGGGTGGTGGGAAACGAGGGGCACAGCAGGAGGGCGTCCGGTGGTTCGCCGGATGGCGGGATGAATCAGCGCAGCAGGTACGGAATGTCGACCTTCACCGCACCGGTGGGGCAGTCCTTCTCGCATGGCATGCAGTACCAGCATTCGTCGAAAGCCATGTAGGCCTTTTGCGTAGCCGGGTTGATCGCCAGCAGGTCCATGGGGCAGACCTCGACGCACACGGTGCAGCCTTTTTCGGCGATGCATTTGTCTACGTCGATGGTGACCGGGGCGCTGCTGCGGAAGAAGATTTCTTGCGGCTGGTAGGCCATTTCACGGAGTCCTTGGGGCCGGTGGCCCTCGTTCTGTTTTTTGCAGAGGCTGATGGCCCCATTCACGCTGCATCAGCCTTCACTCGCAGCCGGTCATAGGCGGTCTGCTCATCGGCGTCCAGGGCGATCAGGTAGGGTTCGACGGCCTTCTTGAAGCTGGTCATTTCACCGTTCTCGCCTTTTTTCAGGTGGCAATGGCAGAACCACTCGCCATCGTTGCGCTCAGGGAAGTCCACCCGGTGGTGGTACAGGCCCCAGCGGCTTTCCTCGCGGAACAGCGAGGACCGCGCCGCCATCTCGGCGCAATCGCGAATCACCGACACTTCCATCGCACGCATCAGCTCATGAGGGTTGTTGGCCTTCATCTGCTCCAGATCACGCTCGATCTCGGCAAAGCGCGCCAGGCCGATTTCCATCTTCTTGGTCACCTTCGGCGGCTGCAGGTAGTCGTTGACCATGCGCCTGAGCTTGTACTCGACCTGGGCTGGCGGCAGGCCATGCTCACGCTGCAGCGGGGCAAACACCCGCGCCCGTTCGCGTTCGACCTGCTCGGCATCGACCTCGGCGAGTTCGCGCCCGGCCACGTAATGGGCGGCGTTCACTCCGGCAAACCAGCCATAGGTAAAGGCGCCGAGCATGTAGTTGTGCGGCACCGCAGCCATGTCGCCTGCGGCATACAGCCCTTTGACGCTGGTCTCGGCCTTTTCATTGACCCACACGCCCGACGCCGAATGACCGGAGCAGAAACCGATCTCGGAGATATGCATCTCGACCATGTGTTGGCGGTAGTCGGTGCCACGCCCGGCGTGAAACTGACCACGACTGGGGCGCTCGTTGCTGTGCAGGATCTCTTCGATGTTCTGGATGGTCTCTTCGGCCAAGTGGTCCAGTTTGAGGAACACCGGGCCATTGCCGCCTTCGAGCTCCTGGTGGAACTCCCACATCATCTGGCCGCTCCAGTAGTCGCACTCGATGAAGCGCTCGCCTTTGCTGTTGGCGGTGTACCCACCCAGCGGGCCGGTGACGTAGGCACAGGCCGGGCCGTTGTAGTCCTTGATCAGCGGGTTGATCTGGAAGCACTCGAGGTTGGCCAGCTCGGCGCCTGCGTGGTAGGCCATGGCGTAGCCATCACCGGCGTTCGTCGGGTTCTCGTAGGTGCCCATCAAATAGCCCGAAGACGGCAGGCCCAGGCGCCCGGCGGCGCCGCAGGCAAGGATCACCGCCTTGGCCCGCGCCACCCGAAACTCGCCGCTGCGGCAGTCAAAGCCCAGCACACCCGCGGCGGCGCCTTCGCCATCGAGCAGCACACGGGTGCAGACCAGACGGTTGCTGATCTCCACCCGGGCACGCTTGAGCTGGCGGTACAACACCTTCTTGATGTCGTGGCCTTCGGGCATGGGCAGCACGTACGCGCCCATGTGGTGAACCTTCTTCACCGCGTAGTCGCCGGTCTCGTCCTTCTCGAACTTCACGCCCCAGCGGTCGAGTTGCTCGATGGTTTCAAAGCTGTGGGTTGCGTAGGCATGCACGGTGGCCTGGTTGACGATGCCGTCATTGGCCACGGTGATTTCCTTGGTGTACTGCTCGGGGGTGGCGTGGCCGGGGATGATGGCGTTGTTCAAGCCGTCCATGCCCATACTAATGGCACCGCTGCGCTTGACATTGGCCTTGTCCAGCAGCAGCACGCGCAGGCTTTTGTCCTGCTCCTTGGCCTTGATCGCCGCCATCGGCCCGGCCGTACCGCCACCGATGATGATGATGTCGTAGTCCTGGGTCTGGATGCTCATGCCTTGCCCCCTTTCTGACGATCAATGCGCAGGCGGTACTGGAAGGCATCGCCGCGGTAGTAAAGGTGTTCGAAGTCCAGCGGCGTGCCGTCGGCAGCATGGGTCAGGCGCTCGATGCGCATGATCGGCGAGCCTTCTTCAACATCCAGGGCCTGGGTCAGGTCGCTGTCGGCCAATACCGCATCGATGGCCAGGTCGGCGTGGCCAAGAGCGATGCCGCAGTCGTTTTCCAACAGCAGGAAGATGTCACGGGTGACCAGATCGGCCTTCTCCAGTTTTTCGCCGACGGCCTTGGGCAGCCACGTCAGTTCCAGCGACACCGGCTCGCGGTTGATCAGGCGCACCCGGCGGATCTCGGTGACCAAGCTACCCTCCTCGACCTGCAGCCGGGCGGCAACCAATGCGTTGGCCGGCACATGGCGAAAGCTGCGCAGGCGGTTGATCACTTCGTAACCCATCTGCGTCATCGACTCGCCCAAGCCCTGCAAGGTACTGACGTTCTGGAACGCCTTGGGCTTGGCAACGAACGTGCCTTTGCCGTGGATCTTGAAGATCAGCCCTTCCTTTTGCAGGTCGCCCAGCGCCTGGCGCACGGTGATGCGGCTGACGTCGAAGGCCTTGCCCAGTTCGCTTTCCGAGGGCATGCGGCTATGTGATGGATAAGTACCGTCGAGGATGCGCTCGCGTAGCAGTTCCTTGAGCTGGGTATAGAGCGGTACCGGGGACAGGGGGAGCAGTTCGGCCATGGGGTCTCTTCGCTGATCGATGACTCGTTATAACAAGTTGTGACCAGAGGATAGACGGCATAAGAAGGGTGGGGGAAATATTGATATCGCATATGGATAGATAAATTTGCGCGGCCGGTGGCCCGCAAAAGCCGCCTGTGCAAAAAGAGGAAAAAGGCCACAGATCAAGGCGATGGACGTCAACGACACAGATGGGTATCATGCGTGCGCGTTGCACTCGTAGCTCAGCTGGATAGAGTACTGCCCTCCGAAGGCAGGGGTCGTGGGTTCGAATCCCGCCGAGTGCGCCATATCAATAAAGCCCTGGGCCTGAGCCCGGGGCTTTTTCGTTTGTGCGACATGTCACCTTTCTGGTACTCCCGTACCACGGGTCATTGGTGTTAGCGTGGGCGTCTTCCCGTTTCCCGAACGGGTAACCCTGAACAATGATTGGCAAAGGAATGCGCACAACCATGCAGTTGAAAAAACTCACCGCCACCACCCTGCTGCTGGCCGGCATCGGCCTGTTTACTCTGCCTGCTCAAGCCAACCTCACCCAGCAGCAGTCCGCAGCCATCATCAAAACCTTCGACGGCAGCGACCCAAGCGACTTCAGGCAATTCCTCGGCAAGCTCAAAGACAGCGACCAGGGCAAGGCCGACAACCTCGAGGCAACCGTCGACGCCTACCTGGCCGACAAGCCATTGGCCGCCGGGCAACAAGACGAGATCAACCGCCTGCTCGGCCTGTATACCCGCATCAAGTATGGCAAAGCCGCTACCGAAACCCTGCGCGAACTGGTAGCCATCCCCACCTTCAATGTCGAGGGTACGCCGCAGTACGAAAACCCTGAATTCCTCAAGATCGCCGACAAGATCAAGGCCTTGGCCGACCGCTTCGGCCTGGCCTTCCGCAACATCGACAACCGGGTGTACGAGATCTCACTGGGCAGCGGGAAGGAAGTGATCGGCATCCATGCCCACGCTGACGTCGTGCCGGTCAACCCGGACAACTGGAAGCTGGCCGACGGTACGCGCCTGGACCCGTTCAAGGTCACCCTTGTAGGTGACCGCATGTACGGTCGCGGCACCGAGGACGACAAGAACGGCATCGTGGTGGCGATGTACGCGCTGAAAGTGGCCAAGGACGAAAACCTGCCGCTCGCCCGGCAGTTCAAGCTGCTGATCGACACCACCGAAGAAACCAGCGGTGATGCCATACCCTACTACTTTGAGCGCAACCCTACGCCCGATTACAACCTGGCCCTCGACGGCGGCTACCCGGTGGTGATTGCCGAGAAAGGCTACGGCACGGTCATGGCCAGCTTCACCAAGCGCCCGGCCAGCGGCAAGGGTGCCGAGATCGTCAACCTGACCGGTGGGCTGGCCACTAACCAGATCCCAACAACGTCGGTTGCGACCCTGATTTCTGACAACCCGGCACAGCTGGTCAAGCACCTGCAGCAAGCCGGTGCCAGATATGTGAAGCAGCATGGAAGCGACTTCAGCATCGACGCCAAGGCCGACGGCAAGCAAGTCTTGCTCACCGTGACCGGTGTTTCCGCACACTCTTCGGAGCCGGAATCCGGCATCAACCCGGTGGCGCGTATGCTCGACTTCATCAATGGCCTCGGCCAGCAGGTGTCGCTCAAGCACAACCACTTTACCGACGCGGCCCGCTACGCCGCCGAAAACTGGGGCCTGGACTACCTGGGCAACAAGCTCGGCGTGGCCTTCAAGGACCCGTTCATGGGCCCGCTGACCACCTCGCTGACTTTTGTCGGGGTGGATGAAAAAGGCGTGAAACTGGCGGTGAATCTGCGCATTCCCAAGGGGAAGCCGATCGCCACGATCAAGGATGAACTGGCCGACAAACTGGGCAAATGGACCCGGCAAAGCAACACTTCGGTGGCCTTCGACTTCAGCCTGGACGAGCCGATGTACCGCAACCCTGAAGGCGAGTGGGTCAAGGCCCTGCTCGCTGTGGCCACCGAGAACCTGGGTATGAAGCATGAGTTCGGTACCTCGGCCGGCGCGACTTCGGTGCACGATCTTCCCAACGGTGTGCAATTTGGCCTGGCCATGCCGGAGGTGAAGTACACCGGGCACAACGACAACGAGTTCAAGACCGTGGAGCAGTTCATGCTGGACTTGCAGGTGGTGAGCGAAATGGTGGCGCGGATCGGGCAGATGCCGAAGCTTTGATGCGCAGTACCGGCCTCTTCGCGGTTTTAGCCGCGAAAAGGCCGCTACAAGCGAACAGCCATGACGTTTTTCAATCGCCTCCATGCCGTTTCCTGCATTGCCGTGCAGAGCGCCGTACCGGATGCTTTAGTTACTCCGAGACAGTGCTTTTTTCACCCGCAGAGGCCCGTATGAAGACCGTCGAACAAATCCTCAAGACCAAGTCCCAGCACCAGACCGTGTACACCATCGGCCCGGATGACTCGGTGCTCGACGCCCTGAAGCTGCTGGCGGAGAAAAACATCGGTGCGCTGCCCGTGGTCGAGGGTGGCCAGGTGGTGGGTATCGTCAGTGAACGGGACTATGCGCGCAAGCTGGTCCTCAAGGGCCGCTCTTCTGCCGCCACGCCGGTACGCGAAATCATGAGCGCACCGGTGGTCACCGTGGAGCCCAAGCAAAAGCTCGATTTCTGCATGAACCTGATGACCGACCGGCACCTGCGTCACCTGCCGGTGGTCGACAACGGCAGATTGCTCGGCCTGCTGTCGATCGGCGACCTGGTCAAGGAAACCATTGACGAACAGGCCAGCCTGATCAAGCAAATGGAGCAGTACATCCGCGGCGAATGAAGCGCCTCAATGGTAGGCGCGCTCCAGCTCGTCCAGCTGATGGTCGAAGCTACGCAAGCGCGCCGACCAGGTGTACACCAGCACTTCCAGGTCACGGTTGAGCACTGCCGTATTGCCGTGGCCGCTGTGCGTGGGCTCGCCGAGGTCCAGCTGGTAGCGTTCGCGGGCCATCGCCTGGGCCACGCTGGACAGGTCGCGAGCGTTGGCCAGCCAGTGGTGATGGCGGTCATGGATTTCGCGGTCGAGCACCCGGCACTGGCGCTTCAGCGCATCCAGGCTCTGCTCCAGCGGAGTGCCCCTGAGCTCGCCCATGACCTCTTCGAAGGTGCGCCCCGAATGCCAATAGCTGCCCCAGAAATAACGGTCGAAAACCGTCTCGACGCGGCGTAGCGCAACCTTGGTATTCCAGATGGTCAGCAACGTTCGCCCCTGCACCACTTCGCGCTTGTTCAGGCGCAGCTGCTGCCAGGCGATCCATGTCAGCGCCACCAGTGCAACCGCTACAGTGACTGCGGCAGCGGCGTACAGGAAATGCACGGCCTGGTTCATCTGTTGCGTCTGTCTGATGCCATAGAAGTAACTGGCCGTCAGGGTGCCCAGGATCGTCACGGAACACCAGAAACCTGGTGCGTAGGGATCTTTCATCGCGCTATCCCCTTATTGTTTTCCTGAGCATAGCAACGGCCGATCACTCGTCAGGTGCCGCTCGGCGCTTTATTTTCGGGGGCGGCGCAACGCTTCGTTGAGTTGATCGAAGGGCACGGCCCAATCGGAATCTTCAATGATGCTGTCCTTGAGAAATGCCCGCTGAGAGTCGTTCCAGAACGGCGCATCCACCAGCTTGATTTCGTTCTTCAGCGGGGAATGGCTGGTGATGAACTGATCGATACTCGTGGGATCGTCGGGTAAGCCCAGCTGCTTGAACAGTTCGGCAAAGGGATGGATCGGCGCTTCCATGGTTCCTCCTGAGCGCCAGGCAAGCCGTCCACGACGCCCGCCTGGCATTGGTTTGAAAACATCAGCACAGCTCGCGCACTTCGGCGTGCGGCACCAGTTTCATGTACTGCTCCATGCTCATGTGAATCAGGTGATCGTGGTCACCCGCCTCCAGGTAGACATCGCCTTGGCGGGTAAGACTCGGGTCGAGCAGCATTTTTATCTGGTAAGCATCGCCAAGGGCCGGCACAGCACCGCGTTCGCAGTCATTGAACAGGCTCGGCAGACCGCTTTCACGGGTCAGATGCCAGGCCCCGGACATGCGCACCTTGTCCATGTCCAGATGCCGGTTGGCCGGTAGCACGGCCATGATGTAGTTGCCGTGACGGTCATCGACCATCACCGCCTTGGCGACCCGTTCGGCGGGCACGCCGGCCATACGGGCCGACTCCAGGCTGGTGGCCGAATGTGGGTGGGGAATGATGTCGTAGTCGCAGTTGGCCTTGTCCAGGCTGGCCTGCAGGGTTTTTGCCATACGCATGATGCACCTCCGGTTTCGCCCCCCAATCTCCAATTTTAGGCCGGGTACGGGTGGGCGGGGCTAAACTTGTGTAATACGCGCAAATGAGGTGACGACAGGTGATCGCCCGCTGCTGGCGTTGGCTGTTGCTGCTGTTGTTGCTTGGCATCACGCCAGGTGGCCAGGCAGCGCCCGGCGCGGTGTGGGTGCTGAACATCGACGACGCCATCGGCCCGGCCAGCGCCGACTACCTGGTGCGCAGCCTCGGCCAGGCCCAGGCGCAAGGCGCGCAACTGGTGGTTATCCGCATGGATACCCCGGGCGGGCTGGACAGTGCCATGCGCCAGATGATCAAGGCAATTCTCTCCAGCACCGTACCCGTCGCCAGCTACGTTGCCCCCAGCGGCGCCCGCGCCGCCAGCGCCGGCACCTATATTCTCTACGCCAGCCATATTGCAGCGATGGCGCCCGGGACCAACCTGGGCGCCGCCACGCCGGTGCGGATCGGCGGCGCGCCTGGCACGCCCAGTGACGATAAAGCCAAAGGCGGCGACGATGAAACCCTCGCACGCAAACAGGTCAACGACGCTGCCGCCTACATCCGTGGCCTGGCGCAGATGCGCGGCCGCAACGCCGACTGGGCGGAGAAGGCCGTGCGCGAGGCGGTCAGCCTGTCCGCCAGCGAGGCCTTGCGCCTGAACGTGATCGATCAGGTGGCCGATGACCTGCCTGACCTGCTGCGCAAGCTCGACGGCAAAACGCTTCAGGTGGCCGGCCAACCACGGCAGTTGCAGACCGCAGGCGCCAGCGTGGTCGAGCATCTGCCGGACTGGCGCACACGGTTTCTGGCGGTCATCACCAACCCCAGCGTAGCGCTGATCCTGATCATGATCGGCGTTTACGGCCTGTTGTTCGAATTCATGAACCCAGGTTCTGCGGTGGGCGGTGTGGTCGGTGGTATCTGCCTGCTGCTGGCGCTGTATGCGCTGCAGCTGTTGCCGGTGAGTTTTGCCGGGGTGGCGCTGATCCTGCTTGGCATCACCTTCATGATCGCCGAAGCCTTCTTGCCCAGTTTCGGCGTGGTCGGCTTCGGCGGCATCGTTGCCTTTGTGGTCGGCGCATTGATCCTGATCGACACCGACGCTCCCGGTTTCGGCATCCCCCTGGCCTTGATCGGCACCTTGGCGCTGCTCTCGGCACTCCTGATCGGTGGCGTGCTGGGCATGGCTCTCAAGGCCCGGCAACGGGCGCTGGTCAGTGGCGACGCCGGCCTGGTCGGCAGCCTGGTCACCGTCACCCAGGTGATGGCAAGCGACCCCTTCTGTGGTGTCGTGCTGGCTCAGGGCGAGCAATGGCAGGTGCAGTGCGCAACGCCGCTGCAAACTGGCCAGAACGTACGGGTGACCGCGCGCCATGGCGTGATGCTGGAAGTGAGCGCCGCCGCCCCAGCGACGCAAGGAGAATGACCATGTTCATGCAAGTCGGTTTCGGCGCTGTGCTGATCGTGCTGGCCATGCTGGTGCTGTCGGCGTTTCGCATCCTGCGCGAATACGAGCGGGGCGTGGTGTTCCAACTGGGGCGCTTCTGGCAGGTCAAAGGGCCGGGTCTGATCCTGTTGATCCCGGTGATCCAGCAAATGGTACGGGTCGACCTGCGTACAGTGGTACTGGATGTACCGCCGCAGGATGTGATCACCCGCGACAACGTTTCGGTCAAGGTCAACGCAGTGTTGTACTTTCGCGTGCTCGACCCGCAGAAAGCGATCATTCAGGTCGAGGATTTTCTGGTGGCGACCAGCCAGCTGGCCCAGACGACCCTGCGTGCGGTGCTGGGCAAGCACGAACTGGATGAGCTGCTGGCAGAACGAGAGCAACTGAATCTGGACATCCGCCAGGTACTGGATGCGCAGACGGATGCCTGGGGCATCAAGGTGGCCAACGTCGAGATCAAGCACGTTGACCTGAACGAGTCGATGGTACGCGCCATCGCCCGCCAGGCCGAGGCCGAGCGCGAACGTCGGGCCAAGGTGATTCATGCCGAGGGTGAACTGCAGGCGTCGGAGAAACTGATGCAAGCCGCGCAAATGCTGAGCAAGGAACCGGGGGCGATGCAGTTGCGCTATATGCAGACACTGGGGACGATTGCCGGGGACAAGAGCTCGACCATCGTCTTCCCGCTGCCGATAGATCTGCTGAAGGGGTTGGTGGACAAGGAGAAATAGTGATGGGCCAATCGCGGGTTTGCCCGCGAATGGCCTGTATGCGGTCTGTCAGACCGGCGCGCGGCGCAAGGTCGCGAGGAAGGTGGCTGCACCAATGAACAACCCGGCAAAGGTGCGGTTCAAACGCTTCTGCTGTTTGGGCGTGCGCAGCATGCGCAACACATGCGAAGCCAACCCGGTGTATCCCGCCATCACCAGCAGGTCGACCGTGACCATGGTCACGGTGATCGCCACATATTGCGGCAGCAGCGGCGCATGGGGATTGAGGAACTGCGGCAGCACCGCCAGCATGAACACCAGCGCCTTGGGGTTGCTGATGTTGACCAGGAAACCACGGAACACCAGGCTCAGCGGCTTGCCGATCGGGCGCACGCCTGATTCATCGCTCATGTCCATCGGCAGGGCACGCCACTGCTTGTAGGCCAGGTACACAAGGTAGCCGACGCCAAACCACTTGATGACCTGGAACGCCGTGGCCGAGGCAGCCAGGACGGCACCGACGCCGGCGGCGATGATGGCGATCTGCATGATCAGGCCCAGCTGCAGGCCCAGGGCGTTCCAGTAACCACGCCAGAAGCCGTATTGCAGGCCGCTGGACATCGAGGCAATTGCCCCGGCACCGGGTGAAAGGCTGATCACCCAGCAGGCGGCAAAAAAGCCTAACCATACTTCCATCGACATCACACACCTCGCTCGAACATTTGTTGCAAAACGTTAAGCTAAGGTCTTGGCGAAAAAATAACCAGTGATTTCTGATGGATTTGTGTGGCCAGTGCAGGCTCAGTCCGCTTCGGCAGCTGTTTCTTTGTGCAGGGCCTGTACCTCGGCCCCGCGCCAGCGCCGCACGGACTTCTGGAAGAACTGACTATTGGGCACCTGCACCAGCGCCCCGCCCGCTTCGGGCACTTCCAGCAGGGTGGTGAACAGCAGGTTGATAGCGATCACCCGGCCTTTCACGCCAGGCTTGTCGAGGGTGTCGACCAGCTCGACCACATCGCCGATGCGAAACGGCCCGACCGTGAAGATCAACACTGCGCACAACAGGTTGGACAGCACGCTCCACATGGCGAAGAAGGCCACCGCCGCTACCGCTACGAAGCCGGAAAGTGCTGTCCACAACACGGTTGCCGAAACACCCATGCGCTCCAGCACGAACAGCAGCGCGCTGCCCATGATCAGCCAGCGCAGGCCACCGCGCACGGGCACCAGCAGCTCCGGCGGTAACGGGTAACGCTGGCCCAGGCGGCTCAGCCCGCGGGCGACGATACGTTGCAGGATGAACGCCGCTGCCAGGATCAAGAGGATCTGCAAACCCAGCCAGAAGGTGTCCATCCATTGCCCTGGCAGCAGCGAACGCAGTTCCTCCATCAGGACAACGCCTCGAGTTCGGCCTGCATGCTTTCAAGGGTTTCCAGCGCTTCCATCCAGGCCTCTTCCAGCTCGCCTTCGCGTTGCTTGAGCTTGGTCTGCCGCGCCAGCAGGTCGCGCAACTCGTCCTTGCGCGCCGCATCGTAAAGGCCACCATCACCCAGCGCGGTCTCGATCTCGGCCAATTGCGCGTGCACCTGGTTGAGCTCGGTTTCCAGCTTGTCGGCAGCCTTCTTGTGCGGTGCCAACTGCTGACGCAAGGCTGCGGCAGCCTGGCGCTGGGCTTTCTTGTCGGTCTTGTCCGGGTTGGCCGGTGCAGTACTGGCCGGCGCACTGCGCTGGCGGTACTCGACCAGCCAGCGGCTGTAGTCCTCCAGGTCACCGTCGAAGGTGTCGACCTTGCCGTCGGCCACCAGCAGGAAGTCATCAGTGGTGCTCTTGAGCAAATGACGGTCGTGGGACACCACCACCACTGCACCGGCAAACTCCTGCAAGGCCATGGTCAGCGCCAGACGCATTTCCAGATCGAGGTGGTTGGTCGGTTCGTCGAGCAGCAGCAGGTTTGGCCGCTCCCAGGCAATCAGCGCGAGTGCCAGGCGGGCCTTTTCGCCACCGGAGAAGTTAACCACCGGCTCGTCGCAGCGGGCACCATGGAAGTCGAAGCCGCCAAGGAAGTCGCGCAGCGTCTGCTCACGCTCGGTAGGGGCGATGCGCTGCAAGTGCAGCAGGGGGCTGGCCTTGTCGTCCAGCGAGTCCAGCTGGTGCTGGGCAAAGTAGCCTACCGCCAGGTTCTCGCCACGAACCAGGCGGCCCGACAACGGCTCCAGCTCACCTGCAAGGTTCTTGATCAGGGTCGACTTGCCGGCGCCGTTGGGCCCGAGCAGACCAATACGAGCACCCGGGGTCAGCTGCAGCTTGACCTTGTCGAGGATGGCCTTGTCGCCATAACCGAGGCGACCTTCGGAAAGGCTCAGCAACGGGCTGGAAATTTTCTGCGATTCACGGAAGACAAAGTCGAACGGTGAATCGACATGCGCTGCCGACAGCTCTTCCATGCGCTCCAGGGCCTTGATCCGGCTTTGCGCCTGGCGGGCCTTGGTGGCTTGCGCCTTGAAGCGGGCAATGTACTTCTCCATGTGCGCGCGCTGCGCCTGCTGCTTCTCGTAGGCCTGCTGCTGCTGCGCCAGGCGCTCGGCACGGGTGCGCTCAAAGGCGGTGTAGCCGCCTTTGTACAAGTTGAGCTTGCGCTGCTCGACGTGCAGCACATGGTCGACCACGGCATCGAGGAAGTCACGGTCGTGGGAGATCAGCAACAACGTGCCGGGGTAGCCCTTGAGCCAGTCTTCCAGCCACAGGATCGCGTCGAGGTCGAGGTGGTTGGTGGGCTCGTCGAGCAGCAACAGGTCGGACGGGCACATCAGTGCCTGGGCCAGGTTCAGGCGCATCCGCCAGCCACCAGAGAAATCGCCGACACGGCGGTCCATCTGTTCGTTGGTGAAGCCCAGCCCAGCCAGCAACTTGCGCGCACGGGCGTCGGCGGTATAGCCGTCGGCGCTTTCCAGCTCACTGTGCAGGCGCGCCAGGGCGGTGCCGTCGTGGGCCTGCTCGGCCGCGGCCAGTTCGGCCTGGACCTTGCGCAGGCGCACGTCGCCGTCAAGCACATAGTCCACAGCCAGGCGGTCGAGGGTGTCGACCTCTTGGCGCATGTGGGCGATGCGCCAGTCGCCGGGCAGTTGGCAGTCACCGGCATCGGGCGACAGCTCACCGCGCAGCAAGGCGAACAGGCTGGATTTTCCGGCGCCGTTGGCGCCGATCAGGCCGGCCTTGTGACCGGCGTGCAGGGTCATCTCGGCGCCTTCTAGCAAGCGCTGCGGACCACGCTGTAAAGTGAGGTTGGATAGTCTGATCATGATGGTCGCGGAGTCTACCAGCTTCCTCGGCCCATAGCGCGAGTGGAACCATGCACACCGACCTGTGGAATTACGCCCTGGCCCTGTATGCCAGGCCCGGCGTGGAAGCCGCCTGCCTTGAACTGCAGGCACTGGGTGGCGATGTCTGCCTGCTGCTGTGCGCGACCTGGCTGCAAGCACGTGGTGTGGCTGTACTGGGCGAACGTGCGCAAGCACTGCAAGAACTTGCCGAGCCTTGGCAGCGTGACGTGGTCGCCCCGCTGCGCAGCCTGCGCCGGCAATGGCGAACCCCAGCATCGGGTGATGCACAATTGGCCGCATTGCGTGAACAGGTGAAGGGGTTGGAATTACAGGCAGAAAAAGCCTTGCTGGAGCGCTTGCAGGAACGTTCGCAACAGTGGCCCGTGGGCTCCCATGAGCCCGCGGACGACTGGCTGGCCCGGCTGGCACCGGACCAGGCTCTGCATCATGACGCGCTAGTTCAGTTGCGCGTCGCAGCGGCTGCGCTTCAGGACGCCGAAGGTGCCTGAGACGGCGTGCTCACAGGTGCCGACGGTGCTGCAGCAGCCGGGCTCACCGAGTTGGTTGTGGCGGCCGGTGTAGCGGGTTTGGCTTCAGCAGGTTTGGCGGCGGGTTTGGCGGCCGTGCGTGCTGGTGCCTTGGTGGCAGCTGGTTTTGCGGCCGGCTTGGCAGCAGGGGCTTTGGCAGCTGGCTTGGCCGCAGGTTTGGCTGCCGCAGCCGCCTTGGCAGCCGGTTTGGCCGCAGGCTTAGCGGCAGCGGTCGCCTTGGCAGCTGGTTTGGCCGCAGGCTTGGCGGCAGCGGTCGCCTTGGCAGCCGGTTTGGCCGCAGGCTTGGCGGCAGCGGTCGCCTTGGCAGCCGGTTTGGCCGCAGGCTTGGCGGCAGCGGTCGCCTTGGCAGCCGGTTTGGCCGCAGGTTTGGCGGCAGCGGTCGCCTTGGCAGCCGGTTTGGCCGCAGGCTTGGCGGCAGTGGTCGTCTTGGCAGCTGGTTTGGCCGCAGGCTTGGCGGCAGCGGTCGCCCTGGCAGCTGGTTTGGCCGCAGGCTTGGCAGCAGCGGTTGCCTTGGCTGCCGGTTTGGCCGCACGTTGATCAAGGGCCTTGCCTGCAGCTTCGCGTACTTTACCTACACCCTGAGCCAGCTTGAGGCTGTCCTGAGCATCGCGTTTGAGTTGCTGAATGTAAGAGCGCGTCTGGGTTTGACGTTCCTTGAGAGACTCGAGCAGTTCTTCAAGTTCACCGATGGCTTTTTGCGCCTTGCTTTGCGCCTTGGCTTTACCTGCCTTGGCCGCGTCTTGCAGTTTCAGGCGACCGTTGTGCAGTTTTTCCTGCGCCTTGCCACGCTGCTTTTCCAACTTCGCCAGCAGTTTTTCCGCATCAGCCAGCGCTTGCGAGCAGGCCTCTTCCAAGTGTTCGAGCAAGCTGCCCGAAAGTTGCTGGAGCAGGTGTAACGGCGTACTTACTGGCTTCTTTTTGGCCGACATGGTTTACCTCCTGGCTGACGAGATTGCGGCTCATACTATGCTTCTGCTGCTACCGCCGCTAGGGCATGTTGACCGTAATGTTTACGCCGCGTTGCATGCCTGGGCAAAGTTGTTATCTTGCAGCTGCGTGAAAGTGTAGTTGCTGAATTAATCATTGCTGGTATTTGGGAGTCAGGCGTTGCCTCGATATCTTGTTTTGGGTTTATGCCTGATGGCACCCCTCGCCTTGGCCGACAACGACGACCACGATTTGGCCTACAGCCTGGGTGCCAGCCTGGGTGAACGCCTGCGCCAGGAGATGCCAGGCTTGCAGCTGGATGCACTGGTCGAAGGCCTGAAGCAGTCCTATCAGGGGCAACCCCTGAAACTCGACAAGGCACGCATGCAGGCAGTGCTGCAGCAGCATGAAGCCCAGGAAGGTGACGCCGCTGCGCAAAAGCTGCAGGCCGCCGAAACGCGTTTCATGGCTAATGAACGTGGGCGTTATGGGGTGCACGAACTAACGGAAGGTGTGCTGTACAGCGAATTGCAGGCAGGCACGGGTGCACAGCCAAAAGCGGGCGGCAAAGTGCAAGTGCGCTATGTGGGCAGATTGCCGGACGGCTCAATATTCGACCAGAACCAGACCCCCCAATGGTTCAACCTGGATTCGGTTATCGAAGGCTGGCAGGTCGCCTTGCCGAAAATGCACACCGGCGCCAAATGGCGCCTGGTAATTCCTTCAGCGCAAGCCTATGGCGCCGAGGGGGCGGGAGACCTGATTGCACCCTACACCCCCTTGGTATTCGAGATCGAACTGCTGGCGGTTGGCGACTGACGCCAACCTCAGGCCTGCACTGCACCCTCTTCCTTGTGTGCGTTGTGCAGCACTTCGATCAGGCAGTCTTCAAGCTCGAAGCGCTCATGCAACAACCCGCCCAATTTGGCCAGCTTCTCGGCAAAGCGTTCGGTGTCCTTGCACTCCCCCTTGGTGCAATGGTCATTGAAGGCCAGTGCGATCTGAGTACTGTCGTTGATCCGTGGGTTGATCTCTTCGGCCAGTTTCAGCGCCTTCTTGTCTCCGAACGCCTTGGCCTCGCTGACCAGTTGCTCGCAGACTTCGAAGTGCCACGCCGAAACGTAGTCGACCAGAAGGGCGCAAAAGTCCCCGTTGGTGTCCTTGTCGGCGAAGGCTGGCCTCACATCGCGCAGGGCGCGAAAAGCCTGCACCAGTTCCTGGCGCTCCTCCAGCCAACGGTCGATCAGCTTGTGAACCCCACCCCAGCGTTCCTGGGCGTTCTGACAACTATCGAGCATGGCGATCTCTTCCCTTCTGGGTAGATGCCGCTGCACCTCGCACCACGACCGCGCAGCACAAGGTGACATCAGCAGGACGGCATCGAGCAGTTGTTTTTCCGGTATGCGTGCTGGGAGATTATTCCCGCGCGTGCTGCCCTTCAAGGTACGCAGCACACAAAGTTCATACAAGTGTTTAATACCCTGTTACATCACCATTGGTCGCGCTAATGGCACAACCTTGCGCCAGGTCATGTTCTTGCCAAGGTGCGGAAACGATACGCCAGCAGGCAACTCAAGGGCAGCACCGCCAGCAGCAGGAAGGCCAACAGGCTCCATTCCGGCAGTGTCAGATCGAGAAAACTCCAGGCAAGCGAACGGCAATCCGGGCCACCCAGCAGCAGTTGCCGTGCCGCCTCACTCCAGGATTGTTCGAACACTCGCCCGATCGGCACCGGACATACCTCATTGACCCCCTCAGCCCCCTGCAACCAGACATGCCGTGCTGCCAGCAAAGCGCCGGCCAGCGAGCAGCCCAGCGCCAGCCGAGCATAACGAAGGATGCCCCGCGTGCCCGGCGCCTGCAGCACGGCTGCGAAACACAGGAGCGCGTACCCGCCAAGCAGCAACCGTTGGCTGAGGCACAATGGGCACGGCATCAGCCCCACTGTGTTTTCCAGACGGAAAGACGCAACCAGTACTGCCAGTGCGACCAGGCAGGCAGGAAGAAAAAAGGTGCGCAAACGGGCCGGCAGCATGGGCGGTGAAGGTCCCGGGGAAAAAGTAGTGGCTTGAAACGGTAGAGGAAAGACACGCTTTGTTTCAAGGCACGACAGCAACGACAAGTCACTGAATCGCGTAGGAAATTTCCAGATATGCCGTAGGAGGCGACGGAAGAAATGGACTTCAGATCAAACTGACAGCGAAAGATAAATTACCTGCCCCCAAAGCCCGCACCTTTGCGCGGGCCTTGGGGTAGGTCAGGCGCGCACGCCTTCTGGCAAAGGCAGCGCCAGCAGGCGCTCGTCCAGCAGGCCAAGGCCCTCCTGGAACAGCTGGTTGCTGCGCTCGGTCTCGCCCAGCCCCGCGAGCAGGCGGGCCAGCTCAGCACAGGCCTCGGGGTTGCGCTCCATGCGCAGGCTGCTTTCCAGGTAGTCACGCGCCTTGCCCCACAAGCGGTTTTGCAGGCTCAGACGGCCCAGGGTCAGCAGCAGGCTGGCATCTTGCGGGTGAGCCTTGAGCCAACCTTCAGCGGTTTGCAGCTGACGCGCCGGGTCATCACCACGCACCAGGCCGTAAAGGCGGGCCAGGTGGCTTTCGTAGTCGCGCTTGAGGGCCGTGCGCAGCACCTGTTCGGCCTCGTTCTGGGCACCTACCTGACGCAGTTGCTCGGCGTACGCCAGCACCAGTTGTGGCTCCTGGCGCTGGGCTGCGGTCAGCTGCTGCCAGGCGCGCTCCAAGGATTGACGTGCACTGAGCGCATCTTCGCCACGGGTGGTCGCCAGGCTCAGATTCTGGCCCCAGGCGCGTTGTTCCAGAGCAGCCAGCTCGGCGGGCGGCAGCACCTTGCCCTTGCGCAGGTCGGGCAGCAGGCGGATCAGTGCAGACCAGTCGCCGCGCTCCACGTACAGGCGTTGCAGCAAGCGCAGCACCTGGCCGTTGTGCGGGTGGCGTTCCTGCATGGCCAGCAGGGTTTCCAGGGCCCCATCGTTTTCGCCACGGTCCATTTGCAACTGGGCATGGGTCAGGGCAATGGCCAGCTCCGCTTGCGGCTGGCGCTCCAGGGCACGCTCCAGCAGGTTGTCACTGTCTTCGGTACGGCCTTGCTCGTTGGCAGCACGCGCGGCACCAAGGTAGTACAGCAACGGTTGGCGCTCCGCCTCGGCGGCACGGTGCAAGTGCCGTTGGGCACTGGCCCAGCGGCCTTCGGCAAGATCGAGCTGGCCCTGTTCGATCGCCAGGCGGATACGTCGGCTGCGGTTACGCCGTGACCACGGGTTGACCACACCACTGGAAGTCAGCACCAGGCCGACCAGATAGCGCAGCAACCACAGCAGCAGGACGACCGCCAAAATACCCGCCAAGGCTGCCCACAGCCCCGACTGATAACGGAAGCCACCATAGGAAATCAGTACATAGCCGCTGTGCTTGGCAACCGCGATGCCCAGTGCCGCAGCAACCACGATCGCAAGCACGGCCAACAGGTAGACACGCTTCATGGCTTGCCCCCTTCAGCCTCGGCCGGCAGGTGACGGCGCTGAATATAGGCCTGCACTGCCGCCAGGCTTTCACTAAGGTCAGGGGTAACCACCGACACCGGCTGATCGGCCAAGGCATTGAGGCTGTCGAGCATGGCCTTGCTTTGCGGGTTGTCTGCATTGAAGTTGGCCAGCAGTACGCTGCGGGCGTCGTCCAGCGCCTGCGTGTAAACCTTGGCATCACCATTGAGCGCCGCCCACTGGGCCTGCTCGATAGTCAGGCTCAGGGCCAGGCGCAGCTGGTTCAGTTGCTGCCCGGCCAGCAACGGACGCACGTTTTCATCGGCATTGAAGTCGATCTGGAAGTACTTGGATATTTCTGCCCACCACTGCGACAGCCTGCTGGCACCATCACCGTCGGCGGTCAGGGCGCCAAGCGCATCGGCGTTACTGTCGAACTCGGGGGACTGGGCGCTCAGCTGCTGTACCAGCTCACGCTGCGCAGCCAGTTTCAAGAACAGGCCAGTACGGTCCGGTTGCTGAGTGCTGTTGAGCGTGGCCAGGCTGCGGGCCAGTTGCTCGCGGGCGGCGAAGGCACCCGGGTCGCTCTGCTCGCGCAGGATCTCGTCGGCGCCTTCGACCAGGGCTTTGGCACTGGTGATGTCCTGCAACGCCGAAAGGCGCAGGGTAGCCAGCCGCAGGAGGTGCTCGGCTTCGGCCAGGCGCCACTCTTTGCGGCTTTCTCCCAGCACGGTTTCCAGGCGCTGGCTGAGACGCTGCTGGTCGCCCTGCAACTGGGCTACCAAACGCCGGCGGTCTTCTAGCTCGCTGGCGGCTGGCAGACTGGCCAGTTGCGCACTGATCTGCTGTTCACGTTGCTGCAGCGCCTCGGCGCGCTGGGTCAGCGCCTCGATGTGCTGGCCCTGGTTGAACTCACTGCCCTGCAGTTGACGCACCTGCCAGACACCCCAGCCACCTACCGCCACCCCGGCCGCACCAAGCAGCAAGGCCAGCGCTGCCAGGCCACTGCCGGAGCGCTTGGCAGGTGGGGTGGTAACGGGTTCCGCAGGCGCCTGCGCCGACGGTTTATCGTTATTGGACAAGACAGTCTCGCTCACGTATCCATCCTTTGCATGGGGGCGCACCGCATTCAGCTTAGCGCCTTAAGAGGCAGGTGCAGCGCTACGCTGCACGGCTGCCAGCAAGGCCGTGGCACTGGCGCCACGGCAATCCACAACCTGTTGGGCCCCGGCGGCCTTGGCCTGCTCGGCGACCCGCGGGCTGGGCACGAACAGCGGCAACTGGGCCAACCGCAGCCAATCGGCACCGGCCATCTGCTGCAAATGTTCAAAACCCTGCCCACTGCTGACCACCAGGCCATTGAGGCGTTCCGCTTCAATGCGGCGCATCAGCGTACCCGCCGGGTAGGCCGGCAGGCAGCGACGATACAGTTCCAGATATTCGACACTAGCACCTTGCTCTGCAAGACGCTCTGCCAGCAGTTCGCGACCTCCGACGCCGCGAACGATCAAGACACGCGGTGCCGGCTCGGTAAGTGCCTGGCGCAGGGCCGGCAGTGCCAGCAAGGCTTCGCTGTCATCGCCACGCGGCGGAAAGCAAACCTTCAGCCCAGCACCCTGCAGCACACCAGCGGTTGCCTCACCCACGGTGAACCAGCCTCGCTGCGGAGGCTGGATGCTGGTCTCGGCCAGATGCTCAAGCAACAGCCGGGCGGCCGGCTTGCTGACCACAATGATCGCCTGGAAGTCATGCAAGCCTTCCAGCGACAGCCGCTGTGGGGCTTGCACGGTAATGGGTTCAATCTCCAGCAGGGGCAGGCAACTGCTGCCCACTCCCGCTGCCGCCAGGCTTTGCGCCAGCGCCGCGCAGTCCTCGGCAGGCCGGGTCAGCAACAGGCGCCATTGGCTCACGGGTGACCGGCCTCGCCGTAGACTTCCTTCAGAATGGCCTCGGCGCCCTGCCCCAGCAGGTCTTCGGCCACCTGTACGCCCAGGGCCTCGGCAGCAGCACGGGGTGCACGGGCATCGGCCACCAGCAAGGTCCCGCCGCTAGGCTGGCCGACCAGGCCGCGCAGCCACAGCTGGTCACCTTCAAGTACCGCGTAGCAGGCGATCGGCACTTGGCAGCCACCATTCAGGCGTTTGTTCAGCGCGCGCTCGGCGATCACCCGGTCAGCGGTGTCGACATGGTGCAGTGGCGCCAGCAGTGCATGGATCTCAACGTCGGCACTGCGGCACTCGATGCCCACCGCGCCCTGACCACCTGCCGGCAGGCTGTCATCGACGCTGATGGTGGAGGTGATGCGGTCTTCGAAGCCCAGACGGATCAGGCCCGCCGCGGCGAGGATGATGGCGTCGTACTCACCGGCATCCAGCTTCGCCAGGCGGGTGTTGACGTTGCCGCGCAGAAAGCGGATTTGCAGGTCTGGGCGGCGCGCCAGTAACTGGGCCTGACGGCGCAGGCTTGAGGTACCGACGATACTGCCGGCGGGCAGCGCTTCGAGGCTGTCAAAGGTATTGGAAACGAAGGCATCACGCGGGTCTTCACGCTCGCAGATGCAGTACAGGCCCAGGCCCTCGGGGAAGTCCATGGGCACGTCTTTCATCGAGTGCACGGCGATGTCGGCTTCGTTGTCCAGCAGCGCGGTTTCCAGTTCCTTGACGAACAGCCCCTTGCCGCCGATTTTTGCCAGCGGCGCGTCGAGCAACTTGTCACCGCGACTGACCATGGGTACCAGGGTCACCTGCAGGCCGGTGTGGGCCTGCTCGAGGCGGGCCTTGACGTATTCGGCCTGCCACAGGGCCAAAGCACTTTTACGGGTGGCAATGCGGATTTCGCGAGTGGACATGAAACGCCCCGATCCAGAGAAATACCGTCGATCATAACAGCATCGCCGGTATCGCTTGCAGATACGGATCAACAGGTCATACGCAGTCAGGTGCAGGTGCGGGCCGAGTCCAAGGGCCTCAGAGGGTCTGCATCATCTTGCGCACACCGGCCACATGGCGACGGCTGACGGTCAAGGCATCGCCATCCAGGCCTTTCAGATACAGCTGAAAGTGCCCCAGTGGGGTGCGCTGCAAGCGTTCGATGCGCTCGCGGGCGACCAACGCATTGCGATGGATGCGCACGAAGCGTTCGCCAAATTCGTCTTCCAGGGCTTTGAGTGGCTCGTCAAGCAGCACTTCACCGGCTTCGTGACGCAAGGTCACATACTTGTGGTCGGCAATGAAATAGATCACCTGGGGTAACGGGATCAGTTCGATGCCTTTGCGCGTGCGGGCGCTGATATGGCTGCGTGGGCCGCCGCCTTCATTGGCCGGCCGGGTAAGCGCCGCCAATTGGGCGCGGTTGGGTTTTTCGGCCTTGCGCAAGGCATCGCGCAAGGCGTGGGCCTGGAAGGGCTTGGTCACATGGCTGAGGGTACTGTCCTTGAATGCCTCTGCACCGTATTCATCATCCCCGGAGCAAAACACCACCGCGGGCGGCGCCTCGCGTTCGCACAGGCGAGCGGCAACCTGCAGGCCATCCAGGCCTGGCATGCCGATGTCCAGCAGGACCACATCGGGCTTGAGGCTTTCAATCAGCGCCAAGGCCTCATCGCCGTTGGTGGCGCTGGGCTCCAGCACAGTGTAACCCTCCAGTTCGCCGAGCAGCCGGGTGAGGCGTTCACGGCCTTGGGGTTCGTCATCAACGATCAGGACATTCATAATTGCGCTGGATTCCTGAATGAGTCTCGCACAGGTATAGCGTAGACAGGTGTGGTTCGAGCGACACTGCGGTCACGCTCTAGACCGGTGCGATGGCCAAAGATTCACTCGGCCCGGCAGATTCACTGCCAGTCCTTTGTCCAACTGTAGACGGTCCGTGGAACACTGCCGTTCATTCCTTGAAATCCTTCTCTGCGATTTTCCGGGCATTTCTCTCGACCGGCGCCCTGCGGCAGCCAGCCCAACCCTGCTATCATCGACGCCACTTTTTCGTTCACGCCTGCAATGAGTGAATCCATGAGCACCGAGAAGACCAATCAGTCCTGGGGCGGCCGCTTCAGTGAGCCCGTCGACGCCTTCGTCGCCCGTTTCACCGCCTCGGTAGATTTCGACAAGCGCCTGTACCGTCACGACATCATGGGTTCGATTGCCCATGCCACCATGCTGGCGCAGGTCGGCGTGCTCAGTGATGCCGAGCGCGACACCATCATCGATGGCCTGAAAACCATCCAGGGCGAGATTGAAGCCGGCAACTTCGACTGGCGTGTCGACCTCGAAGACGTGCACATGAACATCGAAGCACGCCTGACCGACCGCATCGGCATCACCGGCAAGAAGCTGCATACTGGGCGTAGCCGCAACGACCAGGTGGCCACCGACATCCGCCTTTGGCTGCGCGACGAAATCGACCTGATCCTGGGCGAAATCACCCGCCTGCAGCAGGGCCTGCTGGAGCAGGCAGAGCGTGAAGCCGAAACCATCATGCCTGGTTTCACCCACCTGCAGACGGCGCAGCCGGTCACCTTTGGCCACCACCTGCTGGCGTGGTTCGAAATGCTCAGCCGCGACTATGAGCGCCTGGTCGACTGCCGCAAGCGCACCAACCGCATGCCACTGGGCAGCGCCGCGCTGGCCGGCACCACCTACCCGATCGACCGTGAACTGACCTGCAAGCTGCTGGGCTTTGAAGCCGTGGCCGGCAACTCGCTGGATGGCGTGTCGGACCGTGATTTCGCCATCGAATTCTGCGCCGCTGCCAGCGTGGCGATGATGCACCTTTCGCGCTTCTCCGAAGAGCTGGTGCTGTGGACCAGCGCGCAGTTCCAGTTCATCGACCTTCCGGACCGCTTCTGCACTGGCAGCTCGATCATGCCGCAGAAAAAGAACCCGGACGTGCCAGAGCTGGTACGTGGCAAGAGCGGCCGCGTGTTCGGCGCCCTGACCGGCCTGCTGACCCTGATGAAAGGCCAACCGCTGGCCTACAACAAGGACAACCAGGAAGACAAGGAACCGCTGTTCGACGCCGCCGATACCCTGCGCGACTCGCTGCGGGCCTTCGCTGACATGATCCCGGCGATCAAGCCCAAGCACGCCATCATGCGTGAAGCGGCCCTGCGCGGTTTCTCCACCGCTACCGACCTGGCTGACTATCTGGTTCGCCGTGGCCTGCCGTTCCGTGACTGCCACGAGATCGTTGGCCACGCGGTGAAGTATGGTGTGGACACTGGCAAGGACCTGGCCGAGATGAGCCTGGACGAACTGCGCCAATTCAGCGACCAGATCGAGCAGGACGTGTTTGCCGTGCTGACGCTGGAAGGCTCGGTGAATGCGCGTGACCACATTGGTGGTACGGCGCCGGCGCAGGTGCGTGCTGCCGTCGTTCGTGGCAAGGCCCTGTTGGCGTCTCGCTAATCCCCCAAGGCGAGGGCTTCGCCCTCGTTCGCGGGCACGCCCGCTCCCACAGGTAATGCACAAGTTTCAAAAACGGTGCAGACCTGTGGGAGCGGGCATGCCCGCGAAGGGCTCAACACCAGACTCAGCGCTTGCCGCTGCGGATCATCTCCATGAAGGCCGGCATCGACGCTTCCTTGTCCGCCAAGATCCGCGGCATGTGCGGGTTCTCCCCCATCAGTTGCAGCAACGCCTTGGCCTGCGGGAAGTCCGCCAGGAAGTCGATGTTCAGCACCTTCTTGCCCACCGCGTTGGCCAGGTCGACCGAGAAGCAGAACATCAGGTCTGCCAGTGTCAGTTGCTCGCCCGCAACATAAGGTGCAAAGCGCCCGTTGCGCTTGAGCGTGGCAAACCCGGCCAGCAGGTCAGCACGCGCTTTCTCTTTGATCAGCGGTTCGACCGACATGCCAAAGAAGGACTCGGCGTAGCAGGTACGCGCAGGCAGCTCGATGTACAACTCGATTTCCTTGAGCAGCTCCCGCACCTTGGCTTGGCCGAACGGGTCGGCTGGCAGCAGTGCCTTGCCGCCCTGGGTCTGCTCGATATAGTCGAGGATCACACTGGTTTCGCTGAGGAAGCCATGCTCGGTTTCAAGCACCGGCACCTTGCCCCGTGGGCTCACTTCCAGCGCCTGTGGCGCCTGGCCGCCATAGAAGGTGACTTCCTCGAAAGTCAGGCCTTTTTCGAGCAGGGCCAGCTTGACCATGTTGTAGTAGTTGCTGACCGAGAATCCATAAAGCTTGAGCATGACGAAACAGCCTCCAGGCCGTAAGGGGTTGGCGTGGCCTTTATAGACTGAACACCTGCCACTGACCAGCGTCATGCACCCCGTCAATGCCCGGGCATTGCCGCCATAGCCATGGCACACTGTTGCATCCCATCCTAGGAGTACCGCGATGAGCGAGCCCACCGACATCGACAATGACGACGACGAAGCCTTCGCCGAGGCAACGCTGACCCAAGCCATCGAAAACCAGATCGAAAGCGGCGAGCCGCCTGCGGCCAAGGCCACGTTCAACAAGCTGACGCTGGTCGGCTATGAGCGTGAAGACATTCTGAACCTGATGGCCCATGTGCTGGCCTTCGAAATCGACAACATGCTGGTAGAGGACCGTGCGTTCAACGGTGAGTGGTATGAGAACGCTCTGCGGGCACTGCCGGAGCTGCCGCCTGAGATGGATCAAGGCGACGACGAATAACCCGGCTACACTCGAAGATCAGGCACCGTAGAATGTGCCGCAATCCTTGTCTGGAAGTCAGGAGTCGCCATGCCTTTTACCCCCGATTTGATCGACGAAATGGAAGTACTCGCGCTGTTCAAACACGACAGCAGCCAGGAAGGCATCAAGATAACCAGCACCGCATCCCCTGCCCTGATCGCGGCTGCGCAACGCCTGCATGAGAAGGGGCTGACCGATCAGCCGGATGGCGGCTACCTGACCAGCCTGGGTCATGACGCCGTTGAAAGTGTCCAATTGCTACAGAACATTCTCAAGGCGCCACAGCCAGCCTGAGCATCAGGCTTGCGCAAGATCTGAGACCTTGCGCGGTCCCTGTGGGACCGCGCAGGCTCCAGTCAGTTGGCCGCAGCACTGCGCTTTTCGGCCAGCCACGAGCGGCCGTAAAGGAACACGATGGCCAGCAAGGCCACCGCTTGCGCCGACAGCGAGTAGGCATCGGCATGAATCCCCAGCCAGTCGAACTCAAAGAACGCCACTGGCCGTGTGCCCAGCACACCGGCCTCTTGCAACGCCTTCACGCCATGCCCGGCGAATACTACCGACAGCGCGCACAGCAGCGCGGCGTTGATGCTGAAGAACAGCGATAGCGGCAGCTTGGCCGAACCCCGCAGAATCACCCAGGCCAGGCCCACCAACAGCACCAGTGCCGTCGCGCCACCCGCCAGCACCGCCTGATGCCCGGCGGGGCCTGCCTGCAGCCACAGGGTCTCGTAGAACAGGATCACTTCGAACAATTCGCGGTATACCGAGAAGAATGCCAGCACGGCAAAGCCGAAGCGCCCGCCACCGCTGACCAGGCTGCTCTTGATGTAGTCCTTCCAGGCGGCAGCGTGACGGCGGTCATGCATCCACACGCCAAGCCACAGCACCATTACCGCGGCGAACAACGCCGTGCAGCCTTCCAGCAGCTCGCGCTGAGCGCCCCCCACATCGATCACATAGGCCGCCAGCGCCCAGGTGGCGAAGCCGGCAACCAGCGCCAGGCCCCAGCCGATGTTGACGCTGCGCACTGCCGACTGCTGCCCGGTATTGCGCAGGAAGGCCAGGATCGCCGCCAGCACCAGAATCGCCTCGAGGCCTTCACGCAGCAGGATCAGCAAACCGGAGATATAGCTCAGCGTCCAGCTCAGGCCATCGCTGCCCAGCAGCTTGGCCGCCTGCTCGAGCTTGGTTTTGGCGTCGGCCAGACGCTGTTCGGCCTGCTCCACGGGCAGGCCGTCCTGCAGGGACTGACGGTAGGCCATCAGCGATTTCTCGGTGTCCTTGCGCGCCTGGGTATCGATGTTGTCCAGCGAGCTTTCCACCAGCTCGAAACCTTCCAGGTAGGCCGCCACCGACAGGTCATAGGCCTGATCGTGGTCGCCTGCGCGGTAGGCCGCCAGGCTCTTCTCCAGTGTGCTGGCAGTGTATTCGAGCAATTGCGCCGGGCCGCGCTTTACCTGAGGTGGCTGGGCACGCTGGGCGCGGAATGCCTCGACGGCCGCAGTGCCTTCGTTAGCAGCAACTTCGGCCGGGGTTTGGCGAGCCAGGTCGGCGAGGTTCCAGGTCTTGTCACCTTTGCCCGCTTCCGGCTTGGCGGTGAAGCTGGCGATATACGCGGCCACATCCCAGCGTTGGCGGTCGTCCAGCTGGTCGGCAAACGACGGCATTTCGGTGCCGTCTATACCCAGGGCCAGGGTGTTATAGAGGTCGAACAGGCTTAACTGGTCCAGGCGCGAGACATCGCGCAGGTTGGCGGGTGCAGGCTCCAGGCCCACGCCAGCCGGGCCATCGCCGGCGCCGGTGTCGCCGTGGCAGATCGAGCAGTTCTGTGCGTACAGCGCAGCGCCGCGGGCGGGGTCCGGGGTAATCACCGGGGCCTGGCTGATCTCGTAGGCCACCGCCAGTCGCGCACCCAGCTGCCGGGCCTGTTTGGCGACCGCAGTACCTTCCTGACGCTGGTCGATGGCCTGGCGCAGCGCCTGGACGCCCTGTTCCAAAGCCGCTTGTTCAGTATTTGCGGGCAGGCCTTTGACCAGGTCAGCCAATACCGCACTGAACTCCTGTTGCTCGCGGTATTCGCCCTCGTCGATCACCTTGCCGTCCTGCACGGTCGGCGGGTAGTCGGCACCAATGTAGTCCAGCAAGTGCTGGGCTTTGGCAGCCTCGGCGGGGGACTCGGCCAGCGCCAAGGTGCTGCACAGCGCCAGCACCGGGCCGAGCAATGCAGCCGGCAGCCAGGCAAGCAGACGGGAACGGGTTTTCATGGCCAGTCTCGGAGGAAATGCGAAAGAGAACATTGTTCACTTCCACTTTGCTTCACTCAAGGGTGCTGGGCAGATTTCATGAAAAATCTTGCTACAAATCAGATGAAGTGGAGGGCATAGCGGACCTGCCCTCAAGGACCGCATCAGGGCTTGGCGGTGCCCTTCCAACCCCCACCCAACGCCAGGAACACGGCAATTTGCCCCTGCGCCACTTGACTATTGGCTGCAGCCAACTGCGCACGCATATCGGTGTAGGTTCGCGTGGCCTGCAAATCCGCCAGGAACGACTCACGCCCTGCCTGGTAATACCGGTGCGTCTGGTCCGCGGCTTCCTTCGCCGACTTCTCCGCCTCGGCCAGCGCATCGCGCCGATCGAGCAAGGCGCTGTACTGTGCCAGCCGGGTCTGGGTCTCGCGAATGGCGTTCAGCACCACGCCATCGAAGTGCGCCAGGGCCGCCTGGGTCGAGGCCTCGGCCATGCGAATGCGGGCACGGGTGCCGTTGGTGGGGATGCTCCAGCTGATCTGCGGGCCAAAGCCCCAGCGGTTGGTCGAAGGCTCGCCAAGGTTCTCCAGGATGCCGATGGTGCCAACCTGGGCGCCAATGCTGATATCCGGGTACAACGCGCCGGTAGCCACGCCAATATAGGCGGTGGCGGCAGCCAGCTGGCGTTCGGCCTGGCGCACGTCGGGGCGGCGCTTGAGCAGGGCCGCGCCATCGCCCACAGGAACCAGCTGGTTCAGGTGCGGCAACTCGGCACAATCGGCGGTACCGGCAGGCAACTGGTCGACCGGCTTGGCCAGCAGCGCGGCCAGGGTGTACATGCCCGTCTCGCGTTCGGCCTTGAAGCGTGGCAGTTCTGCACGCAAGGATTTGAACTGGGTCTGCGAGCGAGTGACCTGGGTTTCATCGCCACGCCCAGCATCGCGCAGGCGCTGGTTGAGTTTCACGCTTTGCTCCTGCAAATCGAGGGACTCACGGGCAATGTGGTATTCCTCGTTGGCCGAGCACACCTGGGTATAAGCCTTGACCACGTCCGCCACAAGCGTGATGCGGGCAGTGTCGGCAGCGGCCTGCACCGCGTCGGCATTTGCCTTGGCAGCCTCGGTACCACGCTTGAAGGTGCCCCACAGGTCGAACTGGTACGAAGCACTGATGATGGCCTCACCGATGTTGGCTACCGGCACCTTCTCGGGCTGCAGGAAGGCTTCGCCCGACTCCTGCAAGCGCTGAGCGCCGAGTTTGACGCCACCGTTGAAGCCGCCTTGCGATTCAGCCACCTCCACCTGAGCGCGAGCTTTGGCAATGTTGGCTGCCGCCACGCGCAGTTCGGTGTTGGCACTCAGCGCCTGACGCACCAGCTCGTTCAGCCGCTGATCCTGATACAGCTGCCACCAGTCCTCGGGGACCGGCGCTGACACGACGCTGTCGGCATCCTGGCGCAGCGGGCCGTTCAGGTCATTGCGTTGCACGGCCGCATCCCCAGGCACCTCATAGTCGGGCCCCACCATCATGCAGGCCCCCAGCGACAGGCACAGGCCAGCCAGGATCAGCTGTTTCATGGGCGCTGGCCCTCGATGATCGACACCGTCGCAGTACGCCCGGCGATCATGCGGAAGTCTTGCGGCACTTCGTCAAAGGCGATGCGCACCGGAATGCGCTGGGCCAGGCGTACCCAGCTGAACGCCGGGTTGACGTTGGGCAGCAGGTTGGCGCCACTGCTGCGGTCGCGGTCTTCGATGCCAGCGGCGAAGCTCTGCACATGGCCACGCAGGCGGGTGTTGTCGCCCATCACGCGGATATCCACGGCGTCACCAATATGGATACCCCCCAGCTTGGTTTCCTCGAAGTAGCCGTCGACGTGGTAGGAGGCACTGTCGACCACCGAAAGCACCGGGCGGCCAGCAGTGACGAACTCGTGGTTACGCGGCGCGCGGTCGTTGAGGTAGCCGTCTACCGGGCTGCGCACCACCGAGCGGTCAAGGTTGAGCTGGGCAGTATCGACAGCCACTTGCGCCTCGCTGACAGCCGAACGGGCACGGGCCTCGCGGGACTGGCTTTCTTCCAGTTGCTCGGCGGCCACCAGGTTGCCCAGCTTGCGGTTGCGCTGCGCTTCGCGGGAAGCCTGGGCCAGGGTCTCCTGGCGCTCGCCAAGGGTTGCCTTGGCTTGACGCAGGGCCAGGGTGAAGCGGTCCTGGTCGATGGTGAACAGCACGTCGCCACGTTTGACGGTCTGGTTGTCGCGCACCTCGACCTTCTGGATCAATCCCGACACATCGGGGGCGATCTGGATCACGTCAGCGCGGATATGGCCGTCTCGGGTCCAGGGGGCAAACATGTAGTAGACCACCATCTGCCACACGAGCACGGCGGCGAAGGTCACTACCAGCAAGGTCAGGACCACACGGCCCAAGGTCAGCAAAGGTTTTTTCATGGCAGCATCAGGTTTCGACAAAAGTGGTCCACCGCGCCGAGCAGCACGGCATACAGGGCAACGTTGAATAACGCCCGGTGCCAGACCAGGCGGTAGAAATGCAGGCGCACCAGCACCGCGTGCACCCCCAGGAACAGCAGGTAGGTGCCAAACATCATCACCAGCAGCGTGGGCAGAAACACCCCGCTGATATCCAGTTCACCAATCACAAGGGCGCTCCGTCGAGCCCGGGGGGCAGTTGCGGTTGTTCGGCGGGTTCGAGCATCACCTCCACCCCCGGCAGTAGCGCCAGGCGCAGGCCACTCAGGGCATGCAGCAGGTGGGTGCGGGCATCGCCGCGCTCGTACAGCTCATCCAGGTTCAGCGCCAGGCGAGCGCGTTCCATGTTGCGCAGCAGTGCGGCCGGGGCATGCAGGCGTTCGCCAGCACGCAGGCAGGCGGCGTAGTGCGCACCGACTTCCTCGACCACAGTGTTCAGGCGCTCGCGAGCCTGCTGGCCGGCGCGCGGCATGTACGCCAGCAGGTCGAGCAGGTTCAACCCTACGCGCAGGTCACGCAGTGCCACACCACTGTCTTGGCCGGTTTGCGACAGACGTGGCAGGTGCTGCATCAGGCGGTCGAGCATCTGTACGCCAACCTGGCGGTGTTCGGCCAATGTCGCAGGCTCGGTCATTTCGACGATGTCGCGCCAGGCGAAGCGGGTCATGCGCTTGGCCGCCAGTTCCACGCCGAACGGGCGCATCACCAGGGTCCAGATAAAGGCGAACAGAAGGCCCGCGGGGCCGGCAAGGTTGGAGTTGAGGAAGGTAAAGAAGTCGGCGTCGTAGGCACCCTGGATGCTGATGAAGGTCGACGTGTTGACGATGGTCAGCAAGGTGCCCAGGTAGAAGCGCGGCTGTACGGTCAGGGTGCCTATGCAGATGAACGGCACGGCAAAGGCCAGCACCAGCATCGGGAAGTCGTGCAGGTTGGGCAGTACCAAAAACAGGTACAGACTGGAGAAGATGACCGACATCAGCGTCCAGAAAAAGAACCGGTAGATCTGCGGTGCCGGGTCGTCCATGGCGGCGAAGAAGCTGCACGCAACTGCCGCGAGGATTACCGCACTGGCGCCGTCGTTCCAGCCCAGGCCGATCCACAGGCCGCAGGCGACCACGATCGCCAGAACCGTGGAGGCTACCGAGTAGAGCATCAGGCCACGATCGAAAAACGCTGTCAGGCGGCCCAGCCGCCAGTGGCGATACACCGCACGCCAAGGCTTGGCATCATCGGTACGCAGGGCGTGCTGCAGGGTGCAGCAGTCCTGCCACAGGTCGGCCCATTCGGTCAGGCGGTACAGGGCGTTGGACAACAGCAGCTCGGCGCGCTGGTCGAGGGCGGCTGTAGCGGGCTGCAGGCGGCCGATCTGCTCGTGCAACGTGGCCCAGTGCGCTACCGAAGCGCTGTCGGCGGTGCCTTTGAGCCATTCACGAGCGGCTTCCAGCACGGGTTGAAGCTGGGCGAACTGGGCCGGGGCGCGGCCTTCCAGGGCTACCAGTGCGTCGTCGAGGGCGTCGATCACCGGCAGCAGATGGATCATCCGCCCACGCAATTCGCGGGCGTTCTTCAGGGTATGCGGGCCGGCACCTTCGTGGGCGAGCTGACCGATCATCAGCTCCAGCGAGTTGAAGGTAGTGACCATCGCCCCGCGCATACCGCCGACCTTGTCAGCGCTGGCATCGCGGGCCAGGTAGGTGTCGCTGTAGCGAATCGCCTCGTTGAACCAGTTTCCGGTGGCACCGACTACCACCGGCGCCAGCCGGCGTGGCCAGAAGATAGCCCCGACGACTGCCGCGCAGACAATTCCCAAACAGATTTCCTGCGCACGAGAAGAAGCCACATCGAACACTGCCAGCGGATTATCCACCACGGCCAAGGCAATCATCGGCAGGGTATAACCGGCCAGCATCAGCACGTAGTTGTTGGCCGTGCGCAGGTTCAGCGAAAGGAACAGCAAGGTGCCGGTCCACAGGGCAACGGCGATGCTCAGCAGCAACGGTGACTGCACCAGCGGCGGCACCAGGAAGATTGCCCCGCCAGCGCCGAGCAACGTGCCGACGGCACGGTACAACGCCTTGGAGCTGGTCGGGCCGACGAAGGGGCTGGAGACGATGTACACCGTCGCCATGGCCCAGTAGGGACGCGGCAGTTGCATGAGCAGGGCAATGTACAGGGCAATCATGGACGCGCCGAAGGTGCGCACGCCGTAGAACCAGTCACGGGCCGGAGGGACAGAGCTGAAGAAACCGTTCATGCCACCCCGCCTGCGCTGCCCAGGCCGGCAGCCTCGAAGGCACGAAGCACACGCAAGGCAGCTTCCAGGTCGGCCTGATCGATACCGCCGAGCACATCGCGGCGCAAGCGCACCAGTTCGGCTTCAATGGCTTCGGCCAGGGCACGGCCTTCGGCAGTCAGGCGCAGTGCCTTGGCGCGGCGATCCAGTGGGTCTTCGCTGCGGCACACCAGGCCAGCTTTGCACAGTTGGTCAAGCAGGCGTACCAGCGACGGGCTTTCCAGGCCGGCGGCCTGGGCCACAGCCACCTGGTGCACGCCGTCGCCCAGGCGCACGATCATCAGCAAAGGCGCAGCGCAGGCCTCGGAAATGCCGTAGCCGGTCAAGGCGGTATGACAGATGCGCCGCCAGTGGCGGGCAGCGACTACCAGGCCACTGCTGACTTGCAGGCGCAGGAAATCAAGGGACATGAAGAGAACCAAGTATATTCATAGTTTGCTAACTATCAATATACGCCCCGACATCCCCCTGTCGTCAACAGGGGACGACGGATAGCCTGGTTAAATGTTGTTCATTTTTCAGTCAGCACTGAAGAGAAATACTCAGGGATGGATCTGGTCTTCCAGCTTCATGGTCAAGGCCAATGTGCTGCCCATCTGCACCGCCCGGTCCCGCCACTCCTGATACCGCACCGCATCACGGCTGCTGAAATGCACCGCCAGCTCCTCTGCCGCTTGCACCACCCCCGCCGCTGCTGCCAGCTCAAGCCAGTACAGCGCTGCCTTGAGGTTGGCCTCTACGTGCAGCCCATGCATCAACCGGTAGCCCATTTCAAAACGATAACGCGCCTCGCCCTGTTCGGCGCCACGCAAGAACCACTGATAGGCTTGCACCAGGTCAACCTGCCATTCCAGGTCACCGTCGCACACCTCCTCCTCATACAGGTCACCCAGTGCGGCGGCGGCATGCAGCATGCCGCGGTCGAAGGCCTGCCGGTAACACTCCGCCGCCTGCACATAGGAAGGGTCGATGCCTTTGCCGAAGTAGTGCTGCTGGCCAAGGTTGAACCAGGCAGCAGCATTGCCCTGCAGGGCCGCCATGCGCAACAGGTGCCCGGCCAGCACGGTATCGGCCCGCCAGTACTTGCCGTTGAGCCAGATCCAGCCGAGGTCGTTCAATGCGGACACGCTGCCTTGCAATGCCTGACGCCGCAGGTCGACGTACACCGCCTGCAGGTCGTTGGCCTCATCCAGGCGGTTGACCAGCAGCGACCGCTGGCTGGGCAAGCCCACACCGGAGAACAGCCGCTGTCGCCGTCCTGCAGGGGCAGGAGGGGCGATGACCCGCTCGGGCAGAAGGCGGGCAAGTAGCGAATGGATATTGCTGGCAACAGACATGTTCATCCTCATTGAACGACGCACAACCCCAACCTTCGGCTGTGATGAGGCGTGATTCTGCGTGATGTCACGTCAAAACCTGTCGCGAACGAACCGGCACGAGGCAACCAAATGCGACTTCCTTGATCTGAGCAGGCTGTGGCCAATTGCCATGCCCCACGCATGCCGCCATCCTATTGCGGCAAGCCTAGACAAGGACGTTATCTTTTGCCGTTCGCCACCACTCGCGCCACCCTCAGCCGACAGTGGGCGCTGCTGCGCCAGTTGCCCAGCCGTTCCCCAGGCATAACCAGCGCCGAGCTGGTCTGGCGCCTGCGTGACGTTGGCTTCACGGTCAGCAAACGCACTGTCGAGCGTGACCTCAACGAGCTTTCGCTGATATTCCCGCTGGAACGCAATGACAAGAGCATTCCATTCGGTTGGCACTGGTCGGCCAGTGCCGTGGGCGAATTGCGCGGTAATTTCGACTTGCTGACACATCTGCGAGGGGATGCGTTGCAGCCATCGCAGGGTGAGGGCGTGGAGCTGGTGGCGCGAATCAGCGATGCACTGGCGCGGCAGTTGCGGGATGCGCCATTGAGCAGCGACATGCAACTGACGGCACTGGAGCATGGGCATCGGTTACGCGGCACGGTAAGTGACGGCTGGCCATTACGCTGGTGGTTGTTGAGCCATGGGGACAGGGTGGTGGTAGAGCAGCCTGCCGGCTTGCGGGAAGAGATTGGCAGGATTCTGAGCAATGCGGCAGCTCAGTACCAGAATTTGTAGCCAGTACAGGGTCTTTCGCGGCGGTTCGGCGCCTCGCGCCTCTTTCAAGGACGAAGATCCCGCAGATGCGGACTCTAGCGTCAATCTGCCGCGAAAAGGCCGGTACTGGCTTACCTGCTAGCGCTGCATCCCCCATCGCCGCACAGTCAACCGCTCCAGCGTATTGAACACCAGTCCTTCCACCAGCAGACCGATCAGGATCACCACCGCCAACCCGGCAAAGACCTTGTCGGTATACAGTTCGTTGCGGTTCTGGAAGATGTACCAACCCAACCCGCCTTTGCCACTGCTGGCACCAAACACTAATTCCGCGGCTATAAGGGTACGCCAGGCAAACGCCCAGCCGATCTTCAACCCCGACAGGATCGACGGCAGGGCTGCGGGCACGAGGATGTGCAATACCAGCCGCAGGCCCTTCAGACCATAGTTGCGGCCCGCCATGCGCAGCGTCTCCGACACACCGAGGAAGCCGGCATAGGTATTCAGCGCCAACGCCCATAGCACCGAATGCACCAGCACGAAGATCAGGCTGTTGTCACCCAGCCCGAACCACAGCAAGGCCAGCGGCAGCAGGGCAATGGCCGGCAACGGGTTGAACATCGAGGTCAGCGTGCCCAGTAAGTCTCGGCCCAATTGGGTCGACACCGCCAGGCTGGTCAGGCCAAAGGCCAGGACGATACCCAGCACATAGCCTTTGAGCAGTATTACCAGCGAAACACCGACCTTGGCGGGCAGTTCGCCACTGATCATGCCATCCCATAGCGCCGTGGCGGTTTGCAGAAAGCTTGGCAGCAGCAGGTCATTGTCCTGGTAGCGGGCAACGGTTTCCCATAGCACAGCGATCACCAGCAATATGACCGCCTTTCTCAACCAGCCTTGCTGCCACAGGCGTTGGGCCAAGGGGAGTTGTCGTTCTACAGGCACACTGAGCAGGGGCTCCAGCTGCACCTCGTATTCCTGGCGTACAGGTGTAGTCGTCATGGCTGAGGCTCCTGTCAGTAAGCGATACGAATATCGTTGAACCCAAGGTTGTCAGGCTGTTCCGGGATATCTGCTTCATCGAACAGCAAACGGTGGATACGCCGGGCACTGGCCTGGAAGTCGCTGCCACCCAGGCTGCCCAGGCCGTATTGATGGCTATGCACCTCGGCGCGCACCCGCCCCGGGTGCGGCGACAACAGCAGGATACGGTTGCCAACCACCAGTGCTTCTTCGATGGAGTGGGTGACGAACAACAGGGTGAACCGCACTTCCTCCCACAGCAGCAACAGCTCTTCCTGCATCTTGCGCCGGGTCAGCGCATCCAGGGCGGCGAACGGCTCATCCATCAACAGGATCTTGGGCTGGGTGGCCAAGGCCCGGGCAATTGCCACACGTGCCTTCATACCACCGGACAACGTGTGTGGATAAGCATCGGCAAAGGCGGCCAGACCGACCTTCTCCAGATAATGCAGCGCCCGCTCCTCCGCCTCCGCACGCTTGAGTTGGCCAGACACCAGCAGTGGAAAGATGACGTTCTGCTTCACCGTTTTCCACGGCGGCAACTGGTCAAACTCCTGGAACACCACGATGCGGTCGGGGCCTGGGCCACGAACTGTCTGGCCCTGCAGCAGAATCTGGCCTTCTTGCGGCTGGATAAAACCGGCCACGGCTTTGAGCAGGGTGGACTTGCCACAGCCGGAGGGGCCGAGCAGTACAAAACGATCAGCGCGGTCGACTTCGAAGCTGACCTGATGGGTGGCCCGCACCACGCGTTGCGCAGTACGGTATTCGAGGCTGAGGTTATCCACCTTGAGCAAAGGCGGCGTTGCAACACGGCTCAGGTTGCTGGCCGTGTGGCCTGGCAATGGGGCGGTCATGATCGGTCAGCTCCCCTGCAGCGGGCGTTCATCCTGGAAGAAGTAATCCTTCCACGATTGCGGCTTGTGCTTGATGGCGCCTACCCGATAGAGAAAATCGGCCAGCTTGTAGGTGTTCTTGGGCGTAACGGTAAATTCGTACTGCGGGTTGTCGATCAGCTTGATCAGCGCGTCGCGGTCGATCTTGGCCTTGGTTACGCGGATATAGGTGTCGGCGGCAGCTGCCTTGTCTTTCTGGGCGAAGTCTGCGGCTTCGGCCAGGGCATCGACGAAGGCCTTGTAGGTCTTGGGGTTGTCCTTGCGGAACTTCTCAGTAGCAAACAGCAAGGTCGGCGAGTTGGGGCCGAGTAGGTCGTAGCTGTTGAGCACCACGTGCACATCTTTGTTGGCCAGCACCTGGTCCTGGAACGGCGGGTTGGAGAAGTGCCCGTTCAGCTCGGTGCCGCCCGCCAACAGTGCGGCGGTGGCGTCCGGGTGCGGCACGGCCAAGGTGTATTTGTCGAGGCGGTTGTATTCCTTGTCGCCCCACTGCTGGGCAGCGGCGTACTGCAGGAAGCGCGACTGCACCGAAACACCCACCGCCGGAACGGCGATACGGTCTTTGTCGGAGATGTCGGCGATGGTCTTCACGTTGGGGTTGCTGCTGACCAGGTAGTACGGGAAGTTGCCCAGCGAAGCCACGGCCTTCACGTTCTGCCGGCCCTTGGTGCGGTCCCAGACGGTCAACAGCGGTCCGACACCGGCGCCGGCGATGTCCACCGAACCGGACAACAATGCATCGTTGACGGCCGAGCCACCCGACAGCTGCGCCCAATCGACTTCGATGTCGATGCCCTGCTCCTTGCCGTGTTTCTCAATCAGGTGCTGGTCACGCACCACGTTCAGCAGCAGGTAGACGATGCCGAATTGTTCGGCAATACGGATCTTGCCTTCGGCCTGGGCCACGGCGGGGGCGGCTAGGCTGCCGACGACCAGGCTTGCGCCCAGGCCGATGCTTGCCGCCAGGCGGCTGATGGATTTGCGCATGATGGTTTCCTCAGTCGTCAGAACGGGGCATCGCCCTGGATGGTGGTGCGGTACAGCTTGCGCCGCAGGTGCGCGGGGCAGCCGGTGGCCAAGTGGATCAGCGAACGGTTGTCCCAGAACACCAGGTCATAGGGCTGCCACTGGTGGCGATAAATGTTCTGCTCCAGCACGCTAAGGGCATACAGCTGCTGCAGCACGTCGCGGCTTTCATCATCAGGCAGGCCGACAATGCGGGTGGTGAAGCCTTCACTGACGAACAGGGCCTTGCGGCCGTTCTCCGGGTGGGTGCGGACTACCGGGTGAATGACCTCCTTTACCTGCGCCAGTTGCTCGGCAGTCAGGGTCGGGCGCCAGTTGCCTTCGAATTTGGTTTCAGCGTAACGGGCGGTATAGGAGTGAGCGGCACTGCGGCCCTCGACCACTTTGCGCAGGGTGTCAGGTACAGCGTCCCAGGCTTTATGCATGTCGGCGAACAGGGTGTCACCGCCTTCACTTGGCAGTTCCTGGGCATGCAGCATGGAACCGAGGCTTGGCAGCTCTTTGTACGACAGGTCCGAGTGCCAGAATTTGCCGGCATCACCCAGGCCGATGTTCTGGCCATTTTCGATGATGTTGGAAACGATCAGGATCTCGGGGTGGCCAGTCAGCAGGAACTGCTTGAGCACATGGATCTGTAACTCACCGAAGCGGCGGCTGAAGGCGATCTGCTGTTCCGGGGTGATACGCTGGTCGCGGAACACCAGCACATGGTGGTCGAGGTGGGCGCGATGGATACGGGTGAAATCCTCGGCGCTGACCGGTTTGGCCAGGTCCAGGCCTAAGATCTCGGCGCCGACGGCACCCGAGAAGGGGCGAACTTCAAAAACTTGCGGCTGGGCGCTGTCGATGGACGACAAGGCGTTCAAGGCGGCTGACATTTTTCACTCCCACGCAATGCGCGACCTCAATGGCGCGCAACGATCAGAAACGCACGGGGATTTCCCGTGTGGGTTCAAGTCGTGCGGCGCATCGATTGGTCGACGGGTACGCAGTGAAAGCGACTATAAAGTCATAAATACAATAATTTAAATACCATTAAGGAATAACAATATCACTGTCGCGGGAGCGTCCTGCAGTCAGATCAGCCCGCCCTGCTCTTCTTCGTCAATCAGGTTATTGAGGCTGCTGAGCGCCTTGCGCGCCGTGGAACGGTTGAGCAGCTTGGCCTGCGCGCCGGCGGGCAGGTCGGTGATCTTGAACACGCCCTTGGCGGTCAACACGTCGATCAGGTCCTCGAGCACGCGGATCATGTCCAGGTCGCTTTGTTTGAGCTGGTTGAGGCTGTTCTCCACGACATCATCGGCAAACCATTCCTGGATATCGGCATGGTCTGAAGGGAGCATTTCGGTGAACTGATCAAACGCGGCTGCTTCCACCCGCAGCAACTGGCCGGCGGCGTTGCGTTGCACGTAGAACATGGCGATGTCCCTCGTCACGTTGTTTCCTTGTTGGTAGACAGCAGCATAGGCAAAGATCGCCGGGCGCGCAGGCCCGGCGCCAGAGTATGCGCTGTTGGCGGGTAGCAGGAAAGAGCCGGGGCCGCTGTGCGGCCCCGGTGGTCTGTCAGCTGTCCTTGTTGTGGATGATGATGGTCGGATCGGCGCCGCTGATCAACGAGTTGATCGTCTGGTTAGACCAGTTGACGCCTTCCAGCTTGATGGTCACGTCGGCGTTGGCGATACCACCTTCGGCGTTGAGCTTGCCTTCGCTGCTGACTTGCAACGTGGTCGTACCCTCCACCGTGGTGAGCTTCAGGTAGTTGTCGATGGTGCTGCCCTTCTCACCCTGCAGCAGGTCCTTCAGATCGATACGGTCACCCTCGGCCTTGTTGAAGTCCTTGATCACGTCGTTACCGACGTCGCCAGCCTTCCACACGAAGGTGTCGGCACCGCTGCCACCGATCAGGATATCGTCGCCCTGGCCACCGATCAGGGTGTCATTGCCAGTACCGCCCAGCAGGATGTCGTTACCTTTGCCACCATTCAGCGTGTCGCTACCACCTTGGCCGAAGAGGATGTCATTGCCATTGCCACCCGACAGGATGTCATTGCCGTCCTTGGCACCGGAGATATCGAACTCGGTGTAGTGCTCGGTGATGTACTGGTGAACATTGCTGGTAGTGACAGCACCGACTTCAACACCGCTCTTCTGTGCAACGTACGTCTGCAGGGCCTGGTAGCCCTCGCTGACGACACCGTTGAGGGTGATCAGGTCACCGAAGATGATGTCGTTGCCGTTACCACTATCAATGGTGTCGGCACCTGGCACCGTTGCTTCGGAGTGACCGAGAATCGCCTTGGCCAAATCGGACGGGTCGATATTGGTCTGTGGCTTGCCGGCACTGTCGTAAGGTTTCAGATCGTTCAGCGTGACATCGCTGTTCAGGCCGATAGCCTGGACTTTGCTCAAGCCATTGGTGCCGCCCAATACTGCGAAACTTTCAGTAGAACCTGCGGCCGAGTAGACGTAGTTCCAGTAATCCGCGTAGCCGGTACCGTCCAGGCTGGAGAATTCATAGGTACCATCACCCTGTGCGTGAAGGGTGCCTACCGTCTTGGTGGAGTCGAGCACCAACTCACCTCGGCGGTTCTCGGTATAAGTCAGCACTTTGACCACACCACTGCTGCTGATCTCGACCTTGTGAGTCGCGTCGGCCCAGGCGCTGAACGTGTCACCCATCTTGTAATTGTTGACGTTGACTACATCGTCCAGGCTCTTGCCATTCTTCCACAGGCTAGGGTTGGTGGACTCATTGCTCTGATAGTAGGTTGGCTTACCGTCGGTAATGAAGTAAGTCAGGTTCTCCGCACCTTTGTTGCTGGTGGCCATGGTGCTGTTGAAGAAGTTGGACGTGGTCTTGAACGCGTCTTCATAGTTGGTACCGCCACCGTAGTAGCCGCCCACCATCGAGTTCAATACCGCCTGCAACTTGCTCAAAGCATCCGGGTCGGCAAGGTTCACTGCCACGTTCTTGTTTACCTGGGTATCGAAGTCGACCAGGAAGATGTTTACGGTACCCGAGGTGTCCGAGCCCAGGCTGGCCTTGAGCGTGTTGAACACCGAGGCCAACTGCGTCTTGGCGTCGGCAATCGACTTGTCGCTCATACTGCCCGAGCTATCGACCATGAAGGCGATGTTGTAGTTCTTGCCCTGAACCACGTTCAGCCCGGATACGTCAGCGACGAAGATGTCGTTGCCTTCACTACCGGTCAGCGTGTCATTACCCGAGGTACCCACACTGGCCTTGTAGGTCGCGCCGTAAACCGTCACCGGGATATTGCCGGTGGTGATGGCCGAGCCGCCCAGGCTTTCGGTGGCAGTCGAGGTAACCGTGATGTCGAACGAGCCTTTGTAATAGGCCGGCGGGGTCAGCGTCAGGCTGCTGAGTTTCCAGCCTGTCACATCGACCGGGGCAGTACCTACCGTGACCGTGTGGCCTGCACCATCGCTCAACACAGTACCTTTCGGGATACCGCTGAGTGTTACGTTCAGGCTTTCGGAGCCGTCAGTGTCGGTCAGGGCGGTGGAAATACCGACCAGTTTCACCGAGCCACCCTCAGGCCCTTCGTTGAGCTTGTAGCCGTCGTAGTAGCTCTGACCATTCACGGTGTGCAGGTCGGACACGCCCAGGCCTGCGTTCGCCATCTCGGTAACGTTCTGGTACATCTTGACGTTCGAGCTGCTCAGGTCGGTAACGGCACCGGAGCCTACCTGGATGTTCAGGTCATAGCTGCCTGGACCGGACTGGTTGGCATGGTAGACCTCGATCGGGTAGTAGCCGCTGGTATTTGGGGTAAAGGTACCCGACACCCCGCCACCGGCTCCCCAGGTGGCCGTGACTACAGTCTTGCCACCGATGGTGACCACGAAGCTGTCGTCGGCCAAACCACTGAAGGTATAGACCTTGCCGGCTTCCAGGTAGATCAGGCCCGACGTTTTCGAACCGGTGCCAGCGGTGACGCTGCCATCGGACTGCACGTTGGTAGTGGTGCTGCTGGAGTTCGCGCTGCCGGAGTTGGCAAAGACCGTCTTCAGATCCTCGCCGGTAATGCCGTTGCCGCCAGTACCCAGGCCTTTGAGGCTGGTCCAGACTTCCTTGGTCAGCCCTTTGGACTCGATATCGGCGCTGCCGAAGCTCAGGGTCGGTTTGTCGGCAACCGGGCTGATATCGACCTTCATGGTCACTTCGCTGCCCAGGTTGGTGCCATCGTTCGGCTTGAACTTGAACTGGGCGTAGTCAGCCTTCTGGTTACCCACACCATTACCACCGTAGTTGTCCGCACCCGACTGGTTGAGGGCCGGAACGAACTTCAGGTTCTTGGCAGTGATATCAGCCTGGCTGACCACTTGGCCAACGGCCACATTCACCCATGCAGTACCGTTGAAGAACTGCAAGTTGCCGGCGGCCGGGAGCGAGGTAATGGTCACAGACAGGTTAGTGTTGCCGTCGGCATCAGTGACTTTGAAATCACTCCAGGCAAACACGTAATCGGTGTCCTCAACGCCAAATACCGCGCCGCCAGGCGAAACCGGCAGGTGGTCATTGTCGAGAATGGTGGTCGTCACGCTCGATTTGCTGCTATCGACCTGCAGGTTCTCGAAGTTACCACCCGTGGCGGTTTCGATCTTCACGACGAAGTTCTCGGTACCTTCGACCAGTTTGTCGTTGAGGGTAGCGATGTTGAACGTCGTGCCTGTGCTGTTGGCCGGAATCTTCACGGTCGCAACACCGGTGAAGTCATCACCGTTTTGGGCGGTACCGCTGTAGCTAAGGGTGATAGTGACTTCGGACTTGGACGCGTTGCTCAGCGTCAGGGTGTACTGGCCGGTTTCACCCTCGGTCAGAGAAGTCGTGCCGGTAATACCGACGGTGGTGACGTCGCCCTTGTTGCCGGTGCCTGGAGTTCCCGAACCTGGTTCGTCGGTCACGGCGGTGCTGACCGGGGTCTTGTCCAGTGTCAGCTGTTCGAACTTGCCAACATCCGCGCCGCCAACGGTTGCGATCGATTTGATCACAGGGTCGTTGGTACCGACGTAGACGTTGTCCGGGGCAGTGACGGTAGCAGTGCCCACGGTGCCGTTGGCCGGCACGGTGATGACGGTTTTGCCGTCGCTCAGCGTGAAGGTCAATGCACTGTGGTTGTTGATTGGCAGACCATCTTTGTTGGTCAGGGTGATGGTGTAGGTGATCTCGCCGCCTTCGGTTACCGAAGGGGTCGCGGTCAGCTTGGCCACCACTTCGTCGGTGGTGTCGGTGACATCCACCTTCGCGGCACCGCCCAGCTCGAGGTTCTCGAAGGTCGCACCAGTGGCGTCCACCGCCGAGTTGATGCCCAGGCTGATCTGGCCAGCATCGTTGTAGACGTCATCGCCCTGCGCAGCGTGGGTGTACGGCGCGCTGGTTTCGCCGGCCTTGATGGTGACCTGGGCGTTGTTGCTCAGGGTCACGACCAGGTCGTGAGCCAGCGGCTGGTTGACGTGCACGGTGAAGGTCGGCTTGACGTTCTCGGCCACCGAAGTCTGGTCGGCGGTGATGGTGACCTTGACCAGGTCGCCTTCGTTGCCTGGGGTACCCGGCTCGTCGGTGACCGACGTGCTGACCGGGGTTTTGTCGAGTGTCAGTTGCTCGAACTTACCGACGTCCGCACCTCCAACGGTTGCGATCGACATCACGACAGGGTCGTTGGTGCCGACGTAGACGTTGTCCGGGGCAGTGACGGTAGCAGTGCCCACGGTGCCGTTGGCCGGCACGGTGATGACGGTTTTGCCGTCACTCAGCGTGAAGGTCAATGCACTGTGGTTGTTGATCGGCAGGCCGTCTTTGTTGGTCAGGGTGATGGTGTAAGTGATCTCGCCACCTTCGGTGACCGAAGGGGTCGCGGTCAGCTTGGCCACTACTTCGTCGGTGGTATCGGTCACTTGAACGGTAGCCGCACCGCCCAGTTGCAGGTTCTCGAACGTAGCGCCAGTGGCGTCTACCGCCGAGTTGATACCCAGGCTGATCTGGCCAGCATCGTTGTAAACGTCATCGCCCTGCGCAGCGTGGGTGTATGGCGCGCTGGTCTCGCCGGCCTTGATGGTGACCTGGGCATTGTTGCTCAGGGTCACGACCAGGTCGTGAGCCAGCGGCTGGTTGACGTGAACAGTGAAGGTCGGTTTGACGTTCTCGGCCACCGAAGTCTGGTCGGCTGTGATGGTGACCTTGACCAGGTCGCCTTCGTTGCCCGGCGTACCTGGCTCGTCGGTAACCGACGTGCTGACCGGGGTCTTGTCCAGTGTCAGTTGCTCGAACTTGCCGACATCCGCACCTTCAACGGTTGCGATCGATTTGATCACAGGGTCGTTGGTGCCAACGTAGACGTTGTCCGGGGCAGTCACGGTGGCAGTACCCACGGTGCCATTAGCCGGCACGGTGATGACGGTTTTGCCGTCGCTCAGCGTGAAGGTCAATGCACTGTGGTTGTTGATCGGCAGGCCGTCTTTGTTGGTCAGGGTGATGGTGTAAGTGATCTCGCCACCTTCGGTGACCGAAGGGGTCGCGGTCAGCTTGGCCACTACTTCGTCGGTGGTATCGGTCACTTGAACGGTAGCCGCACCGCCCAGTTGCAGGTTTTCGAAGGTGCGACCGTCTACATCCACAGCGGACGTGATGCCCAGGCTGATCTGGCCAGCGTCGTTGTAGACGTCATCGCCTTGCGCAGCGTGGGTGTATGGCGCGCTGGTTTCGCCGGCCTTGATGGTGACCTGGGCGTTGTTGCTCAGGGTCACGACCAGGTCGTGGGCCAGCGGCTGGTTGACGTGCACGGTGAAGGTCGGCTTGACGTTCTCGGCCACCGAGGTCTGGTCGGCGGTGATGGTGACCTTGACCAAGTCGCCTTCGTTGCCCGGCGTACCTGGCTCGTCGGTCACCGACGTGCTGACCGGCGTCTTGTCCAGCGTAAGCTGTTCGAACTTGCCGACATCCGCGCCCTCAACGGTTGCGATCGACATCACGACAGGGTCGTTAGCGCCGACGTAGACGTTGTCCGGAGCAGTCACGGTGGCAGTGCCCACGGTGCCGTTGGCCGGCACAGTGATGACGGTTTTGCCGTCGCTCAGCGTGAAGGTCAATGCACTGTGGTTGTTGATCGGCAGACCGTCTTTGTTGGTCAGCGTGATGGTGTAAGTGATCTCACCGCCTTCGGTCACCGAAGGGGTGGCGGTCAGTTTGGCCACCACTTCGTCGAGGGTGTCGGTCACTTGGACCGAAGCGGCACCGCCCAGCTCCAGGTTTTCGAAGGTGCGACCGTCTACATCCACAGCGGACGTGATGCCCAGGCTGATCTGGCCCGCATCGTTGTAGACGTCATCACCCTGCGCAGCGTGGGTGTACGGCGCGCTGGTCTCGCCAGCCTTGATGGTGACCTGAGCGTTGTTGCTCAGGGTCACGACCAGGTCGTGAGCCAGCGGCTGGTTGACGTGAACAGTGAAGGTCGGTTTGACGTTCTCGGCTACCGAAGTCTGGTCGGCGGTGATGGTGACCTTGACCAGGTCGCCTTCGTTGCCTGGGGTACCCGGCTCGTCGGTGACCGACGTGCTGACCGGGGTCTTGTCGAGTGTCAGTTGCTCGAACTTACCGACGTCCGCACCTCCAACGGTTGCGATCGACATCACGACAGGGTCGTTGGTGCCGACGTAGACGTTGTCCGGGGCAGTCACGGTGGCAGTGCCGGTTGTACCGTTAGCCGGGATGGTGATGGTGGTTTTGCCATCGTCCAGGGTAAAGGTCAGCGCCGCATGCTTGTCGATAGGCAGACCATCTTTGTTGGTCAGCGTGATGGTGTAGGTGATCTCGCCGCCTTCGGTTACCGAAGGGGTCGCGGTCAGCTTGGCCACTACTTCGTCGGTGGTGTCGGTCACTTGAACCGAAGCCGCACCACCCAGTTCCAGGTTCTCGAATGTAGCGCCGGTGGCGTCTACCGCCGAATTGATGCCCAGGCTGATCTGGCCAGCATCGTTGTAGACGTCATCGCCTTGCGCGTCGTGGGTGTACGGCGCGCTGGTTTCGCCGGCCTTGATGGTGACCTGGGCGTTGTTGCTCAGGGTCACGACCAGGTCGTGGGCCAGCGGCTGGTTGACGTGCACAGTGAAGGTCGGTTTGACGTTCTCGGCCACCGAGGTCTGGTCGGCGGTGATGGTGACCTTGACCGGGTCGCCTTCGTTGCCTGGGGTACCCGGCTCGTCGGTGACCGAAGTGCTGACCGGGGTCTTGTCGAGTGTCAGTTGCTCGAACTTGCCAACGTCCGCACCTTCAACGGTAGCGATCGACATCACGACAGGGTCGTTGGTACCGACGTAGACGTTGTCCGGAGCAGTCACGGTGGCAGTACCCACGGTGCCGTTGGCCGGCACGGTGATGACGGTTTTGCCGTCGCTCAGCGTGAAGGTCAATGCACTGTGGTTGTTGATCGGCAGGCCGTCTTTGTTGGTCAGCGTGATGGTGTAGGTAATCTCGCCGCCTTCGGTCACCGACGGGGTCGCGGTCAACTTGGCCACTACTTCGTCGGTGGTGTCGGTCACTTGAACCGAAGCGTTGCCGCCCAGTTGCAGGTTCTCGAAGGTCGCACCAGTGGCGTCCACTGCCGAATTAATGCCCAGGCTGATCTGGCCAGCATCGTTGTAGACGTCATCGCCTTGCGCAGCGTGGGTGTATGGCGCGCTGGTTTCGCCAGCCTTGATGATGACCTGGGCATTGTTGCTCAGGGTCACGACCAGGTCGTGAGCCAAGGCGGTGTTGATGTGCACGGTGAACGTCGGCTTGACGTTCTCGGCCACCGAGGTCTGGTCGGCCGTGATGGTGACCTTGACCAAGTCGCCTTCGTTGCCTGGGGTACCCGGCTCGTCGGTCACCGACGTGCTGACCGGCGTCTTGTCCAGCGTCAGTTGCTCGAACTTGCCAACGTCCGCGCCTTCAACGGTTGCGATCGACATCACGACAGGGTCGTTGGTACCGACGTAGACATTGTCCGGGGCAGTGACGGTGGCAGTGCCCACGGTGCCGTTGGCCGGCACGGTGATGACGGTTTTGCCGTCGCTCAGCGTGAAGGTCAATGCACTGTGGTTGTTGATCGGCAGGCCGTCTTTGTTGGTCAGCGTGATGGTGTAGGTAATCTCGCCGCCTTCGGTGACCGACGGGGTGGCGGTCAACTTGGCCACGACTTCGTCGGTGGTGTCGGTGACATCCACCTTCGCGGCACCGCCCAGCTCCAGGTTCTCGAAGGTCGCACCAGTGGCGTCCACCGCCGAGTTGATACCCAGGCTGATCTGGCCAGCGTCGTTGTAGACGTCATCACCCTGCGCAGCGTGGGTGTACGGCGCGCTGGTTTCGCCAGCCTTGATGGTGACCTGGGCGTTGTTGCTCAGGGTCACGACCAGGTCGTGGGCCAGCGGCTGGTTGACGTGCACGGTGAAGGTCGGCTTGACGTTCTCGGCCACCGAGGTCTGGTCGGCGGTGATGGTGACCTTGACCAGGTCGCCTTCGTTGCCCGGCGTACCTGGCTCGTCGGTAACCGACGTGCTGACCGGCGTCTTGTCCAGCGTCAGTTGCTCGAACTTGCCGACATCCGCACCGCCAACGGTAGCGATCGACATCACGACAGGGTCGTTGCTGCCGACGTAGACGTTATCCGGGGCAGTGACAGTGGCAGTACCCACGGTGCCATTAGCCGGCACGGTGATGACGGTTTTGCCGTCGCTCAGGGTGAAGGTCAATGCACTGTGGTTGTTAATCGGCAGACCGTCTTTGTTGGTCAGGGTAATGGTGTAAGTGATCTCACCGCCTTCGGTCACCGACGGGGTCGCAGTCAGCTTGGCCACTACTTCGTCGGTGGTGTCGGTCACTTGGACCGAAGCCGCACCGCCCAGCTCGAGGTTCTCGAAGGTCGCACCAGTGGCGTCCACCGCCGAGTTGATACCCAGGCTGATCTGGCCAGCATCGTTGTAGACGTCATCACCCTGCGCAGCGTGGGTGTACGGCGCGCTGGTTTCACCGGCCTTGATGGTGACCTGGGCATTGTTGCTCAGGGTCACGACCAGGTCGTGAGCCAGCGGCTGGTTGACGTGAACAGTGAAGGTCGGTTTGACGTTCTCGGCTACCGAAGTCTGGTCGGCCGTGATGGTGACCTTGACCAGGTCGCCTTCGTTGCCCGGCGTACCTGGCTCGTCGGTAACCGACGTGCTGACCGGGGTCTTGTCCAGTGTCAGTTGCTCGAACTTGCCGACATCCGCACCGCCAACGGTAGCGATCGACATCACGACAGGGTCGTTGCTGCCGACGTAGACGTTATCCGGGGCAGTGACAGTGGCAGTACCCACGGTGCCATTAGCCGGCACGGTGATGACGGTTTTGCCGTCGCTCAGGGTGAAGGTCAATGCACTGTGGTTGTTGATCGGCAGACCATCTTTGTTGGTCAGGGTGATGGTGTAGGTGATCTCACCACCTTCGGTCACCGAAGGCGTCGCGGTCAGCTTGGCCACCACTTCGTCGGTGGTATCGGTCACTTGAACCGAAGCCGCACCGCCCAGCTCGAGGTTCTCGAAGGTCGCACCAGTGGCGTCCACCGCCGAGTTGATGCCCAGGCTGATCTGGCCAGCGTCGTTGTAAACGTCATCACCCTGCGCAGCGTGGGTGTACGGCGCGCTGGTCTCGCCAGCCTTGATGGTGACCTGGGCGTTGTTGCTCAGGGTCACGACCAGGTCGTGGGCCAGCGGCTGGTTGACGTGTACGGTGAACGTCGGTTTGACGTTCTCGGCCAACGAAGTCTGGTCGGCCGTGATGGTGACCTTGACCAGGTCGCCTTCGTTGCTGCCGCCCGGGTTGCCTGGGGTGCCAGGCTCGTCGGTGACGGTAGTGCTGACCGGGGTCTTGTCCAGCGTCAGTTGCTCGAACTTACCGACGTCCGCACCTCCAACGGTTGCGATCGACATCACGACAGGGTCGTTGGTGCCGACGTAGACGTTGTCCGGGGCAGTGACGGTAGCAGTGCCCACGGTGCCGTTGGCCGGCACGGTGATGACGGTTTTGCCGTCGCTCAGCGTGAAGGTCAATGCACTGTGGTTGTTGATTGGCAGACCGTCTTTGTTGGTCAGCGTGATGGTGTAGGTGATCTCGCCGCCTTCGGTGACCGACGGGGTCGCAGTCAGCTTGGCCACCACTTCGTCGGTGGTGTCGGTCACTTGAACCGAAGCGTTGCCGCCCAGTTGCAGGTTCTCGAAGGTCGCACCAGTGGCGTCTACCGCCGAGTTGATGCCCAGGCTGATCTGGCCAGCATCGTTGTAAACGTCATCGCCCTGCGCAGCGTGGGTGTACGGCGCGCTGGTCTCGCCGGCCTTGATGGTGACCTGGGCATTGTTGCTCAGGGTCACGACCAGGTCGTGAGCCAGCGGCTGGTTGACGTGAACAGTGAAGGTCGGTTTGACGTTCTCGGCCACCGAAGTCTGGTCGGCGGTGATGGTGACCTTGACCAGGTCGCCTTCGTTGCCTGGGGTACCTGGCTCGTCGGTGACCGACGTGCTGACCGGCGTCTTGTCCAGCGTCAGTTGCTCGAACTTACCGACGTCCGCACCGCCAACGGTAGCGATCGACATCACGACAGGGTCGTTGCTGCCGACGTAGACGTTGTCCGGGGCAGTCACGGTTGCAGTGCCCACGGTGCCGTTGGCCGGCACGGTGATGACGGTCTTGCCGTCGCTCAGCGTGAAGGTCAATGCACTGTGGTTGTTGATCGGCAGGCCGTCTTTGTTGGTCAGGGTGATGGTGTAGGTGATCTCGCCGCCTTCGGTGACCGACGGGGTCGCAGTCAGCTTGGCCACCACTTCGTCGGTGGTGTCGGTCACTTGAACCGAAGCCGCACCGCCCAGCTCCAGGTTCTCGAAGGTCGCACCAGTGGCGTCCACCGCCGAGGTGATGCCCAGGCTGATCTGGCCAGCGTCGTTGTAAACGTCATCACCCTGCGCAGCGTGGGTGTACGGCGCGCTGGTTTCACCGGCCTTGATGGTGACCTGGGCATTGTTGCTCAGGGTCACGACCAGGTCGTGAGCCAGCGGCTGGTTGACGTGAACAGTGAAGGTCGGTTTGACGTTCTCGGCCACCGAGGTCTGGTCGGCTGTGATGGTGACCTTGACCAAGTCGCCTTCGTTGCCTGGGGTGCCCGGCTCGTCGGTGACCGACGTGCTGACCGGGGTCTTGTCCAGCGTCAGTTGCTCGAACTTGCCGACATCCGCACCTTCAACGGTTGCGATCGATTTGATCACAGGGTCGTTGGTGCCGACGTAGACGTTGTCCGGGGCAGTGACAGTGGCAGTACCCACGGTGCCATTAGCCGGCACGGTGATGACGGTTTTGCCGTCGCTCAGCGTGAAGGTCAATGCACTGTGGTTGTTGATTGGCAGACCGTCTTTGTTGGTCAGCGTGATGGTGTAGGTGATCTCGCCGCCTTCGGTGACCGACGGGGTGGCGGTCAACTTGGCCACGACTTCGTCGGTGGTGTCGGTGACATCCACCTTCGCGGCACCGCCCAGCGCCAGGTTCTCGAAGGTCGCACCAGTGGCGTCCACCGCCGAGTTGATGCCCAGGCTGATCTGGCCAGCGTCGTTGTAAACGTCATCACCCTGCGCAGCGTGGGTGTACGGCGCGCTGGTCTCGCCAGCCTTGATGGTGACCTGGGCGTTGTTGCTCAGGGTCACGACCAGGTCGTGGGCCAGCGGCTGGTTGACGTGTACGGTGAACGTCGGTTTGACGTTCTCGGCCACCGAAGTCTGGTCGGCCGTGATGGTGACCTTGACCAGGTCGCCTTCGTTGCTGCCGCCCGGATTGCCTGGGGTGCCAGGCTCGTCGGTGACGGTAGTGCTGACCGGGGTCTTGTCCAGCGTCAGTTGCTCGAACTTGCCGACGTCCGCACCTCCAACGGTTGCGATCGACATCACGACAGGGTCGTTGGTGCCGACGTAGACGTTGTCCGGGGCAGTCACGGTAGCAGTACCCACGGTACCGTTGGCCGGCACGGTGATGACGGTTTTGCCGTCGCTCAGCGTGAAGGTCAATGCACTGTGGTTGTTGATCGGCAGACCGTCTTTGTTGGTCAGCGTGATGGTGTAGGTGATCTCGCCGCCTTCGGTCACCGACGGGGTCGCGGTCAGCTTGGCCACCACTTCGTCGGTGGTGTCGGTGACTTGAACCGAAGCGTTGCCGCCCAGTTGCAGGTTCTCGAAGGTGCGACCGTCTACATCCACAGCAGACGTGATGCCCAGGCTGATCTGGCCAGCGTCGTTGTAGACGTCATCGCCTTGCGCAGCGTGGGTGTATGGCGCGCTGGTCTCGCCGGCCTTGATGGTGACCTGGGCGTTGTTGCTCAGGGTCACGACCAGGTCGTGAGCCAGCGGCTGGTTTACGTGCACGGTGAAGATCGGTTTGACGTTCTCGGCCACCGAAGTCTGGTCGGCTGTGATGGTGACCTTGACCAGGTCGCCTTCGTTGCCCGGCGTACCTGGCTCGTCGGTAACCGACGTGCTGACCGGCGTCTTGTCCAGCGTCAGTTGCTCGAACTTGCCGACGTCCGCACCTTCAACGGTTGCGATCGATTTGATCACAGGGTCGTTGGTACCGACGTAGACGTTGTCCGGGGCAGTGACGGTAGCAGTGCCCACGGTGCCGTTGGCCGGCACGGTGATGACGGTTTTGCCGTCGCTCAGCGTGAAGGTCAATGCACTGTGGTTGTTGATCGGCAGACCGTCTTTGTTGGTCAGCGTGATGGTGTAAGTGATCTCGCCGCCTTCGGTGACCGACGGGGTCGCGGTCAGCTTGGCCACCACTTCGTCGGTGGTGTCGGTGACATCCACCTTCGCGGCACCGCCCAACTCGAGGTTCTCGAAGGTCGCACCAGTGGCATCCACCGCCGAGTTGATACCCAGGCTGATCTGGCCAGCATCGTTGTAGACGTCATCGCCCTGCGCAGCGTGGGTGTACGGCGCGCTGGTTTCGCCGGCCTTGATGGTGACCTGGGCGTTGTTGCTCAGGGTCACGACCAGGTCGTGAGCCAGCGGCTGGTTGACGTGAACAGTGAAGGTCGGTTTGACGTTCTCGGCTACCGAAGTCTGGTCGGCGGTGATGGTGACCTTGACCAGGTCGCCTTCGTTGCTGCCGCCCGGGTTGCCTGGGGTACCAGGCTCGTCGGTGACGGTAGTGCTGACCGGGGTCTTGTCGAGTGTCAGTTGTTCGAACTTGCCGACATCCGCACCTTCAACGGTTGCGATCGATTTGATCACAGGGTCGTTGGTACCGACGTAGACGTTGTCCGGGGCAGTCACGGTTGCAGTGCCCACGGTGCCGTTGGCCGGCACGGTGATGACGGTTTTGCCGTCGCTCAGCGTGAAGGTCAATGCACTGTGGTTATTGATCGGCAAGCCGTCTTTGTTGGTCAGGGTAATGGTGTAAGTGATCTCACCGCCTTCGGTCACCGAAGGGGTCGCGGTCAACTTGGCCACCACTTCGTCGGTGGTATCGGTCACTTGAACCGAAGCCGCACCGCCCAGCTCCAGGTTTTCGAAGGTGCGACCGTCTACATCCACAGCAGACGTGATACCCAGGCTGATCTGGCCAGCGTCGTTGTAGACGTCATCACCCTGAGCAGCGTGGGTGTACGGCGCGCTGGTTTCACCGGCCTTGATGGTGACCTGGGCATTGTTGCTCAGGGTCACGACCAGGTCGTGAGCCAGCGGCTGGTTGACGTGAACAGTGAAGGTCGGTTTGACGTTCTCGGCTACCGAAGTCTGGTCGGCCGTGATGGTGACCTTGACCAGGTCGCCTTCGTTGCTGCCGCCCGGGTTGCCTGGGGTACCAGGCTCGTCGGTGACGGTAGTGCTGACCGGCGTCTTGTCCAGCGTCAGTTGCTCGAACTTACCGACGTCCGCACCTTCAACGGTTGCGATCGATTTGATCACAGGGTCGTTGGTACCGACGTAGACGTTGTCCGGGGCAGTCACGGTTGCAGTGCCCACGGTGCCGTTGGCCGGCACGGTGATGACGGTTTTGCCGTCGCTCAGCGTGAAGGTCAATGCACTGTGGTTATTGATCGGCAAGCCGTCTTTGTTGGTCAGGGTAATGGTGTAAGTGATCTCACCGCCTTCGGTCACCGAAGGGGTCGCGGTCAACTTGGCCACCACTTCGTCGGTGGTGTCGGTGACATCCACCTTCGCGGCACCGCCCAACTCGAGGTTCTCGAAGGTCGCACCAGTGGCGTCCACCGCCGAGTTGATACCCAGGCTGATCTGGCCAGCGTCGTTGTAGACGTCATCACCCTGAGCAGCGTGGGTGTACGGCGCGCTGGTTTCACCGGCCTTGATGGTGACCTGGGCATTGTTGCTCAGGGTCACGACCAGGTCGTGAGCCAGCGGCTGGTTGACGTGAACAGTGAAGGTCGGTTTGACGTTCTCGGCTACCGAAGTCTGGTCGGCCGTGATGGTGACCTTGACCAGGTCGCCTTCGTTGCTGCCGCCCGGGTTGCCTGGGGTACCAGGCTCGTCGGTGACGGTAGTGCTGACCGGCGTCTTGTCCAGCGTCAGTTGCTCGAACTTACCGACGTCCGCACCTTCAACGGTTGCGATCGATTTGATCACAGGGTCGTTGGTACCGACGTAGACGTTGTCCGGGGCAGTCACGGTTGCAGTGCCCACGGTGCCGTTGGCCGGCACGGTGATGACGGTTTTGCCGTCGCTCAGCGTGAAGGTCAATGCACTGTGGTTGTTGATCGGCAGACCATCTTTGTTGGTCAGGGTGATGGTGTAAGTGATCTCGCCGCCTTCGGTGACCGACGGGGTGGCGGTCAACTTGGCCACGACTTCGTCGGTGGTGTCGGTGACATCCACCTTCGCGGCACCGCCCAGCTCCAGGTTCTCGAAGGTCGCACCAGTGGCGTCCACCGCCGAGGTGATGCCCAGGCTGATCTGGCCAGCGTCGTTGTAAACGTCATCACCCTGCGCAGCGTGGGTGTACGGCGCGCTGGTTTCGCCAGCCTTGATGGTGACCTGGGCATTGTTGCTCAGGGTCACGACCAGGTCGTGGGCCAGCGGCTGGTTGACGTGCACGGTGAAGGTCGGTTTGACGTTCTCAGCCACCGAGGTCTGGTCGGCTGTGATGGTGACCTTGACCAAGTCGCCTTCGTTGCCTGGGGTGCCCGGCTCGTCGGTGACCGACGTGCTGACCGGGGTCTTGTCCAGCGTCAGTTGCTCGAACTTGCCGACATCCGCACCTTCAACGGTTGCGATCGATTTGATCACAGGGTCGTTGGTGCCGACGTAGACGTTGTCCGGGGCAGTGACAGTGGCAGTACCCACGGTGCCATTAGCCGGCACGGTGATGACGGTTTTGCCGTCGCTCAGCGTGAAGGTCAATGCACTGTGGTTGTTGATTGGCAGACCGTCTTTGTTGGTCAGCGTGATGGTGTAGGTGATCTCGCCGCCTTCGGTGACCGACGGGGTGGCGGTCAACTTGGCCACGACTTCGTCGGTGGTGTCGGTGACATCCACCTTCGCGGCACCGCCCAGCGCCAGGTTCTCGAAGGTTGCACCAGTGGCGTCCACCGCCGAGGTGATGCCCAGGCTGATCTGGCCAGCGTCGTTGTAAACGTCATCACCCTGCGCAGCGTGGGTGTACGGCGCGCTGGTTTCGCCGGCCTTGATGGTGACCTGGGCGTTGTTGCTCAGGGTCACGACCAGGTCGTGGGCCAAGGCGGTGTTGATATGTACGGTGAAGGTCGGTTTGACGTTCTCGGCCACCGAGGTCTGGTCAGCAGTAATAGTGACTTTGACGATATCGCCTTCGTTGCCTGGAGTGCCTGGCTCGTCAGTGACCTCGGTGCTGACCGGGGTCTTGTCCAGATTCAGGTTTTCGAACTTCCACGCATCTGCGCCGCTGACGGCGTCGATGGCATTGACCACCGGCGCGTTGGTGCCGACATAGACGTTGTCCGGGGCGGTTGCAGTGGCCGAACCGGTGGTGCTGTTGGCTGCCACGACGACGGTGGTGCCGTCGGTCAGCTTGAAGTACAGCTCCGAGTGGTTGTTGATCGGCAGACCGTCTTTGTTGGTCAGGGTGATGGTGTAGGTGATCTCACCGCCTTCGGTGACCGAAGGGGTCGCGGTCAGCTTCGCCACCACCTCGTCGAGGGTGTCGGTCACTTGAACCGAAGCGTTGCCGCCCAGTTGCAGGTTCTCGAAGGTGTGACCGTCTACATCCACAGCGGACGTGATGCCCAGGCTGATCTGGCCAGCGTCCTGGTAGACGTCATCGCCTTGCGCGTCGTGGGTGTACGGCGCACTGGTCTCACCGGCCTTGATGGTGACCTGAGCGTTGTTGCTCAGGGTCACGACCAGGTCGTGAGCCAGCGGCTGGTTGACGTGCACGGTGAAGGTTGGCTTGACGTTCTCGGCTACCGAAGTCTGGTCGGCCGTGATGGTGACCTTGACGATGTCGCCTTCGTTGCCTGGAGTGCCTGGCTCGTCAGTGACGGTAGTGCTGACCGGGGTCTTGTCCAGGTTCAGGTTTTCGAACTTCCACGCATCTGCGCCGCTGACCGCGTCGATGGCATTGACCACCGGCGCGTTGGTGCCGACATAGACGTTGTCCGGGGCGGCTACAGTGGCCGAACCGGTGGTGCTGTTGGCTGCCACGACGACAGTAGTGCCATCGGTCAGCTTGAAGTACAGCTCCGAGTGGTTATTGATCGGCAGACCGTCTTTGTTGGTCAGCGTGATGGTGTAGGTGATCTCGCCGCCTTCGGTCACCGAAGGGGTCGCGGTCAGCTTCGCCACGACTTCGTCGAGGGTGTCGGTCACTTGAACCGAAGCGTTGCCGCCCAGTTGCAGGTTCTCGAACGCAGCACCAGTGGCGTCCACCGCCGAGTTGATGCCCAAGCTGATCTGGCCAGCGTCCTGATAGACGTCATCGCCTTGCGCGTCGTGGGTGTACGGCGCGCTGGTTTCACCGGCCTTGATGGTGACCTGAGCGTTGTTGCTCAGGGTCACGATCAGGTCGTGGGCCAGCGGCTGATTGACGTGCACAGTGAAGGTCGGTTTGACGTTCTCGGCTACCGAGGTCTGGTCGGCCGTGATGGTGACCTTGACGATGTCGCCTTCGTTGCCTGGAGTGCCTGGCTCGTCAGTGACGGTAGTGCTGACCGGGGTCTTGTCCAGGTTCAGGTTTTCGAACTTCCACGCATCTGCGCCGCTGACGGCGTCGATGGCATTGACCACCGGCGCATTAGTGCCGACATAGACGTTGTCTGGTGCGGTTGCAGTGGCCGAGCCCGTGGTGCTGTTGGCTGCCACGACGACAGTGGTGCCGTCGGTCAGCTTGAAGTACAGCTCCGAGTGGTTGTTGATCGGCAGACCATCTTTGTTGGTCAGGGTGATGGTGTAGGTGATCTCACCGCCTTCGGTGACTGAAGGGGTCGCGGTCAGCTTCGCCACCACCTCGTCGAGGGTGTCGGTCACTTGAACCGAAGCGTTGCCGCCCAGTTGCAGGTTCTCGAAGGTGTGACCGTCTACATCCACAGCGGACGTGATGCCGAGGCTGATCTGGCCCGCATCCTGATAGACGTCATCGCCTTGCGCGTCGTGGGTGTACGGCGCGCTGGTTTCGCCAGCCTTGATGGTGACCTGAGCGTTGTTGCTCAGGGTCACGACCAGGTCGTGGGCCAGCGGCTGGTTGACGTGCACGGTGAAGGTCGGTTTGACGTTCTCGGCCACCGAAGCCTGGTCGGCGGTGATGGTGACCTTGACGATATCGCCTTCGTTACCTGGTGTGCCTGGCTCGTCGGTCACCTCGGTGCTGACCGGGGTCTTGTCCAGGTTCAGGTTTTCGAACTTCCACGCATCTGCGCCGCTGACCGCGTCGATGGCATTGACCACCGGCGCGTTGGTGCCGACATAGACGTTGTCTGGTGCGGTTGCAGTGGCCGAACCGGTGGTGCTGTTGGCTGCCACGACGACGGTGGTGCCGTCGGTCAGCTTGAAGTACAGCTCCGAGTGGTTGTTGATCGGCAGACCGTCTTTGTTGGTCAGGGTGATGGTGTAGGTGATCTCACCGCCTTCGGTCACCGAAGGGGTGGCAGTCAGCTTGGCCACCACTTCGTCGAGGGTGTCGGTGACTTGAACCGAAGCGGAACCGCCCAGCTCAAGGTTCTCGAACGCAGCACCAGTGGCGTCTACTGCCGAGTTGATGCCCAGGCTGATCTGGCCAGCGTCCTGATAGACGTCATCGCCTTGCGCATCGTGGGTGTACGGCGCGCTGGTTTCGCCAGCCTTGATGGTGACCTGAGCATTGTTGCTCAGGGTCACGACCAGGTCGTGGGCCAGCGGCTGGTTGACGTGCACGGTGAAGGTCGGTTTGACGTTCTCGGCCACCGAAGTCTGGTCGGCCGTGATGGTGACCTTGACGATGTCGCCTTCGTTGCCTGGAGTGCCTGGCTCGTCGGTGACCTCGGTGCTGACCGGGGTCTTGTCCAGGTTCAGGTTTTCAAACTTCCACGCATCTGCGCCGCTGACCGCGTCGATGGCATTGATCACCGGCGCGTTGGTGCCGACATAGACGTTGTCTGGTGCGGTTGCAGTCGCCGAGCCCGTGGTGCTGTTGGCTGCCACGACGACAGTGGTGCCGTCGGTCAGCTTGAAGTACAGCTCCGAGTGGTTATTGATCGGCAGACCGTCTTTGTTGGTCAGGGTGATGGTGTAGGTGATCTCACCGCCTTCGGTCACCGAAGGGGTGGCAGTCAGCTTGGCCACCACTTCGTCGAGGGTGTCGGTGACTTGAACCGAAGCAGCACCGCCCAGCTCAAGGTTCTCGAATGCAGCACCAGTGGCGTCCACCGCCGAGTTGATGCCCAAGCTGATCTGGCCAGCGTCCTGATAGACGTCATCGCCTTGCGCGTCGTGGGTGTACGGCGCGCTGGTCTCACCAGCCTTGATGGTGACCTGGGCGTTGTTGCTCAGGGTCACGACCAGGTCGTGGGCCAGCGGCTGGTTGACGTGCACGGTGAAGGTCGGCTTGACGTTCTCGGCTACCGAAGTCTGGTCAGCCGTGATGGTGACCTTGACGATGTCGCCTTCGTTGCCTGGAGTGCCTGGCTCGTCGGTGACCTCGGTGCTGACCGGGGTCTTGTCCAGGTTCAGGTTTTCGAACTTCCATGCATCTGCGCCGCTGACCGCGTCGATGGCATTGACCACCGGCTGGTTGGTGCCGACATAGACGTTGTCCGGGGCGGCTACAGTGGCCGAACCGGTGGTGCTGTTGGCTGCCACGACGACAGTAGTGCCATCGGTCAGCTTGAAGTACAGCTCCGAGTGGTTATTGATCGGCAGACCGTCTTTGTTGGTCAGCGTGATGGTGTAGGTGATCTCGCCGCCTTCGGTGACCGACGGAGTGGCAGTCAGCTTGGCCACCACCTCGTCGAGGGTGTCGGTGACATCCACTTTCGCGGCACCGCCCAACTCGAGGTTCTCGAACGCAGCACCAGTGGCGTCCACCGCCGAGTTGATGCCCAGGCTGATCTGGCCCGCATCCTGATAGACGTCATCGCCCTGCGCGTCGTGAGTGTACGGTGCGCTGGTTTCGCCGGCCTTGATGGTGACCTGAGCGTTGTTGCTCAGGGTCACGACCAGGTCGTGAGCCAGGGCGGTGTTGATGTGCACAGTGAAGGTCGGTTTGACGTTCTCGGCTACCGAAGTCTGGTCGGCCGTGATGGTGACCTTGACGATATCGCCTTCGTTGCCTGGCGTACCTGGCTCGTCGGTGACCTCGGTGCTGACCGGGGTCTTGTCCAGGTTCAGGTTTTCGAACTTCCATGCATCTGCGCCGCTGACCGCGTCGATGGCATTGACCACCGGCTGGTTGGTGCCGACATAGACGTTTTCCGGGGCGGCTACAGTGGCCGAACCGGTGGTGCTGTTGGCTGCCACGACGACAGTAGTGCCATCGGTCAGCTTGAAGTACAGCTCCGAGTGGTTATTGATCGGCAGACCGTCTTTGTTGGTCAGGGTGATGGTGTAGGTGATCTCACCGCCTTCGGTCACCGAAGGGGTGGCAGTCAGTTTGGCCACCACTTCACTGATAGTGTCCGAGATCTCAACGGTAGCCGGGCCACCCAAGGCCAGCTTCTCGAAGGTGGCACCCGGAACTGTAGCGTCGGTAACACTGAGCGTGATGGAGCCTGCATCAAGATAGACGTCATCGCCCTGAACCGAGGTCTTGTACTCGACTTCGGTCTTACCGGCTTCGATCGTCACGGTGTCGCCGTTAGACAGGGTTACCGTCAACGGACGGTCCAGCGCCTGGCTTACTTTCACAGTAAAGGAAGGCTGCTGGTCTTCGGTCACATTGCCATTGCTGACAATACTTACGGTGACGGTATCGATGCTGTCATTGATGACAGTCGAGGCTGGGGTCGGATTCGGAGTCAGATGTTCGAAGTTGCCGCCCGTGGCGCTCTCGATGGTGACGCTGACGGTCGAGCCGTTGTTGTAGACGTCATTGGCCGGGGTCTGGAAATCGACGCTGCCCTGGGTTTTACCCGCTTCAACGGTAATGGTTTGGCCGTTGGACAAGGTCACGGTTACCGGCGTCTGGGCAGGATTGCTCAGGGTCACGGTGTAGGTGATCACGCCGCCTTCGGTCACGCTTGGCGAGGCGGTCAGGGTCGCAGTAGTGGTGTCGACCGAGTCGGTGATCGTGGTCTGAGCCGGCGTCGGGTTCGGGGTCAGTTGCTCGAAATTACCGCCTGTGGCGTTCTCGATGGTGACGCTGACAGTCGAACCGTTGTTGTAGACGTCATTCGCCGGGGTCTGGAAATCGACGCTGCCCTGGGTCTTGCCGGCTTCAACGGTAATGGTTTGGCCGTTGGACAGGGTCACGGTTACCGGCGTCTGGGCAGGATTGCTCAGGATCACGGTGTAGGTGATCACGCCGCCTTCGGTGACCGACGGGCTCGCCGTCAGGGTCGCGGTGGTGGCATCGACCGAGTCGTTGATCGTGGTCTGAGCCGGCGTCGGGTTCGGGGTCAGCTGTTCGAAGTTGCCGCCGGTGGCGTTCTCGATGGTGACGCTGACGGTCGAACCGTTGTTGTAGACGTCATTGGCCGGGGTCTGGAAATCGACGCTGCCCTGGGTTTTGCCGGCTTCAACAGTGATGACCTGGCCGTTGGACAGGGTCACGGTTACCGGCGTCTGGGCAGGATTGCTCAGGGTCACGGTGTAGGTGATTACGCCGCCTTCGGTGACCGACGGGCTCGCCGTCAGGGTCGCGGTGGTGGCATCGACCGAGTCGTTGATCGTGGTCTGAGCCGGGGTCGGATTCGGGGTCAGTTGCTCGAAATTACCGCCTGTGGCGTTCTCGATGGTGACGCTGACGGTCGAACCGTTGTTGTAGACGTCATTCGCCGGGGTCTGGAAATCGACGCTGCCCTGGGTCTTGCCGGCTTCAACGGTAATGGTTTGGCCGTTGGACAGGGTCACTGTCACCGGCGTCTGGGCAGGATTGCTCAGGGTCACGGTGTAGGTGATTACGCCGCCTTCGGTGACCGACGGGCTCGCCGTCAGGGTCGCGGTGGTGGCATCGACCGAGTCGTTGATCGTGGTCTGAGCCGGGGTCGGATTCGGGGTCAGTTGCTCGAAATTACCGCCTGTGGCGTTCTCGATGGTGACGCTGACGGTCGAACCGTTGTTGTAGACGTCATTCGCCGGGGTCTGGAAATCGACGCTGCCCTGGGTCTTGCCGGCTTCAACGGTAATGGTTTGGCCGTTGGACAGGGTCACTGTCACCGGCGTCTGGGCAGGATTGCTCAGGGTCACGGTGTAGGTGATCACGCCGCCTTCGGTGACCGACGGGCTCGCCGTCAGGGTCGCGGTGGTGGCATCGACCGAGTCGTTGATCGTGGTCTGAGCCGGCGTCGGGTTCGGGGTCAGCTGTTCGAAGTTGCCGCCAGTGGCGTTCTCGATGGTGACGCTGACGGTCGAACCGTTGTTGTAGACGTCATTCGCCGGGGTCTGGAAATCGACGCTGCCCTGGGTCTTGCCGGCTTCAACGGTAATGGTTTGGCCGTTGGACAGGGTCACTGTCACCGGCGTCTGGGCAGGATTGCTCAGGGTCACGGTGTAGGTGATCACGCCGCCTTCGGTGACCGACGGGCTCGCCGTCAGGGTCGCGGTGGTGGCATCGACCGAGTCGTTGATCGTGGTCTGAGCCGGGGTCGGATTCGGGGTCAGTTGCTCGAAATTACCGCCTGTGGCGTTCTCGATGGTGACGCTGACGGTCGAACCGTTGTTGTAGACGTCATTCGCCGGGGTCTGGAAATCGACGCTGCCCTGGGTCTTGCCGGCTTCAACGGTAATGGTTTGGCCGTTGGACAGGGTCACTGTCACCGGCGTCTGGGCAGGATTGCTCAGGGTCACGGTGTAAGTGATCACGCCGCCTTCGGTGACCGACGGGCTCGCCGTCAGGGTCGCGGTAGTGGTGTCGACCGAGTCGTTGATCGTGGTCTGAGCCGGCGTCGGGTTCGGGGTCAGTTGCTCGAAATTACCGCCCGTGGCGTTCTCGATGGTGACGCTGACCGTCGAACCGTTGTTGTAGACGTCATTGGCCGGGGTCTGGAAATCGACGCTGCCCTGGGTTTTACCCGCTTCAACGGTAATCGTTTGGCCGTTGGACAGGGTCACAGTTACCGGCGTCTGGGCAGGATTGCTCAGGGTCACGGTGTAGGTGATCACGCCGCCTTCGGTGACCGACGGGCTCGCCGTCAGGGTCGCGGTGGTGGTGTCGACCGAGTCGTTGATCGTGGTCTGAGCCGGCGTCGGGTTCGGGGTCAGCTGTTCGAAGTTGCCGCCAGTGGCGCTCTCGATGGTGACGCTGACGGTCGAGCCGTTGTTGTAGACGTCATTGGCCGGGGTCTGGAAATCGACGCTGCCCTGGGTTTTACCCGCTTCAACGGTAATCGTTTGGCCGTTGGACAGGTTCACGGTTACCGGCGTCTGGGCAGGGTTGCTCAGGGTCACGGTGTAAGTGATCACGCCGCCTTCGGTGACCGACGGGCTCGCCGTCAGGGTCGCGGTAGTGGTGTCGACCGAGTCGTTGATCGTGGTCTGAGCCGGGGTCGGATTCGGGGTCAGTTGCTCGAAATTACCGCCTGTGGCGTTCTCGATGGTGACGCTGACGGTCGAACCGTTGTTGTAGACGTCATTCGCCGGGGTCTGGAAATCGACGCTGCCCTGGGTCTTGCCGGCTTCAACGGTAATGGTTTGGCCGTTGGACAGGGTCACTGTCACCGGCGTCTGGGCAGGATTGCTCAGGGTCACGGTGTAGGTGATTACGCCGCCTTCGGTGACCGACGGGCTCGCCGTCAGGGTCGCGGTGGTGGCATCGACCGAGTCGTTGATCGTGGTCTGAGCCGGGGTCGGATTCGGGGTCAGTTGCTCGAAATTACCGCCTGTGGCGTTCTCGATGGTGACGCTGACGGTCGAACCGTTGTTGTAGACGTCATTCGCCGGGGTCTGGAAATCGACGCTGCCCTGGGTCTTGCCGGCTTCAACGGTAATGGTTTGGCCGTTGGACAGGGTCACTGTCACCGGCGTCTGGGCAGGATTGCTCAGGGTCACGGTGTAGGTGATTACGCCGCCTTCGGTGACCGACGGGCTCGCCGTCAGGGTCGCGGTGGTGGCATCGACCGAGTCGTTGATCGTGGTCTGAGCCGGGGTCGGATTCGGGGTCAGTTGCTCGAAATTACCGCCTGTGGCGTTCTCGATGGTGACGCTGACGGTCGAACCGTTGTTGTAGACGTCATTCGCCGGGGTCTGGAAATCGACGCTGCCCTGGGTCTTGCCGGCTTCAACGGTAATGGTTTGGCCGTTGGACAGGGTCACGGTTACCGGCGTCTGGGCAGGATTGCTCAGGATCACGGTGTAGGTGATCACGCCGCCTTCGGTGACCGACGGGCTCGCCGTCAGGGTCGCGGTGGTGGCATCGACCGAGTCGTTGATCGTGGTCTGAGCCGGCGTCGGGTTCGGGGTCAGCTGTTCGAAGTTGCCGCCGGTGGCGTTCTCGATGGTGACGCTGACGGTCGAACCGTTGTTGTAGACGTCATTGGCCGGGGTCTGGAAATCGACGCTGCCCTGGGTTTTGCCGGCTTCAACAGTGATGACCTGGCCGTTGGACAGGGTCACGGTTACCGGCGTCTGGGCAGGATTGCTCAGGGTCACGGTGTAGGTGATTACGCCGCCTTCGGTGACCGACGGGCTCGCCGTCAGGGTCGCGGTGGTGGCATCGACCGAGTCGTTGATCGTGGTCTGAGCCGGGGTCGGATTCGGGGTCAGTTGCTCGAAATTACCGCCTGTGGCGTTCTCGATGGTGACGCTGACGGTCGAACCGTTGTTGTAGACGTCATTCGCCGGGGTCTGGAAATCGACGCTGCCCTGGGTCTTGCCGGCTTCAACGGTAATGGTTTGGCCGTTGGACAGGGTCACTGTCACCGGCGTCTGGGCAGGATTGCTCAGGGTCACGGTGTAAGTGATCACGCCGCCTTCGGTGACCGACGGGCTCGCCGTCAGGGTCGCGGTAGTGGTGTCGACCGAGTCGTTGATCGTGGTCTGAGCCGGCGTCGGGTTCGGGGTCAGTTGCTCGAAATTACCGCCCGTGGCGTTCTCGATGGTGACGCTGACCGTCGAACCGTTGTTGTAGACGTCATTGGCCGGGGTCTGGAAATCGACGCTGCCCTGGGTTTTACCCGCTTCAACGGTAATCGTTTGGCCGTTGGACAGGGTCACAGTTACCGGCGTCTGGGCAGGATTGCTCAGGGTCACGGTGTAGGTGATCACGCCGCCTTCGGTGACCGACGGGCTCGCCGTCAGGGTCGCGGTGGTGGTGTCGACCGAGTCGTTGATCGTGGTCTGAGCCGGCGTCGGGTTCGGGGTCAGCTGTTCGAAGTTGCCGCCAGTGGCGCTCTCGATGGTGACGCTGACGGTCGAGCCGTTGTTGTAGACGTCATTGGCCGGGGTCTGGAAATCGACGCTGCCCTGGGTTTTACCCGCTTCAACGGTAATCGTTTGGCCGTTGGACAGGTTCACGGTTACCGGCGTCTGGGCAGGGTTGCTCAGGGTCACGGTGTAAGTGATCACGCCGCCTTCGGTGACCGACGGGCTCGCCGTCAGGGTCGCGGTGGTGGTGTCGACCGAGTCGTTGATCGTGGTCTGAGCCGGGGTCGGATTCGGGGTCAGTTGCTCGAAATTACCGCCGGTGGCGTTCTCGATGGTGACGCTGACGGTCGAACCGTTGTTGTAGACGTCATTGGCCGGGGTCTGGAAATCGACGCTGCCCTGGGTTTTGCCGGCTTCAACAGTGATGACCTGGCCGTTGGACAGGGTCACGGTCACCGGCGTCTGGGCAGGGTTGCTCAGGGTCACGGTGTAGGTGATCACGCCACCTTCGGTCACGCTTGGCGAGGCGGTCAGGGTCGCGGTTGTAGTGTCGATTGTATCGGTCACTTGGGTAACCGCTGGCGTTTGCGGCAATGTCACCGTCAGCCCGCCACCACCGGTACTACCTGTCACGGTGGCCGAAATCTGGCCACCGTCGATGTAAGGTGTGTCGTTTGCCGGAACTGCGACGTTGACGCTACCACTGGTCTGCCCAGCCGGAATGACGATCACGGCACCATTGGACAGAGTAATTACCAGGTTGGTGGTCGGCGCCTGACCAACGGTGGCGGTATAAACGATTACGCCACCCGCTTCACTGATAGAAGGGGTTGCGCCAAGCGTCAGCTCAGTAGCGACGGTGGTATCCGTCGGTGTGGTCACCAGGTTGTTGCCGTTAGTGTCCAGCAGGCCCACTTCTTGGTTATCGGGTACGACCGCAAAGCCCAGCCCGTCAGTCGGGAAGCCAACCGTCGTGTCAACTCGGCCAGCCGTCTCTTCGAGCATCACGAAGCTGTGGCCACCGCCCAGCGCACCACCACCCGCTGATGACGGGCCAGCGGCGGTAGCTTCAAGCTCAGTAGTCGGGTCAACACCAGCAGCAATTGCCTGCTGCAACTCTTCCACCGAAGGCGCGGCCTGGGCTGCCGCCTGGCTCAGGTCGGTGCTACTGTCAGGCGCATCGGCGCTCCATTGGCTGTCACGTCCAAGATCGAGCAGTCGGCCATCAGCCAGCTCCAAAGTAACTGCGCCACCCGGACCGGTGAGCACTTCCTCACCGGCCAACAGGCGGTCACCTTCGATAAGTACACGCCGGATGCCCTCTGGGGATACCGCAATAACCTGGCCGACAATGCTTTTGACGATGGCTACAACGCTGCTCATTGGACTCTCCGTGTGACCCGATGGGGTACTTCCCTGCCAGAGCGGCGCTTGCTAGCCACTTCAGGCGGAACTATGTCGATGATCTCTTGACGTTTTTGACGTCAATATTCCGTCTATAACTTTTTGGAATTGCCTGACTGCCAAACTATTGACCTTATACATGCCATCCTAAACAATCGGCAATGTAATGTCACATTGATATTTGTACCTTAGCCAAGCGTTTCCTGAGGACAAATGTCTTACATCATCAAAAAGGTGTTAAGCCATCAGTCCTAGCACTTTTTCATACACCTCAGCAGCCGTAAATCACGCGGCGCGACCGACTTACTCGACAATGTCAGCGTTACTGGCGTCAATATCCAGGTCACTGTCAATCGCCCGGACACTGATTGCCAAATAAGCACAAACCTTGCCGGAATGCGGCCAGGCAGAGGTCGATAGCCAGCCAGAGCCGGGGGCGCTTGCGGCTATCAACGCTGCGCGAGTCACAAGCAGCTATGTGTCGCAAATCAAAGAGATGACCGACGAGTGCGTGAATAATGGTATCCCGATCATTGAAAATCGCTTGCGGATATTGAATGCAAGAAGGCAAGAATCCGCACTCTATAGATGAATTTTGACTAACAAGCCACAGATATGCGCCAACAAACCAGCGCCTGTTTACTGACAGTGACTAAGCTGGAACCCAAAGCCCTTGCATGCCTTGGCTGAGTGGCAGGCTATGCTGCAACAAGCCGGATGATGGCTGGATCAAAAATGAAACAATCATTGCCCCGCTAAGTCTGGTGAAAATGAAGCACGTAGAATTGTTTACTCAACACCGATTCAAGGCGAACATTGGCCAGCTGCTCCAGCACCAGGGCGTGATAACCCTTATCAGCACAGCTTTGCAGCACCAAAGAATGCCAGGGTGAGCCGGCCTGACCTTAACGACGGCACACCCACCCCACCCACCACAAGGATGAAGAGAGCGCCGCGTGGAATCCGAAGTCAGTCGAGTCCAACTCAGCCACGATCCACGCAGTCAGCATGACGATCCCCTGCTGGATAGTCTGCTGAGCCTGTGTGTCCTGCACCAGAAGCCCGCCAGCCGGGTCATGCTGACAACAGGCCTACCGCTACCCGCCCAGCGCCTGAGCCCTGAACTGCTGCCGCGCGCCGCGGCCCGGGCTGGCCTGCAGGGGCGCCTGCTTCAGCGAAAGCTGGAGCAGATCCCGAGTATCGCCATGCCGGCCATGCTGCTGCTCAAGGAGGGCCGCAGCGCCGTCCTGCTCGGCTGGGAGAACGATGACACCGCGCGCCTGCTACTCAGCGAGAGCGACGGTGGCGAGGTGCATGTCAGCCGCGAAGCCCTGCTAAGCGACTACAGCGGCCGCGTGTTCTTCGCGCAGCCGCAGCACAAGTTCGATGTCAACCACGGCAACCTCATCCCACGAGCGAAGTCGTGGTTCCGCGACACCCTGCTGCGCAGCAAGTGGTTGTATATCGACGCCATCGCCGCCAGCCTGGTGATCAACCTGATCGCCTTGGCCGCGCCGCTGTTCGTGATGAACGTGTATGACCGAGTGGTGCCAAACCAGGCCACCTCGACGCTCTGGGTACTGGCCATCGGTATCGCCGGCGCGTATATCTTCGACCTGATCCTCAAAGGCCTTCGCGGCCTGTGCCTGGACCTGGCCGGCAAGAAGACCGACCTGATCATCTCGGCAACGCTGTTTGAACGTATCGTCGGCATGTCGATGAAGTACCGGCCGGCGCGGGTAGGCAGCTTTGCCCAGAACATTCACGAGTTCCAGGGCCTGCGCGACTTCCTCGCCTCGCTGACCCTGACCAGCCTGATCGACCTGCCCTTTACCATCCTGATTTTGATCGTCATCGCCATCATTGGCGGGCACCTGGTGTGGATACCGATCATCGCCTTCCCGCTGGCTCTGGGCATCGGCTACGCCCTGCAGCGGCCACTGATGGCGACCATGGAGCGGACCATGGCTTTGGCATCAGAGCGCCAGTCCAGCCTGATCGAAACCCTGGCGGGTCTGGATGCGGTAAAGGTCAACAACGCCGAAAGCGAACGCCAGTATATGTGGGAGCAAACCCTCGGCACCCTGAGCCGGCTGGAACTGCGCGTGAAAGTGCTGTCGAGCCTGGCGATGAACATCACCCTGCTGATCCAGCAACTGGCAGGCGTGGCAATGATCTGCGTCGGCGTGTACCTGATCATCGACGGCAACCTGAGCATGGGCGGCCTGGTGGCTTGCTACATGCTCAGCGGCCGTGCCCTCGGCCCGTTGGGCCAGCTCAACGGCCTGCTGGCCCGCTACCAGCAAGCCAAGGTGACCATGGTCTCCACCGACCACATGATGGATCTACCGCAAGAGCGCAACTTCGAAGAACGCCCGCTGAGCCGCAAGGTGCTGCAGGGCAGCGTCGAGTTCCGCGGGGTCGACTTCACTTATCCGAACCAGCAGAACCTGGCCCTGAAGAATATCAACCTGACCATCCGCCCTGGCGAGAAGGTCGGCATCATCGGCCGCAGCGGCTCCGGCAAGAGCTCGCTGGCCAAGCTCATCGTCGGCCTGTACGAGGCCGATGGTGGCTCGCTGCTGGTTGATGGCGTCGACATTCGCCAGATCGATGTCAGCGAACTGCGCCACAACATCGGCTACGTCCCCCAGGATATCCAGCTGCTGGCCGGCACCTTGCGTGACAACCTGGTCAGCGGCGCCCGCTACATCGAGGACGAATTGATCCTGCAGGCCGCTGAACTGGCGGGCGTACATGAATTCGCCCGGCTGCACCCCGACGGCTACGAGCTGCAAGTGGGTGAACGCGGGCAAAACCTGTCCGGCGGCCAGCGGCAGAACGTCGCCTTGGGCCGTGCGCTGCTGCTCAACCCGCAGATCCTGCTGCTGGACGAGCCGACCAGCGCCATGGACAACACCGGTGAAGAACGCCTCAAGCAGCGCCTGCAAGCGGTGGTGGAGGGCAAGACGGTACTGCTGGTCACGCACCGTGCCTCATTGCTGTCGCTGGTAGACCGGCTGATCGTGATCGATCGCGGGCAGATTGTCGCCGACGGCCCGAAAGCCGCGGTCATGGATGCACTGAAGAAGGGGCAGATCAGTGTTGCATAAGCTGGATATGGGGCAGTTCAAGGACGGCCTGCGGCGCTATTTCAAAGGCAGCGACTCGCTTGGCGGCCAGCCGCTGCCCGAGGTGAACAAGGCCCTGATCGAAGATGCACCGCGCGTGGTGCGGCTGACCATCTGGGGCGTGATCCTGTTCTTCGTGTTCTTGATTGTATGGGCCAGCGTCGCGCCCATCGACGAAGTTACGCGGGGTGAAGGCAAGGCCATTCCGTCTTCCAAGGTGCAGAAGATCCAGAACCTGGAGGGCGGCATCGTCGCCGAAATCTTCGCCAAGGAGGGGCAGATCGTCGAAGTGGGCCAGCCATTGCTGCGCCTGGATGAAACCCGCTTCGCCTCCAACGTTGGTGAAACCGAGGCTGACCGCCTGGCCATGGCCCTGCGAGTCGAACGTTTGAGTGCCGAGGTAGAGGACCGCCCGCTGATTATCGACGAAAAGCTGCGTAAAGCCGCGCCAAACCAGGCGGCCAGTGAGGAGTCGCTGTACCAGAGCCGGCGCCAGCAACTGCAGGACGAAATTGGCGGCCTGCAACAGCAGTTGGTCCAACGCCAGCAGGAGCTGCGCGAATACAGCTCCAAACGCACCCAGTACGCCAACAGCCTCGAGCTGCTGCGCAAGGAAATCAGCATGTCCGAACCGCTGGTGGCAACCGGCGCGATTTCCCAGGTTGAAGTGCTGCGCCTGCGCCGTGCTGAAGTGGAAAACCGCGGTCAGCTGGACTCCACTGCGCTGGCGATCCCGCGCGCAGAGGCGGCCATACGCGAGGTGCAAAGCAAGATCGAAGAGACGCGTGGCAAGTTCCGAAGCGAAGCGCTGACCCAGCTGAACGAGGCACGCACCGAACTGAACAAGGCTACCGCCACCAGCAAGGCGCTGGACGACCGGGTGCACCGCACACTGGTCACCTCGCCCGTACGCGGTATCGTCAAGCAACTGCTGGTGAACACCATTGGCGGGGTAATCCAGCCAGGCAGTGATATCATCGAAGTCGTGCCGCTGGACGACACGCTGGTCATTGAGGCGAAAATTTTGCCCAAAGACATCGCCTTCCTGCACCCTGGCCAGGAAGCGACGGTCAAGTTCACCGCGTATGACTACACCATCTACGGTGGGCTCAAGGCCAAGCTGGAGCAGATTGGCGCCGACACCATTACCGATGAAGACAAGAAGACTACGTATTACCTGATCAAGCTGCGCACTGATCGCAGCCACCTGGGGACTGACGAGAAGCCACTGCTGATCATTCCGGGGATGGTGGCGACGGTGGACATCATGACAGGCAAGAAAACCATCATGAGCTACCTGCTCAAGCCGATCATGAAGGCGCGTTCGGAAGCGCTGCGCGAGCGGTGATAGCCAACCTGCGGGTTTCGCCATTGCTTTAGGAGCGGCCTCATGTCGCGACAGGGCTGTACAAGCAGCCCTGCAAATCGCTACGTGAACCTGGGGGCCGCTACGCGGCCCTTTTGCGGCTCTAGCCCACGCCTACAGCGGCACGCGAGAGGCCATTCAGCGCCAAGGCGCAGGCTCACCCACCAGTTGCCCCTGAATCCCGCCTACTCCCATCTCCAGCAACACCAACCGCTCCCCTTCCGTCTCGACTCGCTCGGCAATCAGCGGCAGGTCGATGCTATGCGCCGCACGCTGGATCGCTTCGATGAACAGCCGCTTGTGCTGCTCATGATCGATGTTGCGGATGTAACTGCCGTCAATCTTCAGGTACGCCAGGCCCAAATGCGCCAGGTTGCCAATCATGCTGAAGCGCCCACCGAAGCGTTGCAAAGCCAACCCGAAGCCAAGCCCATGCAGGCGCCGGGTGAGTTGCTCCAACGCTGCCTGCTCAGGCAACTGCTCCTCGCCAATTTCAAAAACCAGCCGCGGACCGAGCGCCGCATTCTGGCCCAGCAGCTCGAAAACGCGCTGAAGGGCCTTGGGGTCGGCCAGGGTGGCGGCGGACAGGTTCAACGCCAGCACTTGGTCATGCCCTCGCAGGTGCGCCAACACTTTCTCCAGCACCAGCACATCCAGCCGCGGCATCCAGCCGAAGCGCTCCAGCCAAGGCAGGAAGCGGCCCGCCGGCAAGGCCTCGCCCTGGCCATCGCGCAAACGCGAAATAACTTTGTGGTGCAGTACCCGTTGCGAGGAAGCGCACTCTATCACTGGCTGGAAGAACAACTCGAAATGCCCATTGATGAACGCTTGGTCGAGCCGTTCGTGCCAGGCATGCTGACTATCCGCAGCAACCGCAGCAACACCTTGCTCAAGGCATACCCAGCCCGGCGTTGGCTGGTTCTCAGCGCGGGCCAGAGCCTCGTCGGCCAGCTTCAGCAATGCCTGGGGTGAATCACCAGGGCTGAATGGCGCCAGGCCTATACAAGCCACCGGGTCGATATCACTGGCCCCCGTTTCGTGCAGGCTCTGCAACGTTGCCTCCAGAGCCTGGGCAAGGTGTACTGCCTCCTCATGCACCATGCCCGGTGCCAGCACTGCAAACTCGCCGCCGCGGCTGCGGGAAATGAGGTCGTTGGTTTCCGGGTAGCTGGCACAAGTACGACGCAGCTGTTCACCTACCGCTTGCAACAACTGGTCGGTACGCTGGCCGCCAAGGCGGGCGTTCAGGCCAGCCAGGCCCTGAACCCGCAGCAACAGCAGGTAACCGGCGCGCGCGTCTTCCAGGTTGCTTACCCGATTGTTCAGCTGCATTTCAAAATAGCGGCGGTTCGACAGCCCGGTCAGGCTGTCCTGGTAGGACTCCGCACGCAGCCGCTCACTGCGCTCGGCCTGCTCGGTGAACAGGGCTTTGAGTTTCTCGACCATCTGGTTCATCGCTTGCACTACGCGGCGTAGCTCCGGCGTGCGTGGCAACTCTGGCAGGCTGAGGAATTCGCGGCGGGCAATAGCGTGAGATTGCTCTACCATGTAGTCCAGCGGCCTCAACTGGCGGCGCAACAGCAAAGCACCGAGCACGGCACTGGCCGCACCGCACAACAGCAACCAACCCAGGCTGCCCAAGGCGCTTTGCCAAAGCTTGGCAATGGCGAACATCGGGTGGCTGATCACTTCAACGCGCGCGGCCTGCTGCCAGCCACGACTGACGATTGCATCGCCGCCGGCGGCCTCGAGGCCGATCAGGCGCACGAACCAAAGCGGCACACCACCAGGGTCTGGCTCGGCGTGACGCTCCACCAGCACGGCGTTGGAACCCAGGTCGACGACCTTGATGCTTGCATAGTAACCACTGTCGAAAATCGAGCTGACCATCAGCTCGACCATCGCTGGGTCGTCGATATTCGGCGTCAGCGAAAGCGCCAGTGCGGTGGCCGCATCCTGGGCGTGCGAGCGCAGCTGGTTGACGTACTGGCTGCGCGAGCTTTCCAGGCTGACCATGAAACTGCCACTGAAGGCGACCACCAGGAACAGGCAAATGGCCAACAGCAATTGTTTGAACAGTGACATCTGTGCTCCTTCAGTAAACCGGCTCGGCCGGGAACCCTTCGGCCTGCATTTTCTTCAACAAATCCTGCCAGCGTGACAGCCGCTTGGTATCACCAACCTTCTTGTTCCCTGCCGCGCCCGTCAGCCACAACCCCTCGCCATTGAAGGCGTACACCGGCAGCAGGTCGGTACGCTGGCTTGCCGGCTTTATGGCATCCATCAGACTGTCCAGCACCAAAGGCTGGGCCTGTGGGCTTGAATAATAGGTCAGGACCATGTGTGCCCGGTTCTGCCGCAGCGCCTTGACGTAGGTGATGCGCAGTTTTTCGCTGGGGATTCCCATGCGCCGTAGACTGAAATATTTGGCGATGGCGTAATCCTCGCAGTCCCCTGCACCTTTGATCAGTGCCTGCACAGGTGTGGCCCAGTAGTCGACCTCATGCCACAGATCGATATCCTCGACATACCGCAATTGCTGGTTGAAGAAGCGGTTGACCACTTGCAACCTTTCAAGCTCGGTACCCTGCTTCTGCGTGGCCATCAGGCTCTGCCAGGCATCGATGCGACCCTGCCCGGCACCTAGTGGGCCGTACAGAGCCTGCGACTTGCGGCTGATCTGGGAGAAATCCCAATCCGCGTGCAAGCCGCCCAGCAGAAGACTGCCCAGCAGCACGGCAAAGCCGACATAGCGCACTACGGTTTTGAGCAACCAGGATATCGCCACTGCGAAGCCCTGTTCAGACCAGTCGAAAGCAGCGATGGTGGGGCTTGCCACCGCAAAAGACAATGGCACCCTGCAATCACGCACCCGGCTGTCAGCCCGCCTATACTTTCTGCTTACATCTTTCTATAGGCAGCTTCCTTTGACGTGCGACTTCCTCCACCATAGCCGCGCTTTTGGGGCGCCCGTACCAGTGTGGGTGCAGGTTTGACACCCTCACAAGCTGTTACTAGTGTCATTGGATCCAATACAGTCATCGTTGAGGCAGGCGTCGCGTGGCCAAGAAAATCAAATTGAGCAATGTGCTGGCCAGCGAGCAGTTGCCGCCGCATCAGGCCCGTGCCGTGATCGAAGAACGCCTGCGCAGCGCCATTCTCGATGGTCGCTTGCCCCCTGGTACTGCCGTTCGCCAACAAGAGCTCGCCACCCTGTACGGCGTCAGTCGCATGCCCGTGCGCGAAGCCCTGCGCCAGCTCGAAGCGCAATCCCTGTTGAAAGTGGAGATGCACAAGGGCGCCGTCGTTGCACCGCTGATCGGCGAGGATGCAGTGGACACCTATGCCCTTCGCGTATTGCTCGAGAGCGAGGCGCTGCGCCAGTCTATCCCGCTGCTTGATGCCAGCGACATCGCCAGCGCCCGCGGGTATATCCAGCAACTGGAGAACGAGACCAGCCACACCGAAATTGGCCGCCTCAACCGCCTGCTCCACATGGCGCTGTACAGCAAGGCGCCGAACAAGAAACTACTGCGCCTTATCGAGAACGAACTGAACGAGGAAGAACGCTTCCTGCGCTTCCATCTTTCGTCCATGGGCCTGGGCAAGCTCACTCAGGACGATCACAACGCACTGGTAGATGCAGCCAGCGACAAGCTGGTGGACGAAGCGGTAGCGGTGCTGGAACGGCACCTCAATGGCGGGGCGCGGGTGATCCGCAATTACCTGGATACGCAATTGGGGCGTTAGCCCATTACCGGCTTTACGCGTTAACTGATGGGTTGCAAATTAATCTTGCTCCGCCAACAATGAGACTAATTATCATTAACGTCCATTGATGCCGGCGCCCTCCTCCATGCCCAGCAACGATTCCGTGCAAACGCTCTACAGTGACCACCACGGCTGGTTGCATACCTGGCTGCGTAGCAAGCTCGGCAACGCAGCCGATGCGGCTGACCTCGCCCAGGATACCTTCGTCCGCTTGCTACAGCGTCGTGAACAATTGCAGCTGAATGCGCCCAGGGCCTTCCTGCGCACGGTAGCGCGTGGGCTGGTGATCGATCATTGGCGCCGCGAGGAACTGCACAGGGCCTATCTGGAGGCTTTGGCCCATGTGCCGGAAGCACTGGTCCCCTCAGTCGAGACCCGCGAGCTGCTGCTGGAATTGCTTGAGCGTATTGCACGCATGCTCGACGGCCTCAAACCCAAGGTACGTCGCGCATTCCTGCTGGCTCAATGCGAGGGGCTGAAGCATCAGGCCATCGCCGAACAGATGGGGATCTCCGTGCGCACCGTTGAGCGCTACATCGCCAATGCGCTCTATCACTGCTACGTGCTGCGCTATGAAGACGACTGCTGAATCCATGACCGTCGCACGCCCTGATACAAAAACGGTCAGGCAGGCCATTCAGTGGATGCTGCGGCTGCGTGAGAGCGGGCACGATCCAGCTCTGCAACAACAGTGCGCGCAATGGCGCAGCAGCCACCACGAAAACGAACAGGCCTGGCAGCGTATGGTTCACCTTCATAAGGACCTTGACCTGCGCGCTATCCCGGGTGCCGGGCTGGCATTGCAGACACTGGAAACCAGCCAGCAGCGCCTGCGCCGTCGACAGGCGCTGAAGCTGCTTGGCGGCGTTGTCATGGCAGGGTCGGCGAGCTGGCTGGCCAAAGACCTCGATACTGTGAGTGCCTGGACGTCAGACTATGCCACCGGCACGGGCGAGCGACGCGTCTTCACCCTGCCCGATGGCTCGCTGATGCAACTCAATACCTGCAGTGCCGTGGACCTGGCCTTCCATGATCAACAGCGTCTGGTCCGCCTGAAGCTTGGGGAATTGATGATCAACTGCAACCCCCGGCATCCCCTACTGGTAGAAACCCGCGACGCGCTGCTGGAAGGCTTCGAAGGACGCTTTGTGGCCTATCAGGATAGCGACTGCACACGTGTCAGCGTCAGCCACGGCAAAGTGGCGATACACCGGCCTGGTGCTGGCCAACTTCAGTGGATCGAAGGTGGCCAGAACTGGCGCCTGGATGCTCAAGGTGCGCACCGGCTCGCGCACATGGACATGGATGCGATGGCCTGGACTGAAGGGTTGATCGTCACTCAGGACATGCGCCTCTCCAACTTCCTCGCGCAGGTCAGCCGCTATCGCCATGGTTACCTGGGCTGCAGCAATGAGATTGCCGACCTGCGCCTGTCGGGGGTGTTCCGCCTCGAAGACCCGGAGCAACTGCTTCGGCTGCTACCGCAGACGTTGCCCGTACGACTTCGTCGGCGTACACGCTGGTGGGTGCATGTAGAGAGCATCACCTGATAAGGCGTTATCGATTTCTGGCGGGTTTTGAATCCAGGTCCGGCTAGGACAGTAAGCAACACTTTCTGCCCTCGACACTTTAACGGACCCTTCATGTCTACCAACCCAGTGTTAACCCACACTTTCAGCCCGAATGATTTTCGTCCAGTCCTGCAATCAGCTCACTTGCGCCATGCCATCCGGGCTGTTCTGTTTGGTACCGCCCTGGGCCTGGCAACTGTTCCGCAACTTTCCGTTGCGGCCGACACAGCCGAAGTGAGCCAACACTATGCAATACCAGCTGGCCAACTGACCGACGTGCTCAACACAATCGCTCGCCAGGCCGGGATCACCCTATCGAGCACGCCTCAGCTGACCGATGGCCTGCATTCCAACGGACTGCAGGGGCAGTACACAGCCGATCAGGCGCTGCGCCAGTTGCTGAATGGCAGCGGACTGGAAGCCGTCAGCCAGGGGGGACGTAACTATGTGCTGCAGGCACAGCGTCAGAACGCCGCCCTGGCATTGCCAGACACCGACATCCGTAGTTTCTCCCTCGGCAACGCACTGGGCAGCATGGAGGGTTACAACGCCACGCACAGCCAGGTGGCGACCAAGACCAGCATGCCCTTGGTGGAGACATCCCAATCAGTCTCGGTAGTTACTCGCCAGCAAATGGATGATCAGGGCTCTCAGACCGTTGCCCAAGCAATGCGCTACACGCCTGGAGTACTGACCAACCCGTACGGTGCCACTCATCGCTATGACTATGTAGCCATGCGCGGCTTCAACGACGGCTCGGTGGACAACATCTACGTCGATGGGCTCAAGTCAATGGGAGACAACGGCACCTACAGCACCATGCAGGTAGACCCATACTTCCTTGAGCGCATCGACATTCTCAAGGGACCGTCTTCGGTACTGTACGGGCGAAGCTCGCCGGGTGGCCTGGTAGCCCTGACCACCAAGAAGCCACTCTTTGCTCCTTACCATCAGGTTCAGGCCACTATGGGTACTCAGGGCCAGCGTGGCGTGGGCTTCGACTTCAGTGGTCCTGTGGATGACGACAAACGCATTGCGTATCGCCTGACGGGTTTGGCGGACGCTTCCGACACTCAGTTCGACCACAACAAGGAAGAACGTTACGCCATCGCCCCTGCTATCAGTGTCGACTTCACCGAAGACACCTCACTCACGCTGCAGGCCTATTTGCAGCACGACCCTAACGGTGGGTACCACGGCGGCAACCCTGCAGACGGTATGCTGCACAAGCGCAACGGCTTGCGCCTGTCAGACCATTTCTTCGAAGGCGAGCCGAGCATCGACAACTACGAGCGCACGCAGCAATCCTTCAGCTACCAGTTTGAGCACCGCTTCAATGATGTGTTCACCGCGCGGCAGAACTTTCGCTATCAGGATTCCGACGTGTCGATGGACCAGGTGTACTCCGCCGGCTGGGCAGATGTGGACAGCAATAGGCTAAACCGCGCCTATACCGGCGGCGACGAGCGCCTGCATTCATACATCATTGATAACATGCTGCAGGCAGAGTTTTTTACTGGGGCAGCCAAGCACACCCTGCTCTTGGGGGCTGACTACCAGCGGCGCAAAGCCGACGTGACATGGCGTTATGGCACCGTCGACCCGCTGGATGCTGGCAATCCGCAGTACGGCAATGGCAACCTTCAGGTACTGGGCGAGAACCGCTACCAGCGGCGTTTGCAACAAACGGGCGTGTACCTGCAGGATCTGGTGGAGCTGGACCAGTGGCGCTTTTCCTTGGGACTGCGCCAGGACTGGGTGAAGGTGTCCGAAGAGAACCGTGACAGCGACAGCAAGGTCAGTGATCAACGCTCCAGGTTCACCTCCCGGGCTGGAGTGCTCTACCTGTTCGAGAACGGCATTGCGCCCTACATCAGCTACTCGGAGTCGTTCAACCCGAACACCGTGTCCGACCAGCAAGGCCGGCCGCTGGCGCCGACGGAGGGCACTCAGTGGGAAGCCGGCATCAAATATCAGCCACCAGGGAGCGACAACCTGTTCACCGCATCGGTGTTCCGCATCGAGCAGGAGAATTTGGCGTCTAAACAGCCTGACGAAGACTTCTACCGCCCTGTCGGTGAAGTCCGCTCGCAAGGGCTGGAGCTGGAGGCCCATGTGCAACTGACCGACAGCCTCAAACTGCTGGGTGGCTATACCTTCACCGATATCGAGTATTCGAAGTCAATGCCGAGCCTTGTGTCGGGCGACTTGGACAACAAGGGTAATTCGCCGACTCAGGCGCCGAAACAGATGCTCTCGCTGTGGGCCGACTATAACTTCCGCCAGGGGGCACTGGATGGCCTGCGGCTGGGCGGTGGGGTGCGATATGTGGGGTACAGCTGGGTCGATGCGGAAAACAGCATGAAGGTGCCTTCCTACACCCTGTTCGACGCCTCGATCGGCTATGACCTGGGCAAGCTCGGCCTGACGGGTGTGGATGTGCGCTTGAACGCCAACAACCTTACCAATGAAAGCTACATCACCTCATGTGCCAGCCTGAACTACTGCTACATGGGTGAAGAGCGCAATGTGAGCGCCACGGTCAGCTATCAGTTCTAACCGATATTGAAACCCGGAAAAGACAAAGCCCCTGTCTGCATCGCAGACAGGGGCTTTGGGTTTGAATCTTGACGATGACCTACTCTCACATGGGGAAACCCCACACTACCATCGGCGATGCATCGTTTCACTGCTGAGTTCGGGATGGGATCAGGTGGTTCCAATGCTCTATGGTCGTCAAGAAATTCTGTGTGCTGGCCCGTCCCTAGGACGTGCCTGCGAATCTCTGTAGTTCCTACTTAAAGACAAAACCCCTACCTGCATGTGCAGATAGGGGTTTTGCGAAATGAATCTTGACGATGACCTACTCTCACATGGGGAAACCCCACACTACCATCGGCGATGCATCGTTTCACTACTGAGTTCGGGATGGGATCAGGTGGTTCCAATGCTCTATGGTCGTCAAGAAATTCTGTTGCCAGAATGTCCAGATGGACAGCCCAGCGAATTCGGATATGCGATATTTGCGAAGCTCTTGTGTAAAGCACGAATTTTCGGGTCTTTCGTCTTCACCACCGCAATCTGCGTCAGCAAATTGCTTGGGTGTTATATGGTCAAGCCTCACGGGCAATTAGTATTGGTTAGCTCAACGCCTCACAGCGCTTACACACCCAACCTATCAACGTCGTAGTCTTCGACGGCCCTTTAGGGGATTCAAGATCCCAGTGAGATCTCATCTTGAGGCAAGTTTCCCGCTTAGATGCTTTCAGCGGTTATCTCTTCCGAACATAGCTACCCGGCAATGCCACTGGCGTGACAACCGGAACACCAGAGGTTCGTCCACTCCGGTCCTCTCGTACTAGGAGCAGCCCCTCTCAAATCTCAAACGTCCACGGCAGATAGGGACCGAACTGTCTCACGACGTTCTAAACCCAGCTCGCGTACCACTTTAAATGGCGAACAGCCATACCCTTGGGACCGGCTTCAGCCCCAGGATGTGATGAGCCGACATCGAGGTGCCAAACACCGCCGTCGATATGAACTCTTGGGCGGTATCAGCCTGTTATCCCCGGAGTACCTTTTATCCGTTGAGCGATGGCCCTTCCATACAGAACCACCGGATCACTAAGACCTACTTTCGTACCTGCTCGACGTGTTTGTCTCGCAGTCAAGCGCGCTTTTGCCTTTATACTCTACGACCGATTTCCGACCGGTCTGAGCGCACCTTCGTACTCCTCCGTTACTCTTTGGGAGGAGACCGCCCCAGTCAAACTACCCACCATACACTGTCCTCGATCCGGATAACGGACCTGAGTTAGAACCTCAAAGTTGCCAGGGTGGTATTTCAAGGATGGCTCCATGAGAACTGGCGTCCCCACTTCAAAGCCTCCCACCTATCCTACACAAGCAAATTCAAAGTCCAGTGCAAAGCTATAGTAAAGGTTCACGGGGTCTTTCCGTCTAGCCGCGGATACACTGCATCTTCACAGCGATTTCAATTTCACTGAGTCTCGGGTGGAGACAGCGCCGCCATCGTTACGCCATTCGTGCAGGTCGGAACTTACCCGACAAGGAATTTCGCTACCTTAGGACCGTTATAGTTACGGCCGCCGTTTACCGGGGCTTCGATCAAGAGCTTCGCTTGCGCTAACCCCATCAATTAACCTTCCGGCACCGGGCAGGCGTCACACCCTATACGTCCACTTTCGTGTTTGCAGAGTGCTGTGTTTTTAATAAACAGTCGCAGCGGCCTGGTATCTTCGACCGGCATGGGCTTACGGAGCAAGTCCTTCACCCTCGCCGGCGCACCTTCTCCCGAAGTTACGGTGCCATTTTGCCTAGTTCCTTCACCCGAGTTCTCTCAAGCGCCTTGGTATTCTCTACCTAACCACCTGTGTCGGTTTGGGGTACGGTTCCCAGTTATCTGAAGCTTAGGAGCTTTTCTTGGAAGCATGGTATCAACCACTTCGTCGCCTGAAGGCAACTCGTCATCAGCTCTCGGCCTTGAAATCCCGGATTTGCCTAAGATTTCAGCCTACCACCTTAAACCTGGACAACCAACGCCAGGCTGGCCTAACCTTCTCCGTCCCTCCATCGCAATAACTGGAAGTACAGGAATATTAACCTGTTTTCCATCGACTACGCTTTTCAGCCTCGCCTTAGGGACCGACTAACCCTGCGTCGATTAACGTTGCGCAGGAAACCTTGGTCTTTCGGCGTGCGAGTTTTTCACTCGCATTGTCGTTACTCATGTCAGCATTCGCACTTCTGATACCTCCAGCAAGCTTCTCAACTCACCTTCACAGGCTTACAGAACGCTCCTCTACCGCATCATCATAAGATGATACCCGTAGCTTCGGTGCATGGTTTGAGCCCCGTTACATCTTCCGCGCAGGCCGACTCGACTAGTGAGCTATTACGCTTTCTTTAAAGGGTGGCTGCTTCTAAGCCAACCTCCTAGCTGTCTAAGCCTTCCCACATCGTTTCCCACTTAACCATGACTTTGGGACCTTAGCTGACGGTCTGGGTTGTTTCCCTTTTCACGACGGACGTTAGCACCCGCCGTGTGTCTCCCATGCTCGGCACTTGTAGGTATTCGGAGTTTGCATCGGTTTGGTAAGTCGGGATGACCCCCTAGCCGAAACAGTGCTCTACCCCCTACAGTGATACATGAGGCGCTACCTAAATAGCTTTCGAGGAGAACCAGCTATCTCCGAGCTTGATTAGCCTTTCACTCCGATCCACAGGTCATCCGCTAACTTTTCAACGGTAGTCGGTTCGGTCCTCCAGTCAGTGTTACCTAACCTTCAACCTGCCCATGGATAGATCGCCCGGTTTCGGGTCTATACCCAGCGACTAAACGCCCTATTAAGACTCGCTTTCGCTACGCCTCCCCTATTCGGTTAAGCTCGCCACTGAATATAAGTCGCTGACCCATTATACAAAAGGTACGCAGTCACCTAACAAAGTAGGCTCCCACTGCTTGTACGCATACGGTTTCAGGTTCTATTTCACTCCCCTCTCCGGGGTTCTTTTCGCCTTTCCCTCACGGTACTGGTTCACTATCGGTCAGTCAGTAGTATTTAGCCTTGGAGGATGGTCCCCCCATATTCAGACAAAGTTTCTCGTGCTCCGTCCTACTCGATTTCATTGACAAGAGATTTTCGTGTACGGGGCTATCACCCACTATGGCCGCACTTTCCAGAGCGTTCCACTAATCTCAAATCAACTTAAGGGCTGGTCCCCGTTCGCTCGCCACTACTAAGGGAATCTCGGTTGATTTCTTTTCCTCAGGGTACTTAGATGTTTCAGTTCCCCTGGTTCGCCTCTTGCACCTATGTATTCAGTACAAGATAACCAGCTTATGCTGGCTGGGTTCCCCCATTCAGAGATCTCTGGATCACAGTCTGTTTGCCGACTCCCCAAAGCTTATCGCAGGCTACCACGTCTTTCATCGCCTCTGACTGCCAAGGCATCCACCGTATGCGCTTCTTCACTTGACCATATAACCCCAAGCAATCTGGTTATACTGTGAAGACGACATTCGCCGAAAATTCGTACGTTGCTCTTTCGAGCAGAACTCACAAATTTTACCTTAGCCTGATCCACCAGCAGTGAAACTGGTGTTCAGTCTATATCTATCACATATCCGAATTTTTAAAGAACGATCTGACAAAAGCCAGAAATCAACATTCGATGCGAATGCTCATTTCCAGGTTCTGACCAGGAAAAACGTCTTCGACAATGAATCAAGCAATTCGTGTGGGAGCTCATCAGCAGGCTGATGTCGTCGATTAAGGAGGTGATCCAGCCGCAGGTTCCCCTACGGCTACCTTGTTACGACTTCACCCCAGTCATGAATCACACCGTGGTAACCGTCCCCCCGAAGGTTAGACTAGCTACTTCTGGTGCAACCCACTCCCATGGTGTGACGGGCGGTGTGTACAAGGCCCGGGAACGTATTCACCGCGACATTCTGATTCGCGATTACTAGCGATTCCGACTTCACGCAGTCGAGTTGCAGACTGCGATCCGGACTACGATCGGTTTTGTGAGATTAGCTCCACCTCGCGGCTTGGCAACCCTCTGTACCGACCATTGTAGCACGTGTGTAGCCCAGGCCGTAAGGGCCATGATGACTTGACGTCATCCCCACCTTCCTCCGGTTTGTCACCGGCAGTCTCCTTAGAGTGCCCACCATAACGTGCTGGTAACTAAGGACAAGGGTTGCGCTCGTTACGGGACTTAACCCAACATCTCACGACACGAGCTGACGACAGCCATGCAGCACCTGTGTCAGAGTTCCCGAAGGCACCAATCCATCTCTGGAAAGTTCTCTGCATGTCAAGGCCTGGTAAGGTTCTTCGCGTTGCTTCGAATTAAACCACATGCTCCACCGCTTGTGCGGGCCCCCGTCAATTCATTTGAGTTTTAACCTTGCGGCCGTACTCCCCAGGCGGTCAACTTAATGCGTTAGCTGCGCCACTAAAATCTCAAGGATTCCAACGGCTAGTTGACATCGTTTACGGCGTGGACTACCAGGGTATCTAATCCTGTTTGCTCCCCACGCTTTCGCACCTCAGTGTCAGTATCAGTCCAGGTGGTCGCCTTCGCCACTGGTGTTCCTTCCTATATCTACGCATTTCACCGCTACACAGGAAATTCCACCACCCTCTACCGTACTCTAGCTTGCCAGTTTTGGATGCAGTTCCCAGGTTGAGCCCGGGGCTTTCACATCCAACTTAACAAACCACCTACGCGCGCTTTACGCCCAGTAATTCCGATTAACGCTTGCACCCTCTGTATTACCGCGGCTGCTGGCACAGAGTTAGCCGGTGCTTATTCTGTCGGTAACGTCAAAACAGCAAGGTATTAACTTACTGCCCTTCCTCCCAACTTAAAGTGCTTTACAATCCGAAGACCTTCTTCACACACGCGGCATGGCTGGATCAGGCTTTCGCCCATTGTCCAATATTCCCCACTGCTGCCTCCCGTAGGAGTCTGGACCGTGTCTCAGTTCCAGTGTGACTGATCATCCTCTCAGACCAGTTACGGATCGTCGCCTTGGTGAGCCATTACCCCACCAACTAGCTAATCCGACCTAGGCTCATCTGATAGCGCAAGGCCCGAAGGTCCCCTGCTTTCTCCCGTAGGACGTATGCGGTATTAGCGTTCCTTTCGAAACGTTGTCCCCCACTACCAGGCAGATTCCTAGGCATTACTCACCCGTCCGCCGCTGAATCAAGGAGCAAGCTCCCGTCATCCGCTCGACTTGCATGTGTTAGGCCTGCCGCCAGCGTTCAATCTGAGCCATGATCAAACTCTTCAGTTCAATACTGCTTGGGTTTTTAAGAAACCCTAAACTTGGCTCAGCAATCTCAAATGACTATGTGATTTCTCGCATGGTCACTTGTGATGCTGATAATCTTTTTGACTATCAGTCCATACTCACAAGCACCCACACGAATTGCTTGATTCGATTTGTTAAAGAGCGTTTGGTTAAGAGCTTTTCGTCTCAACCGAGGCGCGCATTCTACGCTTTCCTCAGAGCCTGTCAAGCGTTTATTTTGAAGTTTTTTGCGAGAAACTCGTTTAACTTCAGACACTTAACTCGCTTCGATCTCTCGTCGCGGGAGGTGAATAATACAGCATTCAAAAACACTGTCAACCACCTTTTTACTGCAACTGGCTGACCTTGCGGCTTACCAGGACGAAGCATGAGCTTCTACTTAAAGACAAAACCCCTACCTGCATGCGCAGATAGGGGTTTTGCGAAATGAATCTTGACGATGACCTACTCTCACATGGGGAAACCCCACACTACCATCGGCGATGCATCGTTTCACTACTGAGTTCGGGATGGGATCAGGTGGTTCCAATGCTCTATGGTCGTCAAGAAATTCTGTTGCCAGAATGTCCAGATGGACAGCCCAGCGAATTCGGATATGCGATATTTGCGAAGCTCTTGTGTAAAGCACGAATTTTCGGGTCTTTCGTCTTCACCACCGCAATCTGCGTCAGCAAATTGCTTGGGTGTTATATGGTCAAGCCTCACGGGCAATTAGTATTGGTTAGCTCAACGCCTCACAGCGCTTACACACCCAACCTATCAACGTCGTAGTCTTCGACGGCCCTTTAGGGGATTCAAGATCCCAGTGAGATCTCATCTTGAGGCAAGTTTCCCGCTTAGATGCTTTCAGCGGTTATCTCTTCCGAACATAGCTACCCGGCAATGCCACTGGCGTGACAACCGGAACACCAGAGGTTCGTCCACTCCGGTCCTCTCGTACTAGGAGCAGCCCCTCTCAAATCTCAAACGTCCACGGCAGATAGGGACCGAACTGTCTCACGACGTTCTAAACCCAGCTCGCGTACCACTTTAAATGGCGAACAGCCATACCCTTGGGACCGGCTTCAGCCCCAGGATGTGATGAGCCGACATCGAGGTGCCAAACACCGCCGTCGATATGAACTCTTGGGCGGTATCAGCCTGTTATCCCCGGAGTACCTTTTATCCGTTGAGCGATGGCCCTTCCATACAGAACCACCGGATCACTA